>NZ_PDYS01000018.1:0-53862 GCF_002743155.1 Sporosarcina sp. P1
ATACTAAAGCGGAAAGCGCCGTGAAGGCACGACAGGCGTTGGAGGACTTACCACAAAGGCGTTCTTTGCCTTTTTGGAAAGTCTGAAACGACCCGAGAGCCTGGCGCTTGTAGCTAGATGATACTAAAGCGGAAAGCGCCGTGAAGGCACGACAGGCGTTAGTAGTGTTCTGAAAGACATATTAAAAAGACTTAATGAGGTGGTGCGGAAAATGATTCAACTAACAAACGTTCATAAAAAATACCAATTGAACCGTTCAGAAATTGTCGCGGTAGATGATGTGACAGTAGCCATCGAAGAAGGAGAAATTTTCGGCGTCATCGGGTACAGTGGAGCAGGAAAAAGTACATTAATTCGACTATTGAACGGTCTTGAAACACCGACGTCCGGCAGTATTCTGATTCACGGACAAGAAATGACGACATTACAAGGTGCTGGCCTGCGCAATGCGCGTCAAAAAATCAGCATGATCTTCCAGCACTTTAACTTACTATGGTCTAGAACGGTAGAAGAAAATATCATGTTTCCTCTAGAAATTGCTGGCGTGAAGAAATCGGCACGTAAGCAAAAAGTGAAGGAATTGATCGATCTCGTTGGATTGACAGGTCGTGAACAGGCATATCCATCGCAGTTATCAGGTGGTCAGAAGCAACGTGTCGGCATTGCGCGAGCGCTTGCAAATGATCCTGAAGTCTTACTTTGTGATGAAGCAACGTCCGCACTCGATCCTGAGACGACGAATGCGATTCTTGATTTATTGACGGACATTAATGAACGTCTTGGACTAACGATTGTGTTAATTACGCATGAAATGCATGTCATCCGCAAGATCTGTCATCGCGTGGCGGTCATGGAAGCGGGGAAAGTCGTGGAAATCGGCAATGTACTGGATGTCTTCCAATCTCCACAAGCGGAAATTACCAAGCGCTTCATTTCACAGGTGACCGATACCGGTGATACGGACGCAGCGATGGCGCATTTACAGCAAGAGTCCCCTGATGGCAAGTTGATCAAGTTAGCTTTCATTGGTGAACGTACAGAGCAGCCAGTACTTGCGGAGTTGATCCGCAAATTCCCAATCGACGTCAACATCGTGCAAGGAAATATTTCAACGACACGTGACGGCGCATACGGCACACTCGTCTTGCAACTAGTAGGAGACGCGGCGATTATAGAGGAAGCCATTGCTTTCTTGGATGCCAATGAAGTGAAGACGGAGGTGCTGATCCATGATTGAGCAATGGTTCCCGAACGTGAATTGGGATAAAATGTGGGAAGCAACCGGTGAGACACTTTATATGTCTGCCTACTCCACGTTCTTTACATTTGTCTTCGGTATCGCACTTGGTTTGTTGTTGTTTTTAACAAGTCCTGGTCAGTTATGGTCAAATAAAATAACCCATGTCTTTACAGGCGCATTCGTGAATATATTCCGATCGATTCCGTTTATCATTTTGATTATTTTATTGATTCCTCTTACGAAATTATTATTCGATAGTATGCGTGGACCGAATGCCGCCTTGCCCGCATTGATTATCGGTGCCGCTCCGTTTTATGGCCGTATGGTATTGATTGCATTGCAGGAAATCGATAAAGGGGTTATCGAAGCAGCGCGCTCAATGGGGGCTAAGACGTCGACGATCATTTTCAAAGTATTGTTACCTGAATCCATGCCGGCATTAGTCTCGGGAATTACCGTAACCTCGATTGCACTTGTCGGATATACGGCAATGGCAGGAGTGATCGGTGCAGGTGGTCTAGGTACACTCGCGTATTTGGAAGGGTTCCAGCGCAGCCGTGAAGATGTAACTATAATGGCAACGATTTTGGTATTGATTATCGTGTTTATCATTCAATTTATCGGTGATTTCATCGCAAAACGTTTGGACAAGCGATAATAGGATTTTCAGGGAGACCTGTTAACCATAGAAATATTCCATAATGGAGAGGGAGAAATGTGGATATGAAGAAGTTTTTATTCAGTCTATTCGCAGCCGTACTAGTGCTTGCATTGGCAGCTTGCGGAACGAAAGACGAAGGTAGTAAAGATAATGCAGCATCAGATGGAGCAGAAAAAGGCGAGAAAACGTCATTGGTAGTCGGCGCATCTAACACACCACACGCTGTAATTTTGGAAGAAGCTAAGCCATTATTAGCTGAAAAAGGCTATGATTTAACAATTGAAAGTTACACAGATTATGTACTGCCAAACAAAGATTTGGACGAAGGCACACTGGATGCGAACTATTTCCAACACATTCCTTATCTAGAGAGCCAAATTGCCGATTTCGGTTATGATTTCGTCAATGCAGGCGCAATCCACATCGAGCCAATCGGTGTGTATTCTAAGAAATATGACTCATTGGAAGAACTTCCAGACGGAGCGACGATCTTAATCAGTAACTCTGTTGCAGATCACGGTCGAGTACTTGCTATGCTTGAAGAAAAAGGTTTGATCAAGCTAGCGGATGACGTGGAAAAAGTGAAAGCCGAAGTAGGCGATATCGTAGAAAATCCAAAGAACTTGAAGTTTGATGCGAACTACGAAGCAGCGCTAATGCCTCAGTTGTATAATAACGATGAAGGCGACGCATTATTAATCAACTCCAACTTCGCAATCGATGCAGGTTTGAATCCAATGGAAGATTCGATCGCATTGGAAGATAAAGAGTCTCCATATGTTAACGTAATTGCTGTAAAGAGCGGTAATGAAGACAGTGATGCAATCAAAGCATTAGTAGAAGTATTGACTTCAGAGCAAATTCAAGATTTCATTTTGAAAGAATGGTCTGGATCCGTTGTTCCCGTGAAATAAAATAATGCCCGCCGGTAGCTATCGCAGCTACCGGTTTTTTATTTGTATATATGTTGGGAGATTTGCTCTATGGGGTGGTGTATCCGCTCAATCCCGCGCGTGACTCGCTCAATGTGTGTGGTTATCCGCTCTATCTAACGTGTGACCCGCTCAATGAGTGTGGTTATCCGCTCAATCCCGCGCGTGACCCGCTCAATGAGTTGGTTTATCCGCTCTATGGAGCGCGTGGCCCGCTCAATGTGTGGGTTTATCCGCTCTATGGGGCGCGTGGCCCGCTCAATGTGTGGGGTTATACGCTCTATCAAGCGCGTAACCCGCTCAATCCCACACAAGCCCCGCTCAACAAGTAGTAACATCCCCCACTACCGCAGACCATCCAACTTCCAAACAACTCCACTAGATCCACTTCCTCACAACCCACAAGAAAAACATCAAATAAATTCAAACAAAATCTTCTTTATTCTATCGACTTGTGATAAAGTTGATTTTGTTTGAGTAATACATATGTGTATTTGAGGAGGACGTATTGTGAAGTTTAAATTAGGGCTCATTTGGCGAATTCTAATCGCCATTGGGCTGGCGATCGGACTTGGTTTAGTATTGCCGATGATCCATGAAGGATTTGCGCATTGGTTCGTTCGCTTAGCAGCTACATTTAATATGTTATTCGGTGGATTCTTGAACTTTATCGTTCCACTGATTATCATTGCGTTTATCGCACCAAGTATTGCAAAGCTTGGAGCAGGTTCCGGGAAATTGCTAGGAATGTCTGCTGCATTTGCGTATGGATCTACGGTGATCGCGGGATTGCTTGCGTATTTCGCAGCAACGAATATTTTGCCGAACTTCATTCAACCCACGACGAAGACGGACATTGCAGAAGGCGCGCGTGAAGCTGGAGTAGCGTTCTTCGAAATGGAAATGGATCCAATGATGGGGATCATGACCGCTTTGCTATTGGCATTTGTGCTTGGCATTGGAATGGCAGCGATTAAAGGGAAGACGATGATGTCGTTCTTCGATGAATTTAATTTAATTATCAACAAAGTCATTTCTGTCGTCATTATTCCATTACTACCTTTCCATATTTTCGGGATTTTCCTGAATATGACGTATACAGGTGAAGTAGCGAATGTGCTTTCAGTCTTTGTATTTGTTTTCATCATGATCATTCTTCTTCATTTGATCATGTTAACATTCCAGTACACAGTGGCGGGTACATTGAACAAACGGAATCCGTTCGTGTTGATGAAAACGATGCTACCTGCGTATTTGACGGCTATCGGAACACAATCTTCTGCTGCAACGATTCCGGTTACGTTGCGTCAAGCGAAAAAGACGGGTGCTTCAGAACGTGTAACGGATTTCGCGGTACCATTGTTCGCAACGATCCATTTATCGGGTAGTACGATTACGATTGTTTCCTGTTCTATCGGGGTTATGCTGATGAACGGGTTTGATGTAAGTTTTGGTTCGTATTTGCAATTCATCTTTATGCTAGGTGTTACGATGATTGCCGCTCCTGGTGTGCCGGGTGGCGCAGTTGTCGCGGCTACTGGGCTACTCACGACTATGCTTGGATTCAGTGACAGCATGGTAGCCTTAATGATTGCACTGTATTTAGCGCAAGATAGTTTCGGAACAGCAACAAACGTTACAGGTGACGGGGCGCTTGCGATGATCGTCGACCGTTTCACTAAAAAAGTATAGAATAGTAGAAAAGTCGGTTACTTGACCGGCTTTTTTGCTGTCTACTTCTTATGTACTAAGATCTGATTGATTCTCATTCACTAGTTGTCAAATGAAAAATAAATATCGTGAAAAATATACTCATCCGCGTGGTTGCAATGAAATTAGTCAATATGTGTAATGATTCTTAAAGATTTGCAACCCACTCGAATATGGGTTAAGATTAGAATGATACTAAATAGAGAATGGATAATAACCATTCAACGCGATTATACTGGAGGTATTGGAATGGCAATTTTGGAAATTAAAGATCTTCATGTCCGAATTGAGGACAAAGAAATCTTAAAAGGTGTTACCTTAACAATAAATACAAATGAGATCCATGCAATCATGGGGCCAAATGGTACGGGGAAATCTACGCTTGCATCAGCAATCATGGGTCACCCGAAATATGAAGTTACATCCGGATCAGTTACTCTTGATGGAGAAGACGTATTGGCGATGGAAGTAGATGAGCGTGCGAGAGCCGGTCTATTCCTAGCTATGCAATATCCAAGTGAAATCACTGGCGTAACAAACGCAGATTTCCTCCGTTCTGGAGTGAACGCACGTCGTGAAGAAGGCGATGAGATTTCTTTGATGAAATTTATTCGTGAAATGGATAGCAAGATGGAAGTTCTTGAAATGGATGAAGATATGGCAACTCGTTATTTAAACGAAGGTTTCTCAGGTGGAGAGAAAAAGCGTAATGAAATTCTCCAACTTATGATGTTGAAACCGAAGTTTGCAGTACTTGACGAAATTGACTCAGGTCTGGATATCGACGCATTGAAAATTGTTTCTAACGGAATCAACCAAATGCGCGGCGAAGGTTTTGGTTGCTTGATCATCACTCACTACCAACGTTTGTTAGACTATATCACGCCGGATAAAGTGCATATCATCATGCAAGGTAGAATCGTGAAAACGGGTGGTTCTGAATTAGCTAAGAAACTTGAAGTTGAAGGTTATGACTGGATCAAAGATGAACTAGGTATCGAAGACGAAACTGTTGGACAAGAAGCATAAGAAAGGGGACGACTCAAAATGACGGTTGAAACAACATTGGCATTGACCGAACAAGACGTCCGCTCTTATTCCGCAAAAGTGGAGGAAGCTGCTTGGATGGCAGATTTTCGTTCGAACGCTCTAGCAAAAGCTGAAGTGCTCGAAATGCCAAGACCAGATAAAACTAAAATTACAAAATGGAATTTCACAGAATTCCCTTCACATACAGTTGAGAGCTCGATTTTCGCAGGATTGGAAGAATTGCCAACTGAAGCGAAAGCATTAATCGATGACGAACAACAACAAAATATTTACGTGCAGCACAATAATACACCTGCATACCTTTCATTGTCTGAAGATTTGAAGTCACAAGGTGTTATTTTGACGGATATCTTTACAGCATCACGCGAACACAGTGAGTTGTTACAGAAATACTTGATGACTGACGGTGTGAAAGTGGATGAGCATAAGTTAACAGCTCTTCACGCAGCATTGATCAACGGTGGAGTATTCGTCTACGTACCTAAAAACGTAGTAATCGAAGATCCATTACAAGTCCTTTTCATTCACGATAATGAAGAAGCATCACTGTTCAACCACGTAGTAATCGTGGCAGAAGAAAACAGTCAAGTAACATACGTAGAAAGCTATCTTTCTACTATGGAGCATGCAGCAACACAAGCAAACATCGTAGCTGAAGTATTTGCTATGGCCAATGCGAAAATTGTCTACGGATCAGTCGACGTATTAGCGGAAGGTATGACAACTTATGTCAACCGTCGCGGTGTTACTGGACCTCACGCACGTATTGAGTGGGCGCTTGGATTAATGAACGACAGCAATACGATTTCTGAAAACATCACGCATTTAGTCGGTGACGGCTCATCTAGTGATATGAAATCCGTTGTGGTTGGACGCGGTAGCCAGAAACAAAACTTCACATCTGAAATCGTCCACTGGGGACTTGATACAGATGGTTTCATCTTGAAGCACGGTGTTATGAAAGAAAACTCATCTGCTATCTTTAACGGAATCGGCCGAATCGCAAAAGGGGCAACTCGTTCCAACGCGGTACAAGAGTCCCGTATTCTCATGTTAGGTGAAAGAGGACGTGGAGACGCGAACCCGATTTTGCTCATTGATGAAAATGATGTAACGGCAGGTCACGCCGCTTCAGTAGGACGTGTGGACCCACTACAAATGTTCTATCTAATGAGCCGTGGTATTACACAAGAAGAAGCAGAACGCCTCATCATTCATGGTTTCTTAGCTCCAGTTGTTAGCAAATTGCCAATCGCAGGAGTTAGAAAACAATTGACGGAGGTTATTGAAAGGAAAGTGCGCTAATGCTCAGCAAAGACATCCGCAATCATTTCCCTATATTAGACCAAGAAGTCAATGGACATCCACTTGTCTACTTGGATAGCGCTGCGACTTCACAAAAGCCTGTGCAAGTAATCGAGGCACTAGATCGCTATTATCGCTTTGATAATTCCAATGTTCACCGTGGGGTGCATACACTTGGAAATCGTGCGACAGATGGGTATGAAGGTGCTCGTGAGAAAGTCCGTAAATTCATTAATGCTAAATCCACGCAAGAAGTCATCTTCATGCGCGGTACAACAACAGCTATTAACACGGTTGCGCAAAGTTATGGCCGTGCCAATGTCTCGGAAGGTGACGAAATCGTCATTACACATATGGAGCACCACTCCAATATCATTCCGTGGCAGCAGCTCGCTAAAGAAACTGGCGCAGTGTTAAAATATATTGATTTAGAAGAAGACGGTACGTTATCACTTGATAAAGTACGGGAAACGATTACCGATAAAACGAAAATTGTTTCTATCATGTATGTTTCCAACGTTCTCGGCACGATGAATCCAATCGAAGAAATCACAAAAATTGCCCATCAACACGGTGCAGTGATGTGTGTGGACGCTGCACAAGCAGCTCCACATTTAAAAATAGATGTACAGAATCTAGATTGCGACTTCCTTGCATTTTCCGGACACAAAATGTGTGGACCTACCGGTATCGGTGTCCTCTACGGTAAAAAGGATTTACTCAATAATATGGAACCTATTGAATTCGGCGGCGAAATGATTGATTTTGTCGGGCTATACGAATCCACATGGAAAGAATTGCCTTGGAAATTCGAAGGTGGTACACCTATTATTGCAGGAGCTATTGGACTCGGTGCAGCCATCGACTTCTTGGAAGAAATCGGTTTGGACGCAATCGAACAGCATGAACACGAACTAGCTGGTTATGCTATGGATAAAATGTCTGAAATCGACGGCTTGACCATTTATGGACCAAGAGATCCCGATCAACGTGCAGGATTGGTCACATTCAACTTAGATGATGTCCATCCTCATGATGTTGCAACTGTACTCGATATGAATGGTATAGCTGTTCGTGCCGGTCATCACTGTGCACAACCATTGATGAAATGGTTAGAAGTTTCTTCAACAGCGCGTGCCAGCTTCTATCTTTACAACACCACTGATGACGTAGATCGCCTCGTGGAAGGACTTCGCACAACAAAGGAGTATTTTAACGATGTCTACTAATAAACTAGATCAACTTTATCGATCTGTAATCATGGAGCATTATAAACACCCGAAAAACAAAGGCGTTTTGGAGAATGGTAATGTCACGATTGACATGAATAATCCGACTTGCGGTGACGTCATTCGTTTAACGATGAACGTAGAAGATGACATCGTCAAAGACGTCAAGTTTGAAGGGGAAGGATGTTCCATTTCCATGGCATCCGCTTCTATGATGACACAGATGATCAAAGGTAAAACAACTGAAGAAGCAGTTAAGTTAGCACATACTTTTTCAGACATGATGTTAGGCAAAGAGTTGGACGAGTCGATTGACCTCGACGACCTAGAAGCATTATCGGGTGTCGCGCAATTCCCTGCCCGCATTAAATGTGCAACATTGAGCTGGAAGGCGATGGAAAAGGGAGTCTCTGGCGAGTCGCAATGACCTTGGCCATAGTACGAGCAATTATGGAACGGAGGAATAATAATGGCAAAACAAATGCCGGAAATCGGCGATTACAAATACGGTTTCCATGACAAAGACGTTTCTGTGTTCCGTTCAGAGCGTGGATTAACGCGTGAGATAGTGGAAGAAATTTCTTCAATGAAGGAAGAACCACAATGGATGTTGGATTACCGTTTGAAATCTCTTGAGATTTTCTATAGTAAGCCAATGCCACAATGGGGCGGAGACTTGAATTCATTGAAGTTTGATGAAATCACGTACTACGTAAAACCATCTGAAGGTGCAGAAACTTCTTGGGATGAAGTACCTGAAGAGATCAAGCGTACGTTTGATAAACTAGGTATTCCTGAAGCGGAACAAAAATACTTGGCAGGTGTATCTGCACAGTATGAATCTGAAGTGGTTTACCACAATATGAAAGAAGAACTAACTGATCTAGGAATTGTCTTTAAAGACACGGATTCTGCACTTCGTGAAAACGAAGAGTTGTTCAAACAATATTGGGGTACGGTAATACCGAACTCAGACAATAAATTCTCAGCGTTAAACTCTGCTGTATGGTCTGGTGGATCATTTATCTATGTACCACCTGGCGTAAAAGTAGAAACACCGCTACAAGCCTATTTCCGTATTAACTCGGAAAACATGGGACAGTTCGAGCGTACGATGATCATCGTAGACGAAGGCGCAAGCGTTCACTACGTAGAAGGGTGTACAGCACCTGTTTACACAACTAACTCACTACACAGTGCGGTTGTTGAAATCATCATCAAAAAAGATGCATATTGCCGTTACACAACGATCCAAAACTGGGCGAACAACGTCTACAACTTGGTAACGAAGCGTGCAGTATGTGAAGCGAATGCGACAATGGAATGGATTGATGGCAACATTGGTTCTAAATTGACGATGAAATACCCAGCAGTCATCCTAAAAGGTGAAGGCTCACGTGGTATGACGTTATCGATCGCATTAGCAGGTAAAGGACAGCACCAAGATGCCGGCGCGAAAATGATGCACTTGGCACCTAATACGTCTTCTACTATTGTTTCAAAATCCATCTCTCAACACGGCGGAAAAGTAACGTATCGCGGAATTGTCCACTTCGGACGTAATGCGGACGGAGCTCGCGCCAACATTGAGTGTGATACGTTGATCATGGATAAACTATCTACTTCAGATACAATTCCATACAATGAAATCTTGAATAACAATATTTCATTGGAACACGAAGCAAAAGTATCGAAAGTTTCTGAAGAGCAGCTCTTCTATTTGATGAGCCGCGGTATTCCTGAATTGGAAGCAACAGAAATGATCGTTATGGGCTTCATCGAGCCATTCACAAAAGAGCTACCGATGGAATATGCGGTAGAGATGAACCGTCTGATCAAGTTCGAAATGGAAGGTAGTATTGGGTAAGGGTTGTTAACTCAACGTTTATGCGATATTCCTAACAGTTGAATAAAGCAACGTGCCGATTTCATGCCGATTCAATTCGGTTGGTCGGCACGTTTTTTTGTATTTATCTCACTTTTTCTCAACAACAGCAATCGTACATCTCGAAACACTAATTAATTTACCTGCCTCATCCGTGATTTGGATATCCCAAACCATTGATGTGCGTCCTTTATGGAATGGAACGGCAGTAGCGGTGACGATGCCATCTTTTTTACCTCGTATGTGATTCGCATTGATTTCCAGGCCGACTGGATAATGCGTTTCGGGATTTACGTTTAAAGCAGCTGCAATGCTAGCCGCAGTTTCTGCGAGAGCTACTGAAGCACCTCCATGCAGCAATCCCATAGGCTGAATGGTTTTCGGACCAACCGGCATTTCACAGACGACTTTGTCAGGATCAAGTTCTTTAAAAGTAATTCCCAATGCGCCAATCAATGTTTGTTCTAAATCCATACTATCCAATAAATTAAGTTCTTTCATCATTTTCCCTGCCTCCATTTCAATGATATACTTCTACTACATGTATATACATGTAGTAGAAGCATACTACTAAGAGTCAAGAGAAATCCAACTTTTAAAAGTATACACATACATATATACTAGAATAAATTATCAAGACGGCTGAAACATTGCGATCTTCATTGTAAGGAAAGAGGTGGACATCATGACAAAAGACTTGGATCAAGAGCAAGCAAATTATATTATTGACGTGTGTGCTAGTGCAAATCTTCGAACGGTATCTGGTTCACTAACGCAACTGTACAATCATTTATTGAAACCTACTGGATTGAAAATCACTCAATATTATATGCTCGGCAATATTTATACATCGCCAGATATTTCGATTAGTAAATTAGGCGAGATTATGTTGTTGGATCAAACGACTGTTACGCGTAACTTGAACATATTACATGATTCCGGCTTTGTGCAGATCAAGAGAGCGAAACAGGACTCGCGAACTAAAGTGGTCACGATAACAGGATTAGGCTACGGGAAGTTAAATGAGGCTACTCCTATCTGGACACAAGTGCAGGAACAAATTGAAGGCGCTATCGGCAAATCAGAGTATATGGACTTACTGAAGAAGTTGGAGTCACTACAGAAAGTGATTGATGAATTTAAAAGTTGAACCACATAAAAATGAATCTTCATTCATAAATTGATTGACAACTCAAAAAAATCAAGTAAAATACATGTATATACATGTATCAAAGAATGAAGATTTTTGAAGAGTAGCAGTGTACGTTCTTTACAGAAATACACTGAACACATTTTGAAAGCGCTTACGATAAAAGGAGAGTGTTACTGATGAATTTAGTAGAATTGAAAAAGAGTATGAGTCTTCCGGTGATCGCATCCCCGATGTTCATTATTAGTAATCCTAAGACGGTGATTGAGCAGTGTAAAGCAGGAGTAATCGGTTCTATGCCTTCTCTAAACGCAAGACCGGTTGCCCAATTCGAAGAGTGGTTGATCGAGATCACAGAAGAATTAGCTGACTACAACGCAAAAAATCCTACTAAACCAGCTGCGCCATTTGCGATCAACCAAATCGTTCACCGGTCTAATGAAAGATTGCAGGAAGATATGGAACTATGTGTGAAGTATAAAGTTCCCATCATTATTACATCTCTAGGTGCAAGAGAAGACGTCTACGAGGCAGCCCATAGTTATGGCGGAATTGTATTGCATGACGTGATCAATAATATGTTCGCAAAGAAAGCAATTGAAAAAGGTGCAGATGGTTTAATTGCAGTCGCTGCAGGAGCGGGAGGGCACGCGGGTCCTAAAAGTCCGTTCGCACTCGTTCAAGAAATCCGTGAATGGTTCGATGGGCCACTGGCACTTGGCGGTTCTATAGCGACTGGCGGAAGCGTATTGGCAGCCGAAGCTATGGGGGCAGACTTTGCATACATCGGGTCGCCATTCATCGCTACTGAAGAAGCGAGAGCAGTTGAAGAATATAAACAGGCAATCGTAGACGCAACTTCGGATGATATTGTGTACAGTAATTATTTCACTGGAATACACGGAAATTATTTAGCTACGTCCATTCGTGCTTCGGGCTTAGATCCAGATAACTTACCGGAAAGTGATCCTAGTAAAATGAATTTTGGCGGAGATGCAGGCCAAAAAGCTTGGAAAGATATTTGGGGCTGTGGTCAAGGAATCGGTATAATCGATAAAGTACAACCGACAAAAGATTATGTTGCACAATTAGCCAAAGAGTATAGTGAAGCAAAGGATAAGTTGGTAGGCGATAGAGTGAATACAGCGAGCAGATAAGAATATTGCGTAAAATTAAAACGTCCATAGAATCATGAAAAAACAAGTATGGTTTAATTCAGACATGCTTGTTTTTTCTATTGATATGTAGTGTTAGTGAATAGATTTAGTTTGCATTCGGTTAAAGAAGTAAGTAGCCTGCTCTTCTTTAAAGACAAACACCTTCGCGTCTAAGAATCAATTGATTGATTTTATACCTGGCGGGGTATATACTAAATGTATTAACGAATGGAAAGGAGTTTTTCATATGTCTGAAAAAGCAACTGTATATGTATCCTCTACTTGTCCTTATTGTACGTTGATGACAAATTATCTTGATGAAATCCATGTGCCTTATGAGACGATCAATGTCTCTACACATCCTGCAGTGGGAGAACGTCTCGTGGAATTAACAGGACAGATGGGCGTTCCGCAAACTCAGTTGAATGGAAAGTGGATTATCGGCTTTGATCCAGCAAGTATTCACGCTGCACTAGATGCATGAATAAATTCCAGCAGATTTTATTCAACCGAAGCTGTACAATCCAATCAACAGAAGAAATGGAAAAGAAATTATTTCCGCGCTTTTGTATCGGCAACATAGCGTTTGCGGTGATGGGTGTAATTCTCGTCATCATAGAATGGACTCATTAAAAGGAGGTACGCATTATGGGATGGATCGTCATAGCACTCATCGTCGGCTTAATAGTTTGGCGAATGAAGCCTGCAAAAGGTGTGCATTCAATCACGACTGAACAATTAAAAGCTAGAATAAAAGAACAGAACGTCCAGTTTATCGATGTGCGTTCACCGGCTGAATATAAAGGACGCCATATAAAGGAATTTAAGAATATCCCATTGAATGTGCTTTCGAATAAATTGGGAACGCTGAAGAAAGATCAAGAAGTTATTGTCATCTGTCAAAGTGGCATGCGTAGTTCGAATGCAGCAGGCCAACTGAAAAAAGCAGGATTCTTGAATGTAACGAATGTACGTGGTGGAATGAATGCGTGGCAAGGGTAAATAGTAAAGAGGCGTCTCGAGGATTCTATCTCGAGGCGCTTTTTACTTGGAAATACAATTGATCGGAACCTAGGAAATATAGAGAATAGTAAAATCAAGTCAAGAAGTACGGTTTTTCTAAAAATACATAAGATATGATACACTAAGCTAAAGATAATAAGAGGAGGTCTTTCCATGATACATGTTGGTCTGACAGGGTGGGGAGACCATCCGAGCCTATATAATGAAAATACAGTCGCAAATAAAAAACTACTAGACTATAGTAAACACTTTCCAATCGTCGAACTAGATTCGACGTTTTATGCTATACAATCAAAGAAAGTTATGGATAAATGGACAGAGGAAACGCCTGCTAATTTCCAATTCATCGTGAAGGCGTATCAGGGCATCACAGGTCATCAGCGTGGAAAGTTACCCTATGATTCTGAAGAAGAAATGTTCTCGCTGTTTAAACTGTCGATGACATCGTTTGTTGAAGCGGGGAAGCTAGCGATGGTACTGGTACAGTTTCCGCCTTGGTTTGATTGCAAGAAGGAAAACGTTGATCGCATTCGCTATGTGCATGAACAATTACAGCCGTTACCGATTGCTGTGGAGTTTCGCAATCAAACGTGGTATTCTCCAGCTTATCGAGAAAAAACACTCGACTTTCTAAAAGACTTGCACATCATCCACGTCGTTTGTGATGAGCCACAAGTAGGGGACGGCAGTGTGCCTCTAGTCCCCGTTTCGACTGATCCGAAAGTGCTGTTACGTCTCCACGGGCGCAATGATAAAGGATGGGTCAATACAATGGGAGATAGTAAGGCATGGCGTAAAGTTCGCTATCTTTATGATTATAATGAAAAAGAGTTAGAGAGTATGAGTGAAATCGTTAAACATCTTGAGAAACAGACAGAAGAAGTATTTGTCATCTTTAATAATAACTCCGGCCAGCATGCCGCGAAAAACGCCAAACAATTTGCAGGATTACTCAACATAGAATATGGTCAGCCTCTCACCAAGCAAATGGATTTGTTTGAGGAGGATCACTAATGGAGTTTGTTGTACTTGCTTTCATTGGTTTAGCATCGGGGATTATCGGTTCGATTGCTGGCCTGGGTGGCGGAACAATTTTGGTTCCTGTCACATTATTTGTCGGATTAAATTTAGGAATGATACCTGATATTACACCACAAAGTGTAGTGGGCTTGTCGGTCATCATGATGATTGCGAACGGACTTGGATCGACACTGTCCTATATGAAAGTAAAGACAATTGATTATCGTAGTGCCATTTTATTTTTCGCTGCGAGTATACCTGGGATCGTACTCGGTGCGCTAGTCAATAAAAGCGTAAGTTTGTCTTCATTTAATTTATATTTTGGTATATTGCTCATTGTTTTATCTACACTGTTATTAACGAGGAAATATTTGAAACCGATTAGATGGTTTGTGGACAACGGAAAAAAGATCAAATTTACTGATCCCCAAGGTAAAACGCATATCTATGGATACCCAATTTGGTTTGCTATCCTATTGGCGTTGTTCATTGGATTTACATCGGGGTTATTCGGAATTGGTGGCGGTACGATGATCGTGCCGGCAATGATTTTACTCTTCTTGTTCCCGCCACATGTGGCTGTCGCGACATCCATGCTGATGGTATTTTTATCAGCAATCGTCAATTCGATTTCGCATATTTCACTCGGTCATGTGCCGTGGCTCTATACGATTCCTGTTGTGCCGGGAGCCTATTTCGGTGGAATGCTCGGAGCCTATTTAAATAGCAAAATGAAATCAGAGACATTAGTTTTAGTCATACGCATCATTTTACTCGTCTTTGGACTACATTCCATTTATGAGGGGATTTGGGGTTGACACATATGAAGGAAACAGTAGCGACGATTCATATTTATCATACGAATGACATCCATAGTCATTTCGAAAATTGGCCGCAAATTCATCACTTTCTTAAAAAGCGGAAGCAACTAGCGGAAGCCAATGGGGAGTCTTATTTTCTATTTGATATTGGAGACCATATTGATCGGTCACATCCGTTTACCGAAGGAACAGAAGGTAAAGGAAATATCGAATTATTAAACGACGCAGGATATGACGCAGTAACGATTGGCAATAATGAAGGAATCACCATGTCTAAGGAAGCGCTGAATAGATTATATGAAGACGCGCACTTTGATGTAATGCTCTGCAACTTGACTGAACTGGATGGTAAGCTGCCGTACTGGGCGAAAACGTCCAAGGTATATGAGACTACAGAAGGTGTGCGCGTCGGTGTCATAGGTGCCACGGCGCCATACTACGCGTTTTATGAACAACTTGGCTGGAGCGTAGGCGAACCGCACACGGCGTTGCAGGAAATGGCACGCAACTTGCGTCCGCAATGCGATGTCATCGTTTGTCTTTCGCATTTAGGCATCAATGAAGACCGTCTTTTGGCTGCGCAATGTCCGGAAATCGATGTGATTTTAGGTGCACACACGCATCATTTATTACAACATGGTGAATGGATCGATGACACATTACTTGCGGCAGCAGAAAAGTTTGGTCATTATGTCGGTCATGTTCAAGTCGATATAGACCGTATGACAGGTCAAGTCGTTCATATGAAAGCAGAGGTTTTTCCAACACAGATGATGGAAATGTCAGAAGCGGATATTGAACAAGTGAATAGCTTATTTGCTAAAGGAGAAGAGGCTCTAGAAGCTCCAGTATTTTATAATCCTGCACCATTATCACAGCGCTTAACAGGAGATAGTCCATTATCGTCGCTGTTTGGTCGCGCATTACTTACGTATCTCGATGCCGACTGTGCACTATTCAATGCAGGGATTTTCCTTGGTAGTTTAGGTAAAGGGTGGGTGACGAAAGGGGATTTGCATTCTTTATTGCCACACCCTATCAATCCTTGCCTTATCCATCTGGATGGTGCTGATTTGTTGACGATCTACGAGGAGTCACTTGATCCAAAGTGGACAGAACTTCCGATAAGAGGTTTAGGATTTCGTGGTACGCTGATGGGTAGCATGATACATGAACATTTATACCGCAACATGGACGGAAAATTATTTGCAGGCAATCGTTTGGTGGAGCCTGGTGAAATGTATACGTTGGCCACACTTGATATGTTCACGTTCGGCTTTTTCTATCCGTTATTAAAGGAAGCGAAAAAAGAATATATCATGCCAGAAATGATTCGCGATATTCTCGGTTGGTATGGAAGAAAATATTTCAATGAGCGCTAGTTATGTCCGCCTCTTATTTCGCATAATGTGAAGTAGGAGGCGTTTTCATGCGGTTTTATACGAATCAGAAACGACCAAAGAAATTTAATTATGGCAAAACTATACTGCGCTTTGTCATCCCGACAATTTTGGTGGGAGTGGCGATATTTTTCTATACGGTCAATAAACAGTTAACGCCAATCTATACACAATATGCCGAAGTGCAAACGCAGAAAATAGCTAGTCACGTTATCAGTCAAGCTATTAAAAATCGGTCCACGAGTGTCTACGATGTTAATGAAATTATCGAAAATATTCCCGATAATACGACAGATACGGTGACGACTAAATTTAACGCAGAAATCATCAGCCAAGTCATGTCAGAAATTCATCAACTCGTAGAAGATCATCTAGAGCGTGCTGAAGGCGGAGATTTGGATATGTTACCGCCACTCGGAGATCTCGAGTATAATCCAGATCGCATGCAAAAAGAACAAGGTATCGTGTTCTTCGTTCCACTTGGGCAAGCGACGAATATACCGCTAATCGGTAACTTGGGACCGAAAATCCCTATACGTTTTCATGTCGTGGGTGATGTACATGCGAACGTTGAAACAAATATACGGGAATTCGGCATTAACAATGCGTATGTAGAAGTGAATCTGATGTTGCAAGTGAATGTACAGATCATAGTTCCGCTAGCGACAAGTAAGAGTGTCGTAGAACAGGAAATTCCTATCGCAATGGGATTAATTAGAGGGAAAGTACCTCAAATCTATTCGAAAGGAGAGCAAACGCCAGCACAAATCGAAGTCCCACTTGAGAAGACGGAGTAAATGGGTGTTGTGAACAATGTCGATTATTGCTACACTAAGAATAGAAGAATATCGAGACTTACGTAGAGGCTGCATAGTTTATGAGTACCTGGCGAGAGAGTGACATCTATGACCGCGAGCGAAAGGAGGCAATGCCGAAGTTTGAGAAGAGTCAACTTCTCAAGTTGGGGTCATTTCGAAGAGGAATGACACTGTCATACAGCGATAAATGTATGGAGAGCTACAGTTGCCAATTGTACTGCGATTTATTTAATACTTTGCTTTGACCAATTGACTGGCCGACTCCTACACGTATGCTACTGCCTGTGGGGTTGGCTTTTTTATCGGGAAATTTTGGAATTACAAGATAGTATCTGCTTTCCACTCTTCGAAAGATCTTCTGCATTTCGATATCATCTAGCAACTAGAAAGAGGAGGAATTACAATGATCGGAACATGGGTCTCTATTTTGCCTCCTATTATCGCCATCGTGATGGTGTTAGTGACAAGGAGAGTATTATTATCATTAGGAGCGGGAATTGTTACAGCGGCTTTACTGTTAGCGAACTTTGCTCCATTTGAGACACTGAAAGGTATATGGAAGGCCATGACAGTTTCATTTTGGGATGGCGGGCTTAATACATACAATATATTTATTATGCTATTTCTATTATTACTAGGTGTCATTACGGCATTCGTCAGTCTATCTGGAGGAAGCGCTGCATTTGCGCGCTGGGCAGTTACTCGTATCCGTACAAAACGTGGAGCCAAGCTGTTGACGATGGGGCTTGGGATTGCAATTTTTGTGGATGACTATTTCAATGCTTTGGCAGTTGGACAAATTGCGAGACCAATTACAGATCAGCACAAAATCTCTCGTGCGAAATTGGCCTATTTCATCGACTCTACGTCGGCACCCATCTGTGTCGTGTCGCCCATCTCAAGCTGGGGCGCATTCTTAATTGGACAACTTGCGCTTATTTTAGGTACAACGGCAGCGGTGAGCTATTCACCATTAACTGCATTCGTTTTGATGGCGCCGATGAACTTCTATGTCATTGCGACATTGTCCATGGTCTTCTTCTTTGCTTGGACGAATAATGACTTCTTTGAGATGAAGAAGCATGAAGATCGCGCCATGAACAAAGGTGAACTATATGACCCAAGTAAAGAAATACCAGGTCAGTTGAAAGAAGAATTCCCTGAGCATACGCATGGAAAAGTTCGTGATTTGGTTGCGCCGATCTTGACGTTAATTGCGGTGACACTCGGCATGATGATTTTCACGGGCTATAAAGAAGCAGGCGTTTTCGATATTTGGGCAATATTTGAAAATACTGATGTACCGTTCTCTCTAGTAATTGGTGGTGTTACAGCTACTTTGCTAGCTATGTTGTTATATATTCTACAAATGAAAAAGAACGAAACTGCAAGTGTATCATGGATGGGCCGTGCATTGATTAGCGGAGTGAGAGCGATGATGCCTGCTATTCTTATTTTGATTTTCGCTTGGGGATTGACTGAACTAATCGCTTCCCTCGATACAGGTCTATTCCTTTCTACGATGGTAGAGCGTATGAATATTCCTGTCACTTTCCTTCCGGTATTGATCTTCGTATTAGCAGGATTAATGGCGTTCTCGACAGGCACTTCATGGGGTTCTTTCGGTATTTTGATGCCAATTGCGGGTACGATCATGGTCAATGCAGCACCTGAACTATTATTACCGGCATTGGCGGCAGTACTTGCAGGCGCGGTATTTGGTGATCACTGTTCACCGATTTCTGATACGACTATACTTTCTTCTACTGGAGCGGGTTGTAACCATATGGATCACGTATCCACACAGTTACCTTATGCGCTTGTCGCAGCTGGTGTAGCTGCAATTGGGTACATCGTTCTCGGAGTGACTGGTTCTGTCTGGATCGGTTTAGTAGCTGTTATTATTACTCTGATAGTTTTATTTACGTATTTGAGCACTAAAGGTAAGAAACGTTCAGAACAAATAGCATAGTTTCCCTTTTAGACTAAGAGTGATAATTACTTCATTCTTAGTCTAAATTTGTTTTGACATCTCTAATTGGGCTGTTTATACTAAATATACAGAACTAAAGTTGTCAGAATAAATTGAATGGTGAAAGTTTTGTAAAATAACAAAAGAGAGGTGAAGTTGTATGGAGAATCGTTCACAGTGGGGAACGAGAGCTGGCTTTATATTGGCTGCAGTGGGGTCGGCTGTAGGACTCGGAAACATTTGGCGCTTTCCTTATGTCGCCTATGAAAATGGCGGCGGCGCATTTTTTATCCCGTACTTATTTGCACTTTTAACAGCAGGTATTCCGATTCTGATCATGGAATTCACGATTGGTCATAAATACCGTGGATCAGCCCCACTATCATTCTTCCGTTTGAATGGTAAAAAAGCTGAGTTTCTAGGTTGGTGGGGGATTTTTGTATCCTTCGTTATTTCTACCTATTATGCCGTAATCATTGCATGGGCCATGAAATATACCGTCTACTCATTTAGTTTATCGTGGGGAAAAGACCCGGAAGGATTCTTCTTTGGAGACGTTCTGAGCTTAGCCGATAACCCTGGGGAAGTTGGAGGACTCGTTGGAGGCGTAGTACTACCATTGCTCCTTGTCTGGGTGATTTGTTACATCATCTTAATTGGCGGAGTCAAGAAAGGGATTGAGTTGGCGAATCGGATATTTATTCCTGTTCTTTTCCTACTCTTCTTATTTGTCGTCATCCGTGCCATCACACTTGATGGAGCCATGATTGGACTGGATGCGTTCTTTAAACCAGACGTCGATAAATTACTGAACCCCCGTGTATGGGTTGCAGCATATGGACATATCTTCTTTAGTTTATCGATCGCATTTGCAATTATGATCACGTATTCTAGTTATTTACCGAAGAAATCGGATATTACAAATAACGCCTTTATTACAGGTTTTGCCAACTCTTCTGTCGAGTTATTGGCAGGTATCGGAGTGTTTGCCGTACTAGGATTCATGGCAACAAATCAAGGAGTAGATGTAGCAGACGTTGCTACTGCAGGTGTAGGGCTTGCATTCGTCGTGTTCCCTGAAATTATTAATCAAATGCCAGGATTAAATGGCCTGTTCGGTGCATTCTTCTTCCTGTCACTGACACTTGCTGGTATCACATCACTCATCTCGATTTGTGAAACGTACATTGCAGGTATGTCAGATAAATTCAATATTTCAAGACGTCGCTCGGTGACGATCGGTATTGGACTGTCAGCAGTCATCTCCATGCTGTATGCAACGAACGGGGGGTTATACTTCCTAGACGTGGCAGATTACTTCATCAACCAATTTGGTATCGCAGTCATCGGTTTAGTGGAAGTTATCTTACTAGCTTGGGTGTTCAGAAAACTCGGACTGTTCGAACAGCATGCGAATGCAGTATCAGATATTCGTCTCGGCTGGTGGTGGAAAGTATCGTTATCATTCATCACACCGTTAGTATTGGGTACGATGTTATTCTTCCTGATTAAAGACAATATTGCAGAAAACTATGAAGGGTATCCTACATCGTTCTTATGGACGATTGGCTGGCCGGTAGCAATTGGCGCATTCGTGATGTCGATCGTTTTCACCTCATTAAAATGGAAAGACAACACAAGAATCGTATCAGATTATGAAGAAGATAAAGGGGGGCTATAAATGGATACAGGAATGAGCGGCTCTGCAATTCTCATGATGCTACTCGGTGTGACCATCATCTGGGGCGGTCTATTTATTAGCATCTTTTACGCTACGATCCTCAGTAAGTTTCGAAAGAAATTCAAAATCGAATAGTAAACGATGGACACTTGTAACCGGACATTTGGTTGCAAGTGTTTTTTTTGTTGTGAGTTGGCATGAGCTCCTTTCAGTTGTTTCACCAGTGGGGCTGTTCTAGCAGAATTCGTCTTTATAGTGCATATCAAATGCTGTCTATAATTGAAGGTTATCTGAATTTATGTTACATTGACATGAGTAGAATCTATCAACAGAATGGAGTCGGTAGCGTTGTCATGCAAACCTGAAACAGGAAGAAAATCTGAGCATGTTAGAAAGCCGGATTGGCTGAAAATTAAGCTAAACACCAATGAGAACTATACAGGTTTAAAGAAATTAATGCGCGAAAAAAACTTGAATACCGTATGTGAAGAAGCACGTTGTCCGAACATTCACGAGTGTTGGGGAGAGCGACGTACAGCTACTTTTATGATCTTAGGGGCTGTGTGTACACGGGCATGTCGTTTCTGTGCAGTTAAAACAGGTTTACCTAACGAACTTGACACCGCTGAACCGGAACGCGTAGCAGAATCAGTTGAATTGATGAATTTGAAACATGCCGTTGTCACAGCTGTAGCACGTGACGACTTGAAGGATGGAGGATCTGCGATTTTCGCGGAAACCATTCGTGCGATTCGCAGGAAAAATCCATTTACTTCTATTGAAGTACTGCCATCGGATATGGGTGGAGATATAGAAAACTTGCAACGTCTGATGGATGCAAAACCAGATATCCTCAATCATAATATCGAAACCGTACGCCGGTTAACTCCGAGAATTCGTGCGCGTGCAACATATGATCGTTCACTGGAATTACTTCAACGTGCAAAAAACATGTATCCTGAGATCCCGACGAAATCTTCCTTAATGGTAGGACTCGGAGAGACAGTGGAAGAAATTATTGAGACAATGGATGACCTTCGTGCACACAACGTAGATATCATGACAATTGGTCAATACTTGCAACCAACAAAAAAACACGCTAAAGTGGTAAAATATTATTCGCCTGATGAGTTTGGTGAATTGCGTAAAATCGCAATGTCTAAAGGGTTCTCTCATTGTGAGGCGGGGCCGCTTGTGCGTTCAAGTTACCACGCAGACGAGCAAGTTAATGCTTCGGCTAAAGAAAAACAGCGCCAAGGTGACGAACTGCTGAAACTTGAAGGACAAGCGAGCAGTTAAATGGAAGTGAAGCAGAGAATGGTTATTTTAGAGAATATGCAGTATGAAATTGCAGAAGAGTTTCGCGATGGGTTTAATGAAGAAGCCTTGAACGAACGCTTTAGCGAAGTACTGCTAAAGTATGACTTTATTTTGGGTGACTGGGGATATGGACAATTACGATTAAAAGGCTTTTTCGAGGACCGTAATTCCAAATCCACGTATGAAACGAAAATCAGCACTGTTCAAGATTATATTTATGAATACTGTAATTTCGGTTGTGCTTATTTTATTCTGAAAAAGATTGGGAAAGTAAAAGCAGAACAAACAGAAGTGGAAGCTGTAGCCGAAGCAGCACCTGAAACAGCATCTACTCCAAAAATAGAACAATAAAAATGAAAGCTTCGGGCAAATTTGCTCGGAGCTTTCATTCGTTTTACAATAAATATGGTAAGATAGAAGTATGAAGTATATGAGGAGGAAGAACATTATGTATTTTGTAGATCAAAATCAAATCAATAAAACGTTAGTGTATATGGAGCAGTTAATCGATATTTTTGAAAAGGAAACGAACTGGCTTCAAAGCGATATAAATAAGTTGGCTTTAGAACGAATTGCACATGGCTTGATTGAAGGAATCATTGACGTAGGAAATTCTATGATCGACGGATTCATCATGCGTGATCCTGGAAGTTACGACGATATTATCGATATTCTTGAAGATGAAAAAGTGATAAAATCTGAACAAGCTATTCCATTAAAAGCCTTTATTTCATTACGTCCAATGATTGTCCGCCAATTCGTGGAAGTCGATGCAGATAAAGTAGTCCTATCCATTCGAGAAACGCTTAATGAACTACAACAATTCCCAGGACAAGTTCGAGACTACTTAACGAATGAATTAGGTCCAGTTTCGGCGTTTCTTCCAACAGAATGATGGGCCAATATAACGCGTATTGCTTCGATTTGGATGGCACGATGTATCGCGGTAGTGAACCGATCCAAGAAGCTGTAGATTACGTTGCAGCATGCCAAGCTGAAGGTAAGGGGACGTATTTCATTACGAATAACGCTGCCTTGACACGCACTGCGCAACAGAAGAAACTAGCTGGTTTTGGAGTGAAAACAGAAACGGATTTCATCATAAATTCAGCTACCACACTGGCTCGTTATTGCAAACTGCATTATGATGGCGCCCACGTCATGATGATTGGTGAAGAAGGATTGCGTGAAGCGTTGGAACTTGAACATATCACAATCACTACGACGAATCCTGATGTGGTGTTAATGGGACTCGATCGTCAGATTACATACGATAAACTTGCGGATGCTTGTCTGGCGATACGTAACGGTGCCCATTTCTTAGGTACCAATCAAGATATCAAATTCCCTACCGAAAAAGGACTAGTACCAGCTAACGGTTCTTTTCTAAAGTTGATGGAAGCGGCGACTGATACGAAGCCGCTTATCGTAGGAAAACCAGAGCCGCATATGCTGGAGTTCATCCGACAGCAAGGTGGGTACGAGAAAGAAGAAATGCTTCTGATCGGCGATAATTATGATACGGACATTATGGCGGGTATTCGCTATGGTATAGATACGGCGTATGTCGCAACCGGAGTCACACCTATGGAAGAAGTGCAAAAGAAGGCACAACAACCTACTTATTTGCTGCATTCACTTGCAGATTGGCTGAAGTAATAAGAAGCGATCTAAGGAGCCGTACCGCTACGGCTTCTTGTGATGGCTTTTTTGTTGTAAATGTTCAATCTGAAACGCCAAAAAAGATGCCTTAAAAGCGCAGTAGCTTCCAAGACATCCTGTTGACTTTATTTTTATTAAAAAAGTGGATTCTCTTCAATAAACTGATAAATTTGCTTCGTCAGTTCATCCGCAGTATCCGCTTCGACAAGTTCACCATTAACAATCGCGTACAACGTATCACTACACTTCGTACAATAGCTCAAACAGCCGTATTCCAGTACGTCGATGTTTGGATCGCGCTCCAACGTTTCAAATACGGGGTAGGCACCATTTGCCAAATTACTCATACAAAACTCCACGATGGGATTCATCTTTCTCACCTCGCCTACTAGAAATGGTACTCTTTTTTCTCAAAAGCGTCAATGAACATGACATATTGTGAAAGTTATCACAAACTGCTATAATAACAAATAGAGATGCACGAGAAAATAGACATAGAAGGAGAACGTTATGAGAAAATTACTTTTACTAGGTGCCGGCTATGGTAATATGAGAATTTTATTGCGTTTGTTAAATAAAGAATTACCAAGCGATATTGAAATTACACTTGTCGATAGAACGTTATTTCATAGTTTGAAAACAGAATTTTATGCATTGGCAGCAGGAACCGTTTCTGACTCCGAAGTCCGCGTCGCCATTCCTATTCATGATCAATTGAAAGTAGTAGAAGGCGAGATTCAAGAAATTAAGCTCGAAGAAAAACAAGTGTTGTTGGCAAACGGACAAGCACTTGCATACGACGAATTAGTTATCGGACTAGGTAGTGAAGATAACTACCACAACGTGCCTGGGGCAGCTGAACATACGCTAAGTATCCAAACGATTGGGAAATCCCGTCGGACGTATCAAACGTTACTCGGATTAGGCGATGGCGCAACCGTAGGAATCGTGGGTGCGGGACTTAGCGGTATTGAATTAGCGAGTGAGTTACGTGAGAGTCGTCCCGATTTGAAAATTAAATTATTCGATCGTAGCCCGCGTATTTTGCGTGACTTCCCTGAACGATTGAGTAACTTTGTAAAAGGTTGGTTTGATGAGAACGAAGTAGAAGTCGTTGCGAATTCCAACATTACTAAAGTAGGCGAACATATTCTGTATAACCATGAAGATACAATTGATGTAGATGCAGTAGTTTGGACAGCTGGCATTAAGCCAGGCAAGGTCGTGGATGATTTAGTCATTCAGAAAGACCGTTCAGGCCGTATCGTACTCAATCAATATCACCAAGTTCCAAGTTACCGAAACGTTTATGTTGTCGGAGATATTGCCGCGCTCACACACGCACCAAGCGCTCAGTTGGCAGAAGTACAAGGAGAGCAAATCGTTCAAGTTTTACGCTCTACTTGGAAAGGTGAACCGTTGATGCCTGAAATGCCAGAGCTGAAACTAAAAGGCTTTATGGGTTCATTAGGAAAGAAGCAAGGATTTGCGTACTTAGCAGATCGTACCGTAACAGGAAGAATTGCACGTTTAATGAAATCTGGCTTGCTATGGATGTACAAATGGCACAACGGGTAACTCAACTATTTGCAAGTCACTTCCATGAAGTGGCTTTTTCTTTAGCCCTGATAGTGCATTTCATTAATTGGATACAAAAAAGAAGCGGTCAGTTCAATGTAGAACGACCACTTCAATGAATGTATTGTTCTCAATTAATACATCCAATTATCATTTTCTCTATTTATTGTGCTTGATAACCATGTGCTTCTAATGCGTTAAAAACGGGCTTCAGTTGAATATGACCTTCTCCAATCATTTCGTTATTAATCAGTACGAGTGGATAAAAATACTCGTCTTCACGAATTTTCTCGACAATTTCACGCTGCCTGGATTCTGCTAAATCTTGGTCGATATCAATATACGTAATAGTAAACGGTTGTTCAGGGTACTTTCTTGATATCGCTGCTTGAAGCCATTCATACGTATCTTTAGAAGATGGTGCATTTACACAGCTGGCACAGACGATTTCTGCACCATATACTTCGATTGTTACTGGGGATTGTGACATATTACTCAAACCTCCGATTCATTATTGGATTTTTTCTGCTTGGCAGTTTATAATAAGTATAAGGAAAGGAGAGTGTGATTACAATGACAACAGATATTAAATTATATGAGCCGGTAAAAGAAGTGCTAGATAAATTGCGCCCATTCCTCTTGCGAGACGGAGGGGACTGCGAACTAGTGGATATCGATGAAGGTATAGTGAAGCTTCGCCTTTTAGGAGCATGCGGAACTTGCCCTAGTTCGACAATTACATTAAAAGCGGGTATTGAACGTGCATTACTTGAAGAAGTACCAGGCGTAGTAGAAGTGGAACAGGTTTTTTAATTTCATTAAATAAAAAAGCCGTGCAATGAAGTATGACCTTCTTTGCACGGTTTTACTTATTCAGCTCGTTTTATGTGCGGGTTCTTCATCACGGATTTCTTGCCATCGATCTTTTGCCATTTGGATTATTGTAGGTTCGGTCGATTTTTTTTGCGTTTCAATTACACGTGAGAAGTTTCGTATGGCTTCTTCACGATCATGGATGCGCCAAGATAATTCTGCAATTATATATTGCACACGAGTTTCAGACATTTGTGTTCCCATATAATCACCTTCAGAAAATGCTTTTATGTATAGGTCACGTGATATTTCCAGATAACGCATTTCTTTCTGACGGTTTTCATCATTACGATAAATCCAGGCTATACGCAACATCATTCCTGCCATCGTTAAATGCTTTTCTTTTTTAAAGTGGGCATTTAAATACGCTAATTTATAGGCTTCAATCGCTTGCCCTTTCGTCCGTTCGCCACCAAATGAGCGACTATGCCATTTGGCTGTTATATTTTTGGTGATTATTTCTTTTGTGCCGGGCGCAAAGTACGGAACGAAATCATCAGTAAATGCAAAACCGCAAGTCGGACAAACGGCAACATTATAAAAAATAGGATTAACTTCCTTGTTCATATAAATAGGTCTAAAATCGCTATCATGATCAACTACTCTTACTTGGCGAGAACGAATTTTAGTAGTAGGGAAATGCTCTTTACACAGTAAGCACTGCATCTTCTTCTCATAAAATGGGCTAATTTCCACTAGTATCATTCCTTTCTTTCCTAAGTCTTATTATACATTAAAATAGACCTAGTAGGGGGACTATTTGTTTGCATTGTGATGAAAAAGATTGATATGATAAAAAGAAAACGTGGAAAGTGAGTGGTATGAATGACGAATACAGTAGAGATTACAGAAGCAGCAGCATTTCACGTGAAGAAAATGATGACTCATAATGAAGAAGAAGGATCGTTCTTGCGCGTTTCCGTTAATGGCGGAGGTTGTAGCGGGTTAACATATGGTCTTGGTTTTGCCCAAGAGAAAGAAGACGATGACCTTTCTTATACAGCGCATGGCATCCCTGTAGTGATTAAAGAAGAGGATGCAGCTATTCTTGTAGGTACAAAAGTGGATTATAAAGAATCATTAATGGGTGGCGGCTTTACCATCGATAATCCGAATGCCATTGCAAATTGTGGTTGCGGTACTTCATTTAGAACAGCTAAAAAAGCTGGCACACCGGCAGATTGCGAATAAATTAAAACATATCAGTCGAGCAGGATTTGATGGAATTATAAAAATGATATACTACTAGTCTAAATTGATTATTTGCACAATAATAATTCTGTTGAAATACATGCTCAAAAGGTCTACTATAAGTAATGAAAGTAAGATTCTATATTATCAAACTAAATGCCGACACTGCAAAACCAATTAAGATTGATTTTACACGTACTCGGCGTTTAAGAAACTAAAAGGTGGTTCGATTTACGTGAAAAGACCAACAATCTTAGTATTGGGTGCAGGTTATGGCGGTTTAATGACTGTTGTGAATTTACAAAAGTCATTAGGTACAGATGAAGCAGATATCGTTCTGATCAACAAAAATGACTATCACTATGAATCTACATGGTTGCATGAAGCGGCAGCTGGAACATTATCTCCAGAACAAGTTCGCTATGATATTTCAAGCGTAATCAATAGCAATAAAGTAAAGTTCATCGAAGCAGAAGTTACTGGCATCGATGTGGCGACGAAAAACGTAAAGACGAACCTCGGTTCTCACACATATGACTACTTAGTAATCGGCCTTGGTTTCGAAGGCGAAACTTTCGGAATTCCAGGTTTGGACAAGTATGCACTGTCTATTGCCAATGTCAATGCAGCTCGTCATATTCGTGATCATATGGAATATCAATTCGCTACATGGTCTACTGAAGAAGTAAAAGATGATAGCCGTTTGACTATTATCGTAGGTGGAGCTGGTTTCACAGGAATTGAGTATCTTGGTGAACTAGGAAACCGTGTACCTGAATTATGTGAAGAATATGATGTGCCAGCCAAAAAGGTGCGCATTCTCTGTGTAGAAGCTGCGCCAATGGTATTGCCTGGTTTCGATCCGGAACTTGTGGAATACGCAGTGCGTCAATTAGGCGCAAAAGGTGTAGAATTCTCTATCGGTACACCGGTTGTAGAAGCAACTCCTGAAGGCGTGAAGATTAAAAAAGGCGAAGATGAGTTTGAATTCATCAAAGCGGGTACAGTCGTATGGGCTGCCGGTGTTCGTGGTAACCATTTGATCGAAGAATCGGGTATAGAAAACATGCGTGCTCGCGTGAAAGTTGAAAAAGATATGCGTGCGCCAGGATTCGACGATGTATTTGTAGTAGGTGACTGTGCATTGATGATCAACGAAGCGATTAATCGTCCGTATCCACCAACTGCACAAATCGCTATGCAACAAGGCGAAATTATTGCTAACAATATCATCGCATTGATGAAAGGAAACCCAACTAAAGAATTCGTACCGGATTTAAAAGGTAGCGTGTGTTCTCTAGGTGATTCTGATGCGATTGGTGTAGTATTCGATAAAAAAGTGACGGGTACGAAAGCGTCATTCATGAAGAAAATGATCGATAATCGTGCGTTATTCATGATCGGCGGTCTAGGATTAACGATTAAAAAAGGTAAATTCAACGTTCTCAAATGAATATCGAAAAGCACTCGCATCTGCGAGTGCTTTTTGTATGCATTAAAATAGACAACAAGTCAACCGTGAAAGCAGTCGAAGTAGAGAAAAACATCTGTCAAATTTTAATAATTCATGACATCTGAAAAGAACGTTCTGTGTACACTGTCTCATTCTGTTGAAAGCCATCGCTTCATCCTGTAAAATGTTGAAGTGATGAACTGGAGGTTAGCAAGCATGCAAACTATATCCATAGCACAAGTGATGCTATCGATCTTGATATTTATTGTGATGTTTTTCGGTATCGGTTTTTTATTAAATATGCTGTTACGTATGACGTGGCTTATGGCTATCATTTATCCGATTATCGTGATTTTTATTATTGATGATGTATCGATGTATGAATACATTACGAAGCCTGGTTTTGCTTTTAGTGAGCTAGGGGCGAATATTATGTCGCTGCATGCCGTAGATATCGTGATTTTGGCGAGCGGTATGGTCGGTGCGATTATCGCAGGTTTCGTGATGAAGGTTTTACGCAAAATGGGTTATCAGATGTTCTAATGCTTTTGCTAGGTGTGGACATGAAAAAACGGAGCTGGACAGGAAGTCGTGAATTACGACATCTTGTGACAGTTCCGTTTTTTACGTTGCTTTAGAGATAAAAAGAGTAGAGAAGAAGGGCGCCTTTGATCGACGCTCCAGGCGGATGCTTTCACTTACGATCAACTCGTATATGTTTCTAAATAGAGTGACGTATAAAATACTTCCAACTATAAAACATGAGTCGTCCGCAAGCCCCGTAATGGCTGCGACGTTACAAGATAACGGTATACGTAATGATCGAGATGAGGATACCTGTTAGCGCTCCAAAGAATACTTCGTTTGGTTTGTGACCGAGTAAAGTTTTGAGTTCTTGAATTTTGGCGTCATTGTCTTTCTTCGGCCAGTCTTTCAAGTCACTGACGAATATTTGGAAGTCGGAGCGCATTTGGTTGATGATGACGGCTTGTTGTCCGGCTTGGTAGCGGATGCCGGTTGCGTCGAACATAACAATGACCGCGAATATAGCGGATATGGCGAATAGTGGTGAATCTAGGCCCGCTTCGAATGCGATGGCAGTTGTGAGTGCGGTGACTGCTGCTGAGTGAGAACTCGGCATGCCGCCTGTGGAAGTCATGAGTCCGAAATCGAGTTTACGTGTTAATAAAAAATGAATAGGAATTTTTACAAATTGGGCAAAAAAGATGGCGAATAGCGCTGCGAGGAGCGGTATATTTTCAAAAATAGCCAAGTGGTTCCACTCCTTTACTGTCGGTAGTTTAGCAATTAGTATAACATAATTTGGATCTACTCGTTGTATCCAACCAACAATACTTGCCGTTGCTAGTGCTAATCAGACTAGTTTATACTAGTATGGGGAAAGCGTAAAGAAAAGGGGAGGAACCACACATGATAAACGTAGAAACAGCATCCGCAATCGATCAGACGGAAGTAGAAGTACTTATTATAGGCATACCAGATCATCCAGAGAACGTAGAAGGCTTCGATTTGTTCGTTGAATCTTTCCATCCTCTTTTGCCGGATTGGATTAAATCACAGGACGTTCAACAGAAGTTTAAGACGATTACCAAAATGCCTGCACTATCCAAGCAACGTTACGACCGCGTGTACTTTGTCGGCATCGGCAATCAGAAGCGACTGACAGAACAGCCTCTGCGTGAATTATTCGCTGAGGTAGGTAAACAACTAAACCAAGACCGTGTGCGCACTGTAGGCGTCTGGACAGCACCGTTCTGCAATGAAGAGATAAATAGTGAGGACGTAGCTTTCCTAGCCTCTGAGGGTATCGGAATGGGCTCATACACATACGAGGGATTCAAGACGTCATCCAATGAAGTAGATATCCCCCTAACTACGGTTACATTTATTACGACGGAAGATGAAGAGCGTGTTACTGCTGCAGGAGAAGTGGGCATGATCTCCGCACATGCGGTGAACGAAGCTAGGACGCTAGTCAATGTACCACCCAATTTGTTGACACCAACTAAGATGGCGGAATACGCACAAGAATTAGCGGAAAGCTATGACTTGGAAATAGATATACTGGGTAAAGCCGAAATGGAAGAGCTTGGCATGGGAGCGATTCTTGCGGTCAATCAAGGTTCAGTAGAAGAACCGAAACTCATTGTTCTCAAGTATCAAGCGACGGAACAGTGGGAAGATGTCGTGGGTTTAGTCGGTAAAGGTATCACGTATGACACGGGTGGCTATTCATTGAAGCCTAAAGACGGCATGGTTGGCATGAAAGGTGATATGGGTGGCGCAGCGGCTGTACTCGGCGCTATGGCGATCATTGGGGAATCACGACCGAAGAAAAATGTGATGGCGGTCATTGCTTCTTCAGATAACATGATTTCAGGTGAAGCGTTCAAGCCGGATGATGTCATCACATCATTAAGCGGTAAGACAATTGAAGTGTTGAATACAGATGCGGAAGGCCGTTTAGTGCTGGCTGATGCAGTGACCTATGCGAAGCAAGCGGGCGCTGAGTATTTGATTGATGTAGCCACACTAACGGGCGGTGTTATTGTAGCACTCGGTAATGATAAAACGGGCACATTGACCAACGATGACGCATTCTATAAAAAATTTCAAGAGGCGGCGGATGAAACAGGGGAATTCATTTGGCAACTGCCATTGACTGAAAGTGATCGTAAGCGGATTCGCAAAAGTGATGTCGCCGATGTAAATAACTCACCAGGACGAGATGGCCATATGATCTTTGGAGGCGGCTTTGTCGGAGAATTTGTTGGAGATACACCATGGATTCATTTAGACATTGCAGGTACGTCTGACGCGGCCAGTCCACATGCGCTCGGTCCGAAAGGTGCGACGGGCGTTATGGTTCGTACATTAGCGACCTTTGTGGAGCGCTTGGCTGCTGAAACAGAACAACAAGAATAATTTGGTATAGGCGCTTTCCTCACTCCTTCTTCCCGGTTGGTCATAGGATAGAGGGAAAGGGGGAGCTTGGATGACAAGACATAATTATAGAGGTGGATACGGTGGCGGTCGTGGTCATCATGGTGGCGGCTATGGCGGCGGATTTGGTGGTTTCGGCGGATTCGGGGGTCCTTTCCTAGGTGGTTTAGTTGGCGGATTTTTAGGTAATGCTATTTCCCCGGGCTATGGTTACGGTGGAGGATATTATCCACCTTACTACAACAGCTATCCATACTATCCGCAACCGTATTACCCTTATTATCCATACTATTAAAAAAACACACCGAGATGACTATTTGTCATCCGGTGTGTTTTTATTTGATTCTTTGCGATGTTCTATTACAGCTTCTTTTAGATCATCACCAATTGTCAATTTGGTAGGTTCTACACCCGACATATAAGCAGCACGTGTCATTAAGTGACCACCAATTGGAGAAGTGATGAATAAGAAGGCGATACCGAGCAGTAGCTGAATACTAAAGTGGCCTTCATTCCACCAAAAGTGGAGGAAAACTCCGAGCAATAAACTCATGACCCCAAGTGTAGCACTCTTTGAAGCAGCATGTGCGCGTGTATAGACATCCGGAAGCCGTAAGATTCCAATGACTGTGACGATCGTAAAAACAATCCCCGCTGTGACGAGTAACACAATAATAATATCAGCGATCAGATCCACGTTCGATAATCTCTCCTCTCTCAATGAATTTTGAGAAGGACACTGTGCCGATAAACGACATAATGGCGATCAATAGAATGGCATCGATGAAGAATGGTGTGTCGAACAAGATGGAAAACAGTGCAATCGCCGATATGAGCATGACACCGATCGCATCGAGAGCGACTAAACGATCCGGCACGGAAGGACCTTTCCATACACGATATAATAATCCGAGCATAGACAGGATGACTAGCACGAGACAGACAGAATAAAATATAATCATCCTCGGCTCACCTCCATAATGGCTTTCTCGAATGTGTTTTTAATAGAATCGATTGCTTCATCCACATCGTCTACATCAATCGCATGGATATACAACGTACGCTGATCATCTGAAACATGAACGACGACCGTACCAGGTGTCAACGTAATTAAACTAGATAACAACGTAATTTCCCAATCTTTTTCAAGTTCTGTTGGCATAGCGAAGAACATCGGTCGCATAGTCGATAAATCCGGCTTGATCACTAGTAACAACACGGAAATATTCGACATGATCAGTTCTTTTAGGAAAATCGCTGTCAGTTTTAGTGCGGACCAGATTCGCCAAATGTACAAGCGTCCACTGAAATAACGGCGTGTCATGATGATCATCAACAGCCCAATAAGATATCCGATGATGAACGTAGAAGGTGTCAATGAACTTGACATGAACATCCAAACGACTGCAATGAAGAAATTTAATAGTATCTGAAAAGCCATTGACCTCTACTCCTTTAACACCGCATTTATATAGATGGATGGATCTGTTAAGACATCAGCAGCATCCGTCATATATGGCATAAGCCACTCCGCACCCACACCGTACGCTACCGTAATGAGTACCAACATAATAGCCGGGAACATCATATGCCGATACGTACGTTGATCGCGAACAGGCAGTTCGTTCTTTTGAGTACCCCAAAATGCATAAATGAAAATCCGAATGACAGACAGTAGTACCACTAGGCTAGAGGCCAAAATAATGATACTACCGATTACATGATCCGCTTCAAACGCACCTTTTGTGATGAGTACTTTCCCGATAAATCCACTCAACGGAGGGATACCAGCCAGACCGAACGCAGCGATTAAATACGTCCAACCAAGCGTTCCATGCGTTTTAATTAAACCACCCATTTCCCGCAAGTTTGAAGTGCCGGTTACGTAAATGATGATACCGATCAAGACAAACAGTGCACCTTTGATCAACATATCATGAATCAAATAGTAAACTGCACCTTCAAGTCCAGACGTGTTCATTTGAGCTACACCGAACAAGATGACACCTACTGCAATGATGATATTGTAAATGATAATTTGTTTTAAATCGAAATACGCAAGAGCGCCGATACAACCTGCAATGATAGTTAGTATAGATAGAACCATCAGAAACTGATGCGTGAATCCAATGTCATGCACGAAAAACAACGTATAGGTACGCGTAATTGCATAGACACCTACTTTAGTCAATAAGGCACCGAATAATGCGAGGACTGGTATCGGTGGTGCAGCGTACGAATTGGGTAACCAGAAATACAAGGGAAAGATTGCCCCTTTAATTCCGAAGACGATCAAAAACAAAATCGCGATGACAGAAATAATTCCTGGTTGATTGATCTCGGCGATCTTCACCGAAATATCCGCCATATTCAATGTGCCGATGATAGAGTACAAATACGCTACCGCAATGACAAAGATGGCAGATGAAATGACGTTCACCAATATGTATTTGATAGATTCACGAAGCTGCCGTTTCTCGCCGCCAAGCACAATGAGCAAATACGACGCGATCAGTAGCACTTCGAAAAATACGAACATATTGAAAATATCGCCTGTTGTAAAGGCACCATTGATTCCTGTAATCATGAACAGAATCGCAGGATAGTAGAAAAATCGTTCTCTTTCTACACCAATGGATGAAAAGCTATAGATGACGACAAAAAATGTGATGATAATCGTCGTCGTGACGAGCATGGCGGAGAACATGTCCGACACCATCGTAATCCCGAATGGTGCAGGCCAGCTTCCGAGTGTCACGGTTTGGATTCCTTCTGTCTTCACTGTCGCGATAAGCCAAAAAGAAGCAACTAGACTGAGAGCCAATCCGATCAGTGTCAAAACTCTCTGGACGACCACCTGCTCTTTGAAAAACAATAAGATCATCGCGAAAAAGAAAGGAATAATGATCGGAAATAAAAGAAGATTAATCATGTTCATCATTCCCTCTCAATTCATTCATATTATCTGTTTGGTGTACAGCATACATCCGATATGCCATGACAAGCATGACCGCCGTCACACCAAAACTGATGACGATCGCAGTTAAGATTAATGCTTGAGGCAGGGGATCTGCAAAGTCCGTCACACCATCGATTAGAACAGGAGGCGCTGAGCCACCAAGTCCACCCATCGTAAGAATGAGTAAGTGCGCTCCGTGACTGAGCAAACCAGTGCCTAAAATTACTTTCAGTAAACTCCTCGATAAAATTAAATAGACGGCTGCCGTAAATAATATACCGATGAGAATCGCAAGAATGAACTCCATCAGTCATCGCCTCCAATCGATTGAATAATCGTGATGGCGGAACCGACGACCACTAAGTAAACGCCACTATCGAACAACATCGCTGTGTGAAGGGACGTGTGACCAAACAGTGGTAAGTCAAAGTCACTGAATGCATGCGTGAAGAATGGCACATTAAAGAAAATCGAGCCCGCTGCTGTACCTAATGCAAGCAATAATCCAATCGCAGTCATTACTGTAAAGTTAAACGGTAGAATCTGTTGAATCGTCCGTAAATCGAAAGCCAATAACAACAGTACAATCGCTCCTGTCGTCAACAAGCCACCGACGAATCCTCCCCCTGGTGCATAGTGACCCGCGAAAAAGATGTGTATGGAGAACAAGAAGATGATGAAAAACACTACTTTAGCTGTGGTTTGTAAAATAACATCATTTGTTTTCATCAGTCGGCTCCTTTCTCGATACACGCAAACGAATCATACCAAGTACCGCGATCCCTGCAATAGCGAGTACTGCGATCTCAAATAATGTATCAAATCCACGGTAATCTACAAGAATGACGTTGACGATATTTCCGCCAGCTGCTTCTGTCTTGACCGTATCTTTATAGTATTGAGAAATCGAAGGGATCATTTTTTGTGAGTGGCTGGATAGGGCAACCAACGTCACCATCACACCAACACTCAATGAAACAATCAAATTGACCATTTTATTGCGTTTCGTTTCCCCATGCGTACTAAGTGCGGGCAAATGCTTGAATGCCAGTAAGAACAACGCAACGGATACGGTCTCGATGACAAGTTGTGTCAGTGCTAAATCTGGCGCTTTAAAGATGACGAAGAATAACGCGACGGAATACCCGACGCCGCCGAGCGCGATGATCGCAGCAAGACGTGACTTCGCAAATACAACAAATCCGACAGATAAAATCAACACGATGGCATTCAGTGATCCGTATAATGTGATTGCTGCAAAACTGTTCATATCTAGAACGAATGCGTCCTTAAGGAACAAAATCGCGATGATTGTAACAGACATAAAGGCAAACATATACAATAAGTATGTCCGGATCTTGCCTGTCATATAAAGACGAGAAACCCGATTCAATCCTTTTTCACTTCCGCGCATAATCGCATCATAACCTTGATTCAGCGATAACTTATCAGGCTGGATACGATAAAGCGGTTGCCATTTCGGAATGGTTAGATAGAGTAACGTACCGAATACCACTACACCGATAGTCAGCCATAAGCCGGCAGCTCCAAAACCATGCCATGCTTTGACATGAATATCGATAGCGGACGGATTGGCGTACAATGTCGGTTGAATCGCCATGACAGCCGGTTTAATAATCCACTTTCCGATGACATTCGGAATGAAGAACACCAGAATAACAATGGATGCCAAAATGATAGGCGAAATTAACATACCGATCGGTGCTTCATGCGGTTGTTTCGGCAATTGGTCAAACTTCTTCTGTCCAATAAATGTTTTCAAAACAAAATACATACTGTACGTAAACGTAAATACACTAGCAATCCAAGCGATGATTGGGAACATAATCCCCCATGTATCGAAGTTGAATAACTCAAAGTGTCGAAGCGCTACCATAGATTCCAAGAACATTTCTTTACTTAAGAATCCACTGAATGGAGGCAAACCGGCCATAGATAATGAACCGATCGCTGCCACGGTAAAGCTGATCGGCATCACGCTCATTAATCCGCCAAGCTTACGAATATCCCTGGTACCGGTTTCATGATCAATAATCCCGGCGATCATGAAGAGCCCACCTTTAAATGCCGCGTGGTTAATCAAGTGGAAGATGGCCGCATACGTCGCGAAGCTAAACATGGCTGCGGTCGCATGATACGAAATGGCACCTGCTCCAAGTAAAGACATGATTAAACCAAGTTGACTGACTGTTGAAAATGCTAAAATCGCTTTCAAATCCGTTTGCTTTACTGCGAAGAATGAACCCCAGAACAGCGTCAGCAATCCGATTCCTGTAACGAGCCAAATCCAAGTGGACGCCGAGCCGAAAATCGGTGTAAATCGTGCGACCAAATAAATACCCGCCTTCACCATTGTGGCAGAGTGTAAATACGCACTAACTGGTGTGGGCGCTTCCATTGCATCCGGTAACCAGATATAGAATGGAAATTGTGCCGACTTCGTAAAAGCACCAAGCAAAAGTAAAACTAATGCCAGAGTAAAGTACGGTTGACTCACTAGGTCAGGAGCTTGGGCAATTAATTCCCGTACAGAGAACGTTTCCCCCATGATGCTGAGTAAAATGAATGCCCCGAGCATCATTAGCCCACCAAACACCGTAATCATCATCGATTTCAATGCGCCAAATCGTGACTTGTCCTTCGTATACCAGAAGCCAATCAATAAGAAGGACGAAATGGACGTTAACTCCCAGAACAAATAGAGTGTCATCGTGTTGTCAGATTGCACAACTCCGAGCATAGCGGTCATGAAAATCAGTAAGTAGACATAAAAACTACCAAGATCTTCTTTCTCCCTATCCATGTAAAACACAGAGTACAATACAACTAACGAGCCGATTCCGGTGATCAATAGCGTGAATAATAAACTAAGACCATCTATGTATGAAGTAAACGCAATTCCAAGTGAAGGAATCCATTTCAATTCAGAAATAGCATGACCACCATCCATAACTAACGGCAAAAAACTAGCGTAATAGCCAAATAACACAAGAGGTACTACTAACACAAACCAACCCGTATGTATTCCTTTAATTTTCTTATAAATAAAAGGAACAAGTACCGCGAAGATTACAGGTAAAAAAATCAATAACACGAATTCCAAAAGAATCCTCCTTCCAACCATGTTCTTCACCTATTCAAATTCCCGAGGCATAAGCGTGGGCGTATTTGTTAGTATAGCGTAAAACATTTCAAATTGCATAGACGACAGTTGACCAATTATTGCTTTATTCGACTTCCTTCTTATATTATTAGAAGGGGAAAAAATATTTTTTGGGGGTATTATGAAAAATCCATATTTGTTCAGCTATTTACCATTTGTCTCCATCTTACTATTCAGTTTGACCTTTGGTGTCTATAGTGTAGGAGAGACGCTGATCCTCTTTAAGGAAATCGGTCTCTATCAAGGCATGAGGGAGTTCTTATCAGACCTTCAATTACGCATTTTTTTACTGACCATGTATGCATTAGTATTCTTTATGTTATTTGCAGCTTTAAAACTGATTGCGGTCACCATTCATGAAACGGCCTTATTATTTTTCCTGAAAGAAGAAGCGGATGCCTCGTATAGCGCTTCGAAATCAGGTGTCATCATTTATTTTATCGGCGCACTTGCATCGGTAATAGGTATTCAATCATGGAAGATGCTAGCATTGATCTTCTTTATCACTACTTTTGTCTACTTTATTTACGTAGTCTACAAATTAAGTCCATTTATGCCATTGACGCACACAGTCGGTTTGATATTCTTTCAAATTATCATCTGGAGTGTCTTAGTGGCGGGACTGGTGTACATCATTTTCCGTCTTTACAATGGGCTGCTCGCTAGCATTCCGTTAGCCAATCCAGTGAAATAAATTGAAAAGCCTTGCGGATCCGACCTAACGGATCGTGCAAGGCTTTTATGGTCGCATCGTCGAGGAAAATGCACGCAGATGAATTTTTTGATCACGCAGACGTGGGATGGGGGTTGGTCTGTCGTAACCGATCCAGACAGCCGACGTATAGTGGTCATTCATGCCGATTGTCCACAAGTCTTTAAACGAATCAGTTGTCCCTGTTTTCGCTCCAGTATAGCTCGTTGTATAAGCAATACCTTTGCCTGTCCCGTTCACGACAACTTCTTTCATCAAGGAGCGGATGCTATTGACTGTGGAAGGGGACCAAACCGCTTTTGACGTATCTTTCCATTTATATAATACCTCGCCTTTATGATCCTTTACTGAGCGAATCGCATGAGGAGTCAAATATGTCCCATCGATAAAGCTCGTAGTCGCACCGGCAAGCTCTAATGGCGTGACGCCGTTGGAGAATCCGCCAAGTGCTGCAGGATAGGAACGGTCAGCTGCAACGATGTGCTGAAAATGAAAAGGCGCTATATGCGAGAAAGCCTCGTCTATTCCAACTCGTTGCAATAATCGTACAGCCGTCGAGTTATAACTATTCCGGAAGGCTTCTCGTACTGTAGTCGTGCCAAACTGATAGTGGCCGAAGTTTTTCGGACAATAACCACCAATACAAATATCACTACTGTTGACAGGCGTATCCGCGTGATACGGTCCACTTTCGAAAAATGGTGCATAGACAAGCAATGGTTTGATTACTGACCCTGGTTGCCGAACGGCTTGATAAGCTCGGTTGAAATCTGTTTTTTTATAGCCTGAACCTGCATACAGACTGATAATCTCACGCATCTCATTGTCGATAACAGCAGCTCCAGCCTGCACACCGTTCGTTCCAATAAGTGCATTCAATCGATTTTCATCATGCTGTTGCTTATTTTGATCAAGTGCAGTATCAATTGTCACGCCTTTGCCGATTACTTCTCGCGTCCGTCGATTGATTTCATTTTGCCAGCGTTGACGTTCTTCTGGTGTTTTGGCTTTACTCAATGACACATCGAGTCCTTCCGTCTGCGCTATGAGCTCTTTCAACTCTTCTAATACATATGAACTGTACATGGGGTAACGCTGTTCTTTTTTCTTAACGTTTAATTGAATGGGCATTTTACTATACTCTTCAAATTGCTCTTGCGAAATCACTTGCTGATTGAGCATAACTTGAAGAAGTCGTATTTGACGTTCTTTCGTTTGATCAAAATGCTTGAGTGGGTTATAAAGCGACGGATTATTTGGAATAGCAGCCAAAAATGCGATTTCCGCTTCATGTAATTTTTCAAGTGGACGGCTGAAGTAGTAGCTTGCCGCGCCACCAATTCCGTACACTTGATTGCCGAAATACATTTCATTCAAATACATTTCTAGGATTTCATCTTTTGTCGATTGTTTCTCCAACTCTGCTGCAAAGAAGAGCTCTTTAAACTTTCGTTCATACGTTTTCTCTGTCGATAAATAGCGCATTCGCACGACTTGCTGTGTAATGGTCGAAGCGCCTTGCTGTTTTTCGTCTGCCGCTGCATTGATCGTGAAAGCTCGAATAATCGCGGCGATATCATAGCCGCGATGCTCATAAAACGTCCGGTCTTCACTTTTCAAAAACAACTGTCGCGTGAAAAACGTTATATCTTGCAAATGGATCGGCTGCCGCCATTCAATATATTCTTCCGCAAATAGTGTACCGTTCCGGTCTTTCATTTGAATAGGGGACACCATGGCAGGCACATCCAACTGCACTGCGTCACGAATGGAGGCGTGCAATGCTTCCGTCTGCACGGTTTCTGCGTAGATTTGATTTTGGATAAATAACAATAGCGGTACGCAAGCAAGCGTAATCACTAATCCAACCGTTTGTTTCAACTGACTAGCCTCCTGTACATTCTTATAGCTATAGAAAAATATAACATAACATGGCAACTGCCGCCTGAATCAATAGGGAATAAAAAAGCCACACAACCGATAGACGGTTGTGTGGCTAAATTCACGTGTGTTCATTCGCTTCATCTTGCCGGTCTTCTAGGAAATGTTCGAAATCTTGTGTAGGCCGTCGTACCGCCATGGATAGGAACAGATAACCGACAATGAATAAGATACCCGTCACGATGAATACTGCAGGAATCCCAATATATCCACTGACAATTCCGCCAAACATCGGTCCGATAATATTACCGAGGAAACGGAAGCTGGTGTTATACCCCATGACTTCACCTTGAACTTCCAGTGGAGCCTCACGACGAACAAGCGCTGTCGTAAGAGGAATCATACCGCCTGTTGAGATACCAAATAAGAACCGCAACAATACAAGTTGCCAAAGTGACGTAACGAACGCCTGCGGGATAATGAAGATGAATGACATGATGAGCAGAATCCCAAGAACTTTTTCATAGCCGATATCGTCGCCTACCTTCCCCCAATACCTAGCGAATAGTAAATTACCCAAGCCTGTTGCACTGAACGTCAACCCTGCTAGGAACGCTACATTGGATGCGGCATGAGTCAAATCCGCTACATAAAGTGATAGCAACGGCTGAATACTAAAATTCCCGACTTGAATCAGCGTTGTAACGACCATCACGTTGAACATCAAACGGTGTTTGAACAATCCACCCAAAATGACTGTCCGCGAATACTTCACTACTTTCCGCACTTTAACACGCGCTTCCTCTTTGATTCCAAATAGCACAAGCAACGTCGCCATGACAACGGAAACGGACGTAATGATGAAAGCATACTCAAAACCGAACGTATCGGACATTAGACCGCCGAGAACGGGGCCAAATAACATTCCCGCAACACCGCCCATTTGCAACGTCCCAAGCATCTTGCCAGCTTCCTCGCGAGGTGTTTGAGAAGAAATGAAAGCTAATGAAGTCGGTAAGAAACCGGTAACCAACCCCATCAGTAGTCTCAAGACAAAAAAGGTTTCTACGGAATTGACAAAGCCCATTAAAAAGACCGAAATCGTAATCCCGAAACCATTAATGAGCAAGATGGGCTTAAAGCCGAAACGATCTGCAAAACGTCCCCAAATAGGTGACATGATCAGCGCGGTAATAAACGTAGCACCAAAAATCAATCCTGCCCACTTCTGGACATACGCGTCAGAATAATCTCCAAACGTTTCAATGTATAACGACAGGAACGGCATAATCATCGTCATCGTCCCTGCTACAAGAAAGTTCGTGACCCAGATGATAATGAAATTTTTCTTATGTCGACTCAACGTTGAACCGCCTTCCTCCTGTAAAGCTTCGATGGTATTAAGTATAAAACAATTCGGTAGCCGAAGAAAATATAGTGCTTACATCAAAAGTGAGAGCGAATGGGGAATACTGATCTTGTTATGGGATGTATATTGGCTGTTTGGATTCATGAGAAGTAGTAAAGCGGAGTGCTATGAGCGGTTATAGCTTGTCATAGAGCGATGTGATGTAAAGTATGAGCGGTAACGGACCGATATAGAGCGGTTGGAGGTGGCCATAGAGCGGTTACACATGAACTATGAGCAGTACTACAAAATAATGAGCGAACTCGCATTTCCCTAGGAGTCATCAAGGTTGTCCACTTTTAATATTGTGCTTTCTCTTAGCAAAATAAACTTTGTCAACTAACTGTCACAGTTACAATTATCGAATTTTCCCACCATATATGATAGACTGATTTCATGTAGAAAATACGCATCAAAATGAACGAGCACGCAAATTTGAGGAGGAATATCATGTATCCACAATTATCGACTGAAGTAGCAGAAAACGAAGCACTAGTAACGATGAACACCACAATGGGGTCAATCAAAATAAAGCTTTTTAAAGAGCAAGTTCCAAAAACAGTTGAAAACTTCTTGACGCACGCAGAAAATGGCTACTATGACGGTATTATTTTCCACCGCGTTATTCCTGAGTTCATGATCCAAGGTGGAGATCCAACTGGAACAGGAATGGGCGGAGAGAGTATCTACGGCAACACATTCCAAGATGAGTTTACGATGGATCTATTCAACTTACGTGGCGCACTATCGATGGCGAATGCTGGACCAAACACTAACGGTAGCCAGTTCTTCATCGTACAAGCATCATCACTAGCAGGCGCTTCAGCATCACAATTGAAAAAGGGCGGATGGCCTGAAGAAATTGCAGATGCATATGAAGAAAACGGTGGAACGCCACACTTAGATCAAAAGCACACTGTATTTGGTCAAGTGTTAGAAGGAATGGACGTTGTCGACAAAATTGCCAATGCTAAAGCTAACCGCGATAATAAGCCAAAAGAAGAAATTAAAATTGAATCAATCGAAATTATCCAAAAGTAAGCAGATTTGATTCGTAGGGGGAAACTCGCATGGACTTCGTTCTATTAATGCCGTTTCTTTATTTTCCTGAAGATAAATCAGAATACATCCCGGCAGCGATTTCTTTCGTCATCTTCATGACGCTAATGCTGTTCGTATTTCGTTGGGTTATTAAGAAATCCAAACGGCAGGAAGAAGAAACGAGAGAGCTGGAACAACGTATTTTAAAAGAACGACAACAACTTAAAAATCAAGAACATCCCATCGATTGATCGGGATGTTCTTTTTACATCACGATACCTCGTAAACTGCCAAAATATCTCTAACTGTTTTCTTACTAGCTGTTGTGCTATCATTAAAAGAAAATACAAATCAGGTGACGAATCATGCAAACCATTGAAATGAATAAAAAAGCAGTCTCACTTCTTAAACAATGGGATCCATTCCAAGAAGGGGAATATGCATATAATGTGGAAATCACTGAAATAGTGAAGGAACTTCATTGTGTAGATCATCCAGCAGACTTGGCTAAGTATATTCGTGATGTCTATGAGCACACCCATGAAATTTGGATACCTTTAGAGAATTGTATGGACATATCCTATAAATTGATTGCTGTTAAATATGAAGCCAAATCAATCGTTCAATATTAACTACTCGACGCCATCTTTTCGGATGGCTCTTTTTTGTTCAAAACTTTGAAATATGGTATACTATGAAACGGCCTTAGTGGCAGACTAGATACTATTTTAGATTGGGAGCTGTTTTGCATGTCTCACAAATTTGCAGTAGGAGATGAGCTGACCGGAAAAGTTACCGGAATACAGCCGTACGGTGCGTTTGTGGCGCTGGATGCTTCAACGCAAGGTTTAGTGCACATCTCTGAAATCACGTACGGATTCGTCAAAGATATTAACGAGTTTTTGGAAGTTGGGCAAGAAGTTCACGTCAAAGTATTGGATGTGGATGAAGGAGCTAGTAAAATTAGTTTGTCGATCCGTGCATTACAGGAGCCACCAAGTTCTTACCTGAATCACTCCCGTTCTCGTCAATCATTACAAGAACGCGTAGATCAGCAAGACGCGGATGGCTTTAATTCACTGAAAGATAAACTACAGGGCTGGATTGAACAATCCGGACGTTAATAAAAGGACTGACGTAGAAGTACATACAACTTCTACGTCAGTCCTTTTTGTTTTTGAAATCTTGACTACTTCTCTATTCCTTCAGCTTCCTCAAACGATACTGCAAGTTTTGTCTGCTCATACCGAGTGAGCTGGCGGTTTTTGTAATATTATGATCATGTAGCTCCATTGCTTTTTGAAGATAATACTTCTCGGCTTCTCGTAAATACTGATCAAAAGGTAGTAGTTTCGAACCGCTCTGCACGATAAAATCTCTTGGTTGTGAAGCGTCATTTGCTATAGACTCCACCTTCATCTTAAATTGCAGAGGCAACATATCGAAAATCAGCGTATTTTCTGTTGTGCGCATGGATGAAACTTCGTCGAGAAGTAGCTCGAGCTCTCGCAAATTCCCTGGCCAGCCGTATACAACAAGTGATTCCTTCACTTTGTCATCAATCTTCGTCAAACCTGTTCCTAGCGACTCTATTCTACTCTTTAAATACGATTCAGCGAAAGGGATAATATCTTCCGGTCGCTTCCGAAGAGGCGGAATCCTAATAGCGAAAGACGCGAAGAAGTAATAAAGCTCTTTTAGCAATGTGCCCGATGCGATCAGCTCAACTGGATCGTCTCCAATACTTGCAATGAATTGATGTCTGGATGTTTTCTGCAAGACATATAGCAATGCTTGTTGTAAAGAGATCGATAAACTATCGATACGTTCGCAAAATAACGTCATAGGCGGTTGCTGTTGCAGTGTTTCTTCGAGTTGTTGGATGATGTCAGTATCAGCATGTAAACAATGAAAAGTGTGGAAAACCCGCTTATTTCCCACAGACCCGTAGTGAATAGCTTCGGCGAGATAGTCCTTCCCCACACCTGTTTCTCCGATCAATAATACTGGCAAGCCAGCCGCTGCTGCTTTTTCAGCGGTGGAAATGACCGATTTCATAACGGATGAATGGGCAGTAATTTGATTAAATGTAATTGGTCCGCGATTTTTACGTAAAGGTTGTAAAACGAATTTTTCCAATGCCGTAATATCTTGAGCGAACTCAATCGCACCGATTAAGTCTTGTTGTTCATAAATAGGGTACGTGTCATTCATTGTCGTGATTTCTACTTTATTCGCATTCCAGTATCTCTGCTTAACGCGTAATTGAGGTTCTCCACTTTGCAATACTTTCAATAACGTACTCTCATTTTTCTCAAAGTTAAAAAGCTCCAAAATAGAATGGTCTTTTATGTCTTCGAGATTTAATCCTTCGATATCCTTCATTTTGCGATTATAGATAATAGTCCTTCCTGTATGATCTACAGCATGTATCCCGATATTTGCATGATCCACTGCAAACTGATTGCATATATTCAATAAATTTTCGTATATGTTCATGTGAAACACCTTCCTAACATAAGTACATATCGTATTTTAGTTGCTAAGTTAGTAGAATTTAAAAATAATTACAACAAAACACTTGCAATATGCAATGTTTTCTTGCATCATTATAAATGTAAACGCTATCAAACGCAAATAAATTTTGCGTTCTACTTATAAAGGAGGATTTGATTCCAAATGATTCCATACAAACACGAACCATTCACAGATTTTACAGTGGAAGAAAACCGCAAAGCGTATGAAGAAGGATTAAAACTCGTAGAAAGTTATCTAGGACAAGATTATCCGCTAATTATCGGCGGTGAACGCATAATGACAGATAAGAAGTTAGCATCCACTAACCCTTCTGATAAAAAAGAGGTCATCGGTAATGTCTCTCAAGCTAGTCGCGATTTAGCAGAGCAAGCGATGAATACCGCGAAAGAAGCTTTCGAAACGTGGAGAAAAGTCAAGCCTGAATTTCGTGCTGACGTATTATTCAAGGCAGCTGCCATCGTCAGACGTCGCAAGTTTGAGTTTTCTGCACTGCTTACAAAAGAAGCAGGGAAGCCTTGGAATGAAGCGGATGCAGATGTCGCTGAAGGTATCGACTTTATGGAATATTACGCTCGACAGATGCTTACTTTAAAAGATGGTATGCATGTGGAGAGCAGACCAGGTGAGTATAACCGATTCGATTACGTACCACTTGGTGTAGGAGTAGTCATTTCACCATGGAATTTCGCATTTGCGATCATGGCAGGCACAACAGTAGGTGCACTTGTAACAGGAAACACCGTGCTGTTGAAGCCGGCTTCCACAACAACAGTCGTTGCATATAAGTTTATTGAAGTACTGGAAGAAGCGGGAATGCCAGCTGGTGTTGTCAACTTCATTCCAGGATCAGGTTCTGAGATTGGTGACTACTTGGTCGACCACAAAGACACTCGTTTCGTTTCATTCACAGGTTCACGCGAAGTAGGTACACGAATTTTCGAACGCGCGGCGAAAGTACATGACGGTCAAATTTGGTTGAAACGTGTGATTGCGGAGATGGGTGGTAAAGATACGATTGTTGTCGATAATGAAGCTGATTTGGAACTGGCAGCGCAATCTATCGTTTCTTCATCATTTGGATTCAGTGGCCAAAAGTGTTCTGCATGTTCCCGTGCAATCATTCATGAGGATGTCTACGATGAAGTAGTGAAGCGCGTAGAAGAAATCACGAAGGCGTATAACTGGGGTGATCCAATCGATGGAAACAACACAGCCGGTCCAGTTATTGATCAGGCGGCATTCGATAAAATCATGGAGTATATTGAAATCGGCAAGCAAGAGGGACGTCTCATTGCAGGCGGAACGGGCGACGATTCAAAAGGGTATTTCATAGCACCCACCGTATTTGCTGACGTGGATCCGAATGCGCGTATTTCTCAAGAGGAAATCTTCGGTCCCGTTGTCGCGCTCTCAAAAGCCTCATCATTTACAGAAGCGATTGAATTTGCAAACGATACAGACTACGGCCTAACAGGTGCAGTCATCACGAAAAACCGCCACCATATTGAGCAAGCTCGTGAAGACTTCCACGTAGGAAATCTATATTTCAACAGAGGTTGTACAGGCGCCATTGTTGGATACCAGCCATTTGGTGGGTTCAATATGTCGGGTACTGACTCAAAAGCTGGCGGACCTGATTACTTGCAGTTGCATATGCAAGGGAAAACTACTTCGGAGATGCTGTAAATCGTTGAAGTGAATTTGAAGGGGTGAACCGATATGACGAAAACGACTACTGTTATTGAACAAACAAAAAAGTACGGTGCAAATAACTATAATCCGCTGCCGATTGTAATTTCTGAAGCGGAAGGTGTATGGGTTAAAGATCCTGAAGGGAATAAATATATGGATATGTTGGCTGCCTATTCCGCACTCAACCAAGGACATCGTCATCCGAAAATTATTCAAGCGCTGAAAGACCAAGCAGATCGTGTTACGTTAACTTCACGTGCTTTCCATAATGATCAATTGGGTCCGTGGTATGAAAAGATGGCGGCGCTTTCAGGTAAAAATATGGTATTGCCTATGAACACTGGCGCAGAGGCAGTGGAGACTGCTTTAAAAGCAGCGAGACGCTGGGCGTATGATGTGAAAGGTGTAGCAGGCAACCATGCGGAAATTATTGCGTGTGTAGGGAATTTCCACGGCCGTACACTGGGAGCGGTTTCATTGTCATCCGATCCTGAATATAAAAAAGGATTCGGTCCATTGCTACCGGGTATCAAGTTAGTAGAGTACGGGGATATCGATGCATTGAAAGCGGCTATTACTTCCAATACGGCTGCTTTCTTGATTGAGCCGATCCAAGGAGAAGCGGGAATCATTATTCCACCTGAAGGGTTCATGAAAGAAGCTTCGGATTTATGTAAAAAAGAGAACATCCTCTTTATTGCAGATGAAATCCAAGCTGGACTCTGTCGGACAGGTGAAATGTTTGCTTGTAACTATGATGGTGTCACGCCGGATATGTATATCCTTGGTAAAGCACTTGGCGGGGGCGTGTTCCCGATTTCCTGTGTACTTGCGAATGATGACATCTTAGGTGTATTCAATCCAGGATCTCATGGATCTACATTTGGCGGAAATCCTATGGCTTGTGCAGTATCCTTGGCAGCAATTGAAGTATTGGAAGATGAGGGGCTCGCGAAACAATCCAAAGAACTAGGAAACTATTTCATGGATGAGCTGAAGAAACTCTCTCATCCTGCAATTAAAGAAGTACGTGGACGCGGGTTATTTATTGGAATGGAATTAACGGAACCAGCACGCCCATATTGTGAGGAACTAAAAGAACTCGGTTTATTATGTAAAGAAACACATGATACAGTAATTCGTTTCGCGCCACCATTGATTATTACGAAAGAAGAGTTAGATTGGGCATTGGGAAAAATTCGCACAGTATTTAACAAGTGAGTAATATGCTGCCACTAAAATTCCGTTGCACAAAAAATTCGCAAAAAATTTGGAATCGATGTGTGGATGTTTGACTATGCTCGTGTTATAATGTGTCCGTGAAAGACAATAACAAACAAAGAGGCGAGCCATACAATGACAGAAAACCTGAATCTATTTACGTCTACACAAGTTGTTATAAAAGATGCACTTGAAAAGCTAGGCTATGATGAAGGAATGTATGAACTATTGAAAGAACCACTTCTTATGGTAGAGGTGCGTATACCTATCCGTATGGATGATGGTAAAGTAAAAGTGTTCACTGGGTACCGCGGACAACATAATGATGCCGTTGGACCAACAAAAGGTGGAATTCGTTTCCATCCTAACGTAAGCGCTGATGAAGTGAAGGCGCTTTCTATGTGGATGACGCTGAAAGCGGGAATTGTAGACTTGCCATATGGCGGTGCTAAAGGCGGTATCATATGTGATCCGCGAGAAATGTCGATGGGTGAATTAGAACGTCTGAGTCGTGGCTATGTGCGTGCACTTAGTCAGGTAATGGGACCTGCAAAGGATATTCCTGCTCCGGACGTCTTTACGAATTCACAAATTATGGCATGGATGATGGATGAATATAGTAAAATTGATGAATTTAACTCACCTGGTTTCATTACAGGCAAGCCGGTCGTGCTTGGCGGTTCACATGGCCGCGAGCGCGCAACAGCTGAAGGGGTTACCATCATTATTAATGAAGCGGCAAAACGCCGTAATATTGATATGAAGGGTGCGCGTGTTATCATTCAAGGTTTCGGTAACGCGGGTAGCTTCCTATCTAAGTTTTTACATGATTCAGGCGCGAAAGTAATCGGTATTTCCGATGCGTACGGTGCATTGTATGATCCGGATGGTTTGGATATCGACTATCTACTTGATCGTCGTGACAGCTTTGGAACAGTCACTACACTATTCGACAATACGCTAACAAATGCGGAACTACTCGAAATGGAATGTGATATTTTAGTTCCAGCTGCAATCGAAAATCAAATTACAGAAAAGAATGCTCATAATATTAAAGCGAACATCGTAGTGGAAGCGGCTAACGGTCCAACTACTTCGGAAGCGACTAAAATCCTGACAGATCGCGGTATTCTACTAGTGCCAGACGTATTGGCGAGCGCTGGTGGCGTAACTGTATCGTATTTCGAATGGGTTCAGAATAATATGGGGTATTACTGGTCTGAAGAAGAAGTACGTGAAAAAATGACAGCGAAGATGGTTCAAGCATTTGAAAATGTTTATAACATCGCAACTACACGTAATATCGATATGCGTTTAGCAGCATATATGGTTGGTGCACGTAAAACAGCGGAAGCAAGCCGTTTCCGTGGCTGGGTATAAAAATGGTAAAAGGCATCTCCTCGAGTGTGAGGAGATGCCTTTTATATGTGTTTAATAGGTGATGCAGATTGGATCTCTTCGGTAGATTTCGGTTCCTCTTCTCTGCGCCAATACGTAAAAAGAACTTGTAATGCCATAAGACCGGACAATCCGATGACGATATAAAGAAAGCGTGCTAATGGCTGATAGGCCCCTTCTGTTAGTTGGGCGATGACATCAAAACGAAAAATCCCGACTACGCCCCAGTTTAATGCGCCGATTAACGCAATCGCTAGCGTGACTTTTTGCAATGTCTCCATTTTATCTCCTCCTATGAAAAGTATATCCTGTTTTTAGAACACTATACTTGCATCGTTCATACATCTTTTTCATAATAGGGAATAAGAAGAAGGAGGCGTACGATGTGGATAATTTTATTTTCAATAATCCGACCAAATTATTATTTGGTAAAGATCAACTGAAACATTTACCTGAAGAACTGGAAAGATACGGTGAAAAGGTACTTCTCGTATATGGTGGCGGCAGTATTAAGCGTAATGGCCTGTATGATGAGATCATGACATTATTGAACGACAATGATTTTGAAGTAGTAGATATGCCGGGCGTGGAACCGAATCCTCGACTGTCAACAGCTAAAAGAGGCGCAGAACTGTGTAAAGAACATAATATAGATGTAATTATCGCAGCAGGCGGAGGATCTGTAATTGACTGTACTAAGTTAATTGCTTCTGCAGCAAAATACGATGGTGATCCATGGGACTTCGTAACAGGCAAAGCAACACCTAAAGAAGCACTGCCATTTGGTACAGTGCTGACGCTTACTGCGACTAGTTCAGAAATGAATGCAGGTTCTGTTATTACCAATGAAGACACACAGGAGAAATATGGCTGGGGTGGACCGCTAAGCTATCCAAAGTTCTCTATATTGGATCCTAAATACACATTGTCAGTACCGCTAGATCAAACAGTCAACGGTATTGTCGATACGATGTCCCACATTTTCGAGCAATACTTCCATACTGCAAACAATGCTTCGTTCCAGGATGAAATATGTGAAGCGGCATTGCGTTCCGTTATGAAGACTGGAGAGCAACTCGTGAAAGATCCTGAGAACACAGAGCTTCGCGAATCTATGATGTTTGCGGGTGTTTGGGGATTGAATGGTTTCTTATCGATGGGTACAAAAGGGGACTGGGGTACGCATACTATCGAACACGCCGTATCTGCTGTCTACGATATACCTCACGCCGGTGGTTTAGCGATTTTATTCCCGCACTGGATGAAGCAAACATTCCCGAAAAATCCACAACGCTTTGTACAGCTGGCTGTTAATGTATTCGGAGTAGATTCAGCTGATAAGACGGATGAAGAGATTGCAATGGAAGGAATCGACCGTTTAAGTGCTTATTGGAAGAAGATCGGCGCACCTGTCACGTTAGCAGATTATGATATTGATGACTCTAAATTGGAGTTAATGGCAGAAAAAGCTGCTGTAAATGGACCGGTTGGTAGATTTGCTCAATTATCCAAAGATGAAGTTCACACTTTATTGAAGGCTAGTTTGTAATTTCTGTAGTTATTTGTCAACAAAATAAAGAGACTGAAAGCATAGCCTGATAAGAGTTTGCTTTCAGTTCAAAACGCCAAGTCACGTCGACTTGGCGTTTTATTATGGATAAATAACGAGTTCTACCGATTCTACATAGGAAAGTGTAGTGAGTTCTATATAAAGTGAAGAAGTAGATTTTTTTGGATGTGCCATAAGTTTGAAATGTAATTCGTGATGGTATTGATGTTCAGGTGTCTGAAATTGTCTGATACGCATATGGTCAATTTCCATATGTTCTTCACTCAAGTATCGTACGAGGTCGTCAATTTTAGATTTTTGCGTAATAATGATCGTACAATTTGCTTCTTTAGTACGCAATCGCTTAGGACCAAATCTGCCTAATAATGGTGCTACTAACTCGATAACGATCATTACACTAACTACAGTGAACAATGCTTCGATATAAAAACCTGCACCTACCGCAATACCAATTCCCGCTGCGCCCCAAATCATGGCAGCCGTAGTGAGCCCTGTGATATTATCATTATCCCTACGCAATATAGCCCCAGCACCTAGGAATCCAATACCACTGACAATTTGTGCGGATAGCCGTAAAGGGTCCATTGTGATATTAATATCATTACGAGCGGGGACTAAATAAGCAGCTTCCATTGAGATAATTGTCAACAAACAACTGAAGGTAGCAATGACTGCACTTGTTTTCAGACCAATAGGCTTTTTTTTGATTTCCCGCTCTACACCTATAATAATACTTAGTACTAGGGCAATACTAATTTTAATTAGTGCTTCTCCATTAAATGAATCAGCGAGTAACGTTAACATAAATTATCCCCCTTCACTTACAAAATAGGAAGATTACCTATATACTCTCCTTTATACGGCAATCGACTCGTACATGCCTCTTCTTCTATTGTAATGGGAAGAGAGATAGAAAGAGAAGTGATATTTTGAATAAACCGTCAATTCATCCCTACATACCCATTGCGATTGGTGTCCTTACAGTTGGACTGTCCGCAATCTTTGTAAAACTGGCTACAGCAGATGCAGGAGTCATCGCCTTTTATCGTATGTTTTTTTCAGCTGTTATTATGCTTCCGTTATTTTTACTTTCCTATCGTAGCGAACTTAAGTCATTAACAAAAAGAGATTGGCTGTTTACCGCAAGTTCAGGAATATTTCTGGCAGTTCATTTTATACTGTGGTTCGAATCTTTAAATTACACGTCGGTTGCCAGCTCAACTGTATTAGTCACGTTGCAACCAATTTTTGCTTTAGCGGGTACTGCATTGTTCTTTAAAGAAATCATTACAGGGAAAATGCTGACTGCTGTTCTCATTGCATTAACAGGAAGCTTCATTATTAGTTGGGGAGATTTTCAAGTGAGTGGGGCAGCGTTATTTGGGGATTTACTTGCATTACTCGCTTGTGCATTTGTCACAGCGTATTTATTAATCGGTCAGAGCGTGCGTAAAAGAATATCGCTCGTTACGTACACCTTTCTTGTTTACTCTGTAAGTTCGATTGCACTGTTTTTCTATGTACTTATCATGCAAGAGCCTTTCTTCGGGTACCCCACTGCAGATTGGGGATGGTTTTTAGCTCTAGCAATCTTACCAAATCTGTTGGGACACACGTTATTTAACTGGGCGATCAAATGGGTGAGTACAAATGTAGTATCAATCGCCACTCTATTTGAACCAGTACTGGCTTCAATCGCCGCATACTTTGTATTACATGAAAAAATAACTACTCTTCAATTAGGAGGCGCAATCGTTGTCCTGACAGGGGTTTTGCTGTTTGTTGTTGATGTAAAAGCAATAAATAAAAAACTTTTTACAAAAAACACTTGATTTCTCTATACGATCTATTGTATATTAGTTCTTGTCGCTTCGGACGTAATCGAAAACAACATAAAAAACTTTTTAAAAAAAGTTGTTGACTTCGACAAATACCGAGTGTAAGATAGAGAAGTCGCTTTTATACGACTAACAAACACGAACCTTGAAAACTGAACAGCAAAACGTTAACGAAATACAGTTTGTGCATCTAACGATGACATAAACAAAATGAGTATCTTAATTGATGCCAGCAAATGAAACTCGAGCTAATCGATTTTTCATCTACTGGGTGTCGAGTTGTAGTGAAGTGCTAGGAAGTGATCGAGTGAAGAAGGGAGCGTAC
>NZ_PDYS01000019.1:0-52156 GCF_002743155.1 Sporosarcina sp. P1
TACTTACAGTATCTGCAAAGGTATGTACTTTTAGGTAGACGAAATTCTTAACTTACAATAAAAAATATTTTGGGTCACTAGTAAAGTCCGATAAACCTTGTCATTATCATCTTTTCAAGAGGGAGTCGCCGCCTTCCTCTTACGATCAACTGGTGTTGTGTTCTTGAGCTGGAAACCTTATGCAATGTTAAACATTAAGTGCTAGAGACAGATCCCTTTTACGAGGGGTTTGTCTTTTTCTGTATGGAGAAGTACATTTTAAAAGATAGTTACGTAAAATCTTAAGCTGGACGCATTTAAAATTCATTTAAACAAAAAAAGAGACTACCCAAGAAGTAGATACTACTCGGATAGCCTCTTTACGTCTATTTACTTACTGATTACTGACGAACTAGCTCTACGACAGTGCCTGTTTTCGCATCTGCTGCGAATTCGAATTGCTCGAGCTTGCCGTCTTTCATGCGTGAAACGCCACCACGGTATACGTCCATTGAAATTACGTGATTTGTGTAAGGTTCTGGTTTCATCACGATCCACGAACCGTCGATTGGTCCTTCTTCTTTAAATGCATCTTTTACTTTTTTCAATACGTTGTCAGCAGGTACTTCCTCATTGTAACGATTAAATGCCTCATTCACTACTACGCCTGCAGCAACTCCAGTTAAGATTCCAGCTAAAAAGTCTTTTACTTTCATGTCTAATTGCAGCCTCCTTCGCAAATCTTTTCTTATAGTGTAACATAGTTTAAAAGTGCATGGCGATTCAAAAGTGTTTTCAAATTTGTAAATCGGTAGAATATGGCACTATTGTGTAAAGCAAATGCTTAACCTAATTAGTATTCATCTGTTTGGTATGTGGATATACTACACATAGACAATAAAAAAGTGAGGGATTTAGATGAAAAAAGAAACATTAGAGTTATTTCGTACATTGACTGAACTTCCGGGCGCACCAGGTAATGAATACCGTGTCCGGGCTTTTATGCGTGAGCAGTTAGCACAGAACTCGGATGAAGTTATTCAAGATGGCCTAGGCGGCGTGTTTGGTGTTCGGCACGGAAAAGAAGATCAGCCGAAAATTATGGTTGCCGGCCATATGGATGAAGTCGGCTTCATGGTAACAGGTATTACGGATAACGGAATGCTTCGTTTTCAGCCGTTAGGTGGCTGGTGGAACCAAGTCTTATTGGCGCAACGAGTCCAAATCATCACGGAAGACGCAGATATTCCCGGTGTCATTGGTTCTATTCCACCGCACTTGTTGAGTGACGCAGAGCGTAGCAAACCAATGGATATCAAAAACATGCTGATTGACGTCGGCGCTGATGACAAAGCAGACGCTATGAACTTCGGTATTCGTCCCGGTCAGCAGATCTTGCCAATTTGTCCGTTCACACCGATGGCGAATCCGAAAAAGATTATGGCCAAAGCGTGGGATAACCGCTATGGTTGCGGTCTTGCTGTAGAGCTATTGCAAGAAGTGAAAAATGAAACGTTGCCGAATACATTGTATTCAGGAGCAACCGTTATGGAAGAAGTCGGCTTACGTGGCGCACAAACAGCAGCGCGTATGATAGATCCCGATTTATTCTTCGCGCTCGATGCAAGTCCCGCAAATGATGCAAGCGGCAATAAAAAAGAATTCGGTCAGTTGGGAGAAGGGACTTTATTGCGTATTATGGACCGCTCGATGATCACACACCGTGGTATGCGCGAATTCATTTTAGATACTGCTGAAACTCACAATATACCGTATCAATACTTTGTTTCCCAAGGCGGTACGGATGCAGGGCAAGTACATGTCGCGAATAACGGCGTGCCAAGTGCTGTCATCGGTATTTGTTCTCGTTACATCCATACTGCAGCTTCCATTATCCACACAGATGATTATGCAGCAGCGAAAGAATTAATTACAAAACTAGTAAAAGCGTGCGATAAAACTACTGTGGAAACGATTAAACAAAACTGCTAAGCAGCTAAAGATGAAATGAGGATGTAGAATGGAATTCGTTGTTGGCTCTGAAAATCAGGCGAAAAAGCGTGCAGTGGTTCGGATGGTCGAACGCTATATGGAGAACAGCACCGTTTCTTCAGTGTCCGTTCAGTCTGGTGTTAGCGTACAGCCGATGAGTGAAGAAGAGACGCGGCAAGGGGCGATCAATCGTTCGATCACTGCGGCAAACAATGCTTTTGGCATAGGTTTAGAAGGCGGTGTCCATATGATTGGGGATACTATGTATCTCTGCAATTGGGGCGCCCTCACCACGCCTGAAGGCAAAACGTTTACTGCAGCAGGAGCGCAAATCCCTTTGCCGGAAGAATTAGCCAATGAAATTCGCCGTGGCCATGAACTAGGGGATGCGGTGGACACCTATTTTAAAAAGCAAAATGTTCGCATGTCAGAAGGGGCTATGGGGATGTTGACGGCACAACTTGTACCGAGGGATGCGTTATTTGAACATATTATGCAATTATTGATGGGCCAGCTCTTGTATAGCACGTCGCTACAGAGCTGACGATTGCAATAGCGTCGGGGTGCGATTAGAATAGGACTGATAGAAAATTGAACGAAAGTAGAGAAGGGGGGAACCTGAATGTTGCGAAGTGGAAAGGTTTTCTTGCTGTTGCTACTAGCTGTCGTATTGGTAGGATGTAATCAGAAAGTGGAAGTCCGTACTGACGATGCGTTTGTTTCAGCGAAAAAAGCATTCGAACTAAATAGCAAAAAAACGAATCAAACGGAGGGCGATATTGAATTCTATAAACCGCCAACTCTACGAATAGATAAAGAATCAACTTCTCAACAGATTGTGTTAACTAAACGAAATGATTCATTTTATCTAACGGTTAATCCGAATGAAAAGAAAAACAGTCAAGTGTATTATGACGTACTCTTGACGGATGAACCCGATCATTTAGTAGGTGCCCAAACATTTTCTAAAGATGAAGCATTTGGCTTTGTTGCTGTCATTCAAAAAGGTGAGAAGCAAGTAGAGTTAATCGCCAACGTAGGCGGAGCGAAAGTTGAAACTGTAACAAATGAAGAAAATACCGAGGCTTATTTAGAAAAGATGATGGAAATTGCTCGTTCGGTTCAGCATGACGACCAATAAGTAATTTTGAGTATTGAAGGAGAGGGTTAACGAATGGAAGCTGAAGATTTGGTAGAAGAACTAAAGAAACGCTTACCTAAAGAGAACTTCGATTGGCAATTTGACCGTCGAGCTGACAAGTTGCGGATTGTCCACCATACTCTTCATAAAGGCATGGATATTTCATTACCTGAAATTCTATCCAAGTATGAGCAGAAAAACGAACGAGCAATCGATGAAGTGGTGTATACCGTCTTGGAGACGTTTCGCGCCATGGAGAAGGAACAAGAGAAAGGATTCGCGGGAGAAAATACGATCTATCCCGTCATCCGTTCAACTTCATTCCCAACTAAAAGTTCTGCAGGACAAGCTTTCTTAACGAAAGACCATACAGCGGAAACACGTATTTTCTATGCGCTGGATTTAGGGAACACGTATCGCTTGATAGATCAAGGGATGCTGTCTGATCTGCAGATGACAGAACAGGAAATACAGGAAGTTGCGATGTTTAAAGTGAAGACGTTACCGACAGCGTATAAACAAGATATCGTATCGGATAATATATTCTACTTCATTAATAATAACGATGGGTATGATGCGAGTAGAATCTTGAATCAGCCATTCATGAAAGAAATGGAACAGAAAATCGAAGGACATATGGTCGTATCGGTTCCTCATCAAGATGTGTTAATTATTGGTGATATCCGGAATGAAACAGGCTATGACGTCGTGGCGCAAATAGCTATGCAATTTTTCACAACAGGTGCCGTACCTGTTACATCACTGTCTTTCATTTATGAAGATGGTAAGCTTGAACCGATTTTCATTATGGCGAAAAATAGATTAGCAAGAAGGGAAAAGAAAAAATGAATATATTTTATAATCCAGAAGGTGTTGGCGACGTATTGTTCGTTCAACTTACAACAGAAAGACCGACAGCAATTGCTGCGGAAAGAATAAACGATGTCACGTTGATCAAAGACGAAAAAACAGGAACCGTAGTAGCGTTCAATTTATTTGATGCATCTAGTTATTTGACGGTTTCAGCTGTTGGTCAAGTAGAACTGACAGAAGAGATTGGCGAACAATTACAAGCCGCATTAAAGAAAAATGACATTGATTTGGAATTGGAATTGGATTTCACTCCTAAATTCGTTGTTGGCTATGTTGCGGAAAAAGAAAAGCATCCAAATGCAGATAAATTGAACATTTGCAAGGTAGACGTAGGGGAAGAAACGCTGCAAATCGTTTGTGGCGCTCCTAATGTGGAAGCAGGCCAGAAAGTGGTCGTAGCAAAAGTAGGCGCTGTAATGCCTTCAGGTATGATCATTCGTGATGCCGAACTTCGCGGAGTAGCTTCATCAGGCATGATCTGTTCTGCTAAAGAACTTGATCTGCCAGATGCTCCCGACGCAAAAGGAATCCTCGTAGTAGCAGACGATATGAAAGTCGGGGAAGCTTTCGAAGGCAAGTTGTAAATATATCCATATAAAAAAGCTTTTGCACAAGCCTCGTTAAGCTTGTAGCAAAAGCTTTTTTGTATTATTGTTACAAAGAGTTATAAATCATCATTTTATACAGAAAGAACGTAGAACTGTTTGATTTCCTCCTAGGTAACCTGTTAAAATGAAATGATTGATATGAAAAGAGTGATATATTTGAGCTGGCTACGGAATATGAAAAGACGCCTTCAGCAAATGCAAGAAGGCGCTGAAAAAGATAACCCATTATATGAACAATCAACTACTGAAAATACTAGTGATAAAAATAACCAAAACCAAATTCAAAACGAAGATCTAGATGAAGATAAAAAAACAAACTTTCGGTTTCCGATCGTTTCTGACTACGAAATTTATGGATGGGAACCACAGATCCATCATGATGAATATACGAAAGACTATTTACAAGAAGAAGTGACAGAAGAAGACGCGTATGAAATACTTCCTTTAGAACAGAATGAACGTTGGCCAGGTCGTTATGAGCGCAGTGGAAATGTCTACCGAGCAGAAGCGAAACGAGATTTTGCTCATATCATTCCACCTACGTCAAGTCCATTGCCGCTACCGTTTTCCGGTAAAAAGCATGAACGTACATTGCACTCGGAGCCGCAACGGATTGAACCATATGAATCACGACGTCCTGAAATAGAAGTGGCTACTCGACAAAAAGAAGAACCCGTGAAGGTTGAGAAGCCGAAGAAATTCAGAAAACCATTTTCACCTACACATGTGCCTTCACCTATCTACGGATTAAGCACTAGTTCTCCAATTAGTGAGGCTATGGAATCAGTTATAGAAAAGAAAGATACAAAAGATCAAGAGTTACATGATCACTTAGAAATTCACGACGAAGAATTGCCTTTGTCGTTGATTTCCAATCAACAACCAAATAAGACACCATTATTCGCTAGTTCATCAGAAAAAAGACAGTCCGAGATGTCCTCAGCGGAAGAATATACTCAAGGAATAGAAGAAACTAAATCAGAAGTACCTGAAGAATCTACGCAACTAGTAGAACTGACTGAAGAAACACCCGTGCAAGAAGAGTCACTAGAAGTAGCTACACATGACGATGTACAAGATGACATCGAAGTAGCTGAAGTAACAATTGTGGAGTCAGAAGAATCGCTAGAAGTTATTTCACAAACGGAAGCTGCAGAGCAAGCTGAAACAGAAGTAGAGAAGCATGACTATGTCGCAACCGAAACAGAAGAAATTGTAGTAGATTCAGAAGCGCCGGTAACCGTTACGATTGAAGAAGAGATAGAAGCAGTTGAAGCAGTTGAAGAGATAGAAGAAATAGAAGAGATAGAAGAAATAGAAGAGATAGAAGAGATAGAAGAAGTTGAAGCAATAGAAGAAATAGAAGATGTAGAAGTAGAAGAAGCAATCGAATCGGATGAAGTAGAATCCGCTGTGGATGATCTAGAGGAACCAGCACAACCAGTTAAGAAAGAAAAAGTTGTGCCCTTTAATGTGTTGATGCTTAAATCCGATAAAGAAAGATTAGCGGCAAGAGTAGAAGAGCTCATTGCAGCGAATGCAACGAAAAAAGAGGTAGTAGATGAAGCGTCATTCGAAATAGAAATGGATCACGCTGTTGCGGAACAAACTGAATCGTCTGAAGCTAGACAAGCTGCACTGCCAGAACAACAGAAAAAAACTGCAGAATCGAACGTGGAAGAACTGGGATTGATCAAAGAAACAGAATCTATCGTAGTAGAATCTGACGTTGAAGTAACTGAAATGGTCGCTACGACTACTGAAACGATTGTAGAAGAGCCTGAAGAGGAACTAATCGAAGAAGAACCACCACATTATGGATTCCCGACGATGCAATTTTTAGCACCTCCAGAAGAAGAAATCGTGGATGAAGAGTGGCTTGCAGCGCAGTCTGCTACGTTAGAAGAAACTCTTTCCCACTTCGCTGTACAGGCGACTGTCGAACAAGCTGTGCAAGGACCAGCCGTCACGATGTTTGAGTTAACGGTCATGCAGGGGACGAAAGTAAGTAAAATTCGAAATCTTACCGACGACTTAAAATTGGCTTTGGCCGCTAGGGATATTCGTATCCAAGCGCCGATTCCAGGTACAAGTATGATCGGTATTGAAATTCCAAATCGCAAAACACGTGCTGTTCGAATTTCAGAGGTTATTGACAGTGATTCATTTATGAAATCAGACTCGCCTTTAGAGGCTGTATTGGGATTAAGTTTGACAGGGGAGCCGCAAACAATTGATCTCCGAAAGATGCCACACGGAATGATCGCTGGTGCAACAGGCTCCGGTAAATCCGTTTGTATCAACTCTATACTGATCAGTTTGCTGTATAAAGCTTCACATCATGATCTGAAACTATTGCTCATTGATCCGAAAATGGTGGAATTGGCACCATACAACGGCATTCCTCACTTGTTGAGTCCGGTGATTACGGATGTGAAAGCGGCGACTGCAGCATTGAAATGGGCGGTCAATGAGATGGAAAGACGCTATGAATTATTTGCGCATTCCGGAGTACGTAATATCGAACGCTATAACGAAATGGTTATGGCATCACGACGTTTCTCTTTAAAGATGCCGTATATTTTAGTAGTGATTGATGAGTTAGCAGATTTAATGATGATGGCACCTGCGGACGTAGAAGTGTCGATCAGCCGAATCACTCAAAAAGCTAGAGCGTGTGGTATTCATTTAATCATCGCAACTCAGCGACCTTCTGTTGATGTCATTACTGGAACGATTAAAGCCAATATCCCGACTCGCATAGCATTTGCTGTGTCTTCTCAAGTAGATTCAAGAACTATTTTAGATACAATAGGGGCAGATCGCTTACTTGGTAAAGGGGATATGCTGTATTTAGGCAATGGCCAATCGGCTCCTGTCCGTCTTCAGGGGACATTTGTCACGGATGATGAAATCGAGCGTATAATAGAACATGTTCGTAATGAAGCAGAACCGAATTACTTATTCGGCCAAGATGATTTATTAGCGGCCGCTGTCCGAGAAGAGGAATCGGATCCGTTATTTGAGCAAGCCTGCAACTTTGTCATCGAGCAGGGGAGTGCATCCACTTCGTCATTACAGCGCCATTTCAGCATCGGGTATAACCGGGCGGCCAAGTTAATCGACCGAATGGAAGCCAATCAATTTATATCTGAGCAAAGAGGAAGCAGAGCGCGCGACGTCTTTTTGACTGAACAAGCATTTGAAAGCTTCATGAAATAATGAAATCATAGTTCCTATCCAAAGGTTTGATCAAACGCATGGTATACTATGACAAGAAATAATCTTCTCGTCTATTACAGACAATTGAAGATAAAAAGTGGGATGAAAGAACTCCCGGGAGGTTTCAATATGACATTGTTACATTTTACTGGCATAAAAGGATCAGGAATGAGTTCCCTTGCCCAGTTGCTGCATGACTCTGCGTATAAAGTTCAAGGTTCGGATGTGGAAAAATACTTTTTCACAGAAGATCCCTTACATGAAAGAAATATAAAAGTACTGCCATTTGACGAAAATAATATTCATCCAGGTATGAAAGTGATTGCGGGAAACGCATTTAAAGATGATCATCCTGAATTACTACGGGCAGAAGAACTTGGGGTAGAAGTTATTCGTTATCATGATTTCCTTGGCAACTATATGGAACAATTTACTTCCATCGGTGTGACGGGAACGCATGGTAAAACGTCTACAACGGGCTTGCTTGCGCATGTATTGGGTGGCTTTGCGCCAACTTCTTACTTAATTGGAGACGGTACAGGCAAAGGTATCGAGAATGCGGAGAACTTTGTATTCGAAGCATGTGAATACAAACGCCATTTTTTGGCATACCATCCAGACTACGCCATCATGACAAATATAGATTTTGATCATCCGGATTACTTCACAAGTTTGGACGATATCTTGGACGCTTTCGGACAGATGGCGAGTCAAGTGAAGAAGGCGTTAATCGCTTGTGGTGACGACGATAATCTTCAGAAACTCCAATGCCAAGTTCCGATTGTCTATTATGGCTTGGATTCATCCAATGACTTTTACGCAGCAAATATAGAAAAAGATGAAAACGGCTGTTCGTTTGACGTGTTCATCCGAAATGAATTCTATCATCGTTTTACGATTACATTAACAGGCGATCATGCCATTAGAAATGCGTTGAGTGTTATTGCACTCTGTCATTATGAAAATATTCCAGCTGAAATTGTAAATGAACGCTTTGCGTCGTTTACAGGTGTGAAAAGACGTTTTTCTGTCTTGGAATTAGATGACCGTGTCATAGTGGATGACTATGCGCATCATCCTACTGAAATCCGCGCAACATTGGATTCGGCACGTCAAAAATATCCGAATCGTGAAGTGATTGCGGTTTTCCAACCGCATACATTCAGCAGAACCGCTGCGATGTTAGATCAATTTGCAGAAAGTTTATCTGAAGCAGATCATGTATATTTATGTGATATCTTTGGATCTGCACGAGAGAAAGTCGGTAGTTTAACGATCCATGATTTGATAGATAAAATCCCTAATTCCCAACATTTGAAAATAGAAGATATGTCAGATTTAGAAGCACATCAAAATTCTGTAATCTTATTTATGGGAGCCGGAGATATCCAATTATATTTAAAACAATTTAAGTCTGACATTACTAAAGAAGAAACAGCCTAATCTCTTATGAGAGGGCTGTTTCTTCTTTTTTTAAGACTTTTTTTCGTTACGTTAAAGGATATTACCTAGTTATGTCGAACAGGAGTAGTAGGACGAAAAGTTTAGAAACTCTAAAAGAGGGGTAAAGTTTTCGTAAGAATATGCTCTAGGAGGATAACGTAAGTGATCAATTTACTTTACGTTGCAGCAGTGATTGCCGCAATCGCATTTCTTATTCTTTGTGTAAGTCTAGCCAAGACACTGGGGTCGTTAAAGACATCTTTACAGAGTGTCTCGCATACAGTAGATGACTTATCAAAGCAATTAGAGGGAGTGACTACAGAAAGTACACAACTCCTTCAAAAAACCAATCAGCTAGCCGAAGATTTACAAGGAAAAGCGGACAAGCTGAACACTGTGGTGGAGGCGGTAAAAGGAGTAGGTGACTCGGTGAATACTCTTAATCAATCAGTTCATCGAATCTCAAGCTCCGTAACTACCCAAGCCGAACAAAACAGTGACAAAATCGCGCAAGTAGTACAGTGGGGAACCGTTGCAGTGAATCTGTATGATCAAGTAAAGGAACGGCAACCTAAAAAGTCCGCTGGCTGGACAGTATACAAATCGCGCTCCTAGTACAAGCATTTTCCTTTAAAACATACAAAAAAGTTAATTAACAGGAGGAAGAAAAAATGACAGAAAACAAACCGAACTATAACGACAACACAGGTAACTACTCTAATACGTATGGACAGCCACAATACCCAGCGAACTACACATACCGTTCGACAAATGATCTGTATGATGAAGATAGCAGCGGTACAGGTAGTTTCATTGCCGGTGCAATCATTGGTGGTGTAATCGGAGCGGCAACTGCATTGTTCTTAGCGCCGAAGACAGGCCGTGAAATGCGAGAAGATTTAACTACACAAGCTTCACAATTAAAAGATAAGAGTATTGAATTAAGCTCCACAGCAAAAGATAAAGCAGTAGAGCTATCAAGCACAGCAAAAGATAAAGCAACTGAATTATCAAGTGCAGCAAAAGATTACACAGCTGAATTCACGGATACGGCAAAAGAAAAAACTGCAGCGTTCACTACAGCCGCAAAAGAGAAGACTTCTGAGTTGTCTCAAAACATCCAAGAACAATCAGGGCAGTTAGTAGACAAAGTGAAGTCTGCGAAGTCCAAAGCGAATGTTCCAATGGACGATGGTACAGTATCATCTGAAGGTGAAGAAGCAACTGATTATAAAAGTACAAAAGAAAACAATGAAAAATCAGGAGAACTTTCAAAAGTAAAAGAAACATCAAACAAAAATGAAGTTCAAGGTAAAGCTGACAACTCTTCAAACAAAAACAATGATAATAAATCTTCTAAAGCAAACGCTTCTGCTAAAAAGGATTCTAATCAGTCTAAAACAAACAACTCCTCATCAAACAATAACAATAAAATTCATTCTAAATAATAGCGAAAACCTTCCTTCACGGGAAGGTTTTTTTATATGTACTAGTAAAGAAAAAGGAGAATAGGAAAAAGCTACGCCAGGCGGTTTTTCCGCACAGCGTAGCTTTTATTCAAATACAATTTCCAGTTGATCTCCACCGAATATCCATTCATTGAAGCGAATGGATTCGCCATTACGCAATAAGTAATAGGCGGCGGTAGATTGAGACGGTAATGAAAAATCAGTGAATGAAAATATATCACTGAATAGTATAGGGGAATTAGGTAATGACTTGAACTCCACTTGGTCATTAGCTTGTACTTGGTAGTCAAGACTAGCTGGTTGTCCGTTTACATACACGGTAGTTCGTTGTTTTTTGATCACCACAGGCTCATCATTAAATGTTACGTCGGCACGCTCCTCTAGAACGATACCTAACTCCCTAGCTATTTCCTTCAAGGAAAGAGGGGCAGGTTGACGCGTTTCAATACTATCGTTTGCGTGAATTTGATAGTCGGCTGAGACTGGTTGTCCGTTTGCGATGTAGACGATCTCACGCTTCCTCAGACGATGGGGAGTTCCATCCCATGCCACAGTGAACGATTCTGTCCCCAAACTTACATGAGACGCTATCACATCTTGTATTCTATTCGTTGGATTCACTATCAGTTCATCCCGATCCGCAATCTCGGTATCCATTGTCACCGTCTTTCCGTTAAGCAACATTACACCGGTAATCGTCTGTGTTACACCGTCCAACTGATAATGTATCGGTTCGAGCGCATCTACCACGTCTCTGACTGTCGCTGAAGCATCTGTGCCGTCTTTACCGAACAGTAGCTCAATGTGGTCTTGGTGCCCGACAAGATCCTTCGTGCCGACTTCAGTACCGTTTAACAGGATAGTAGTGGATGAGCCGTGCTCGCCAGGGAGTGTTCTCCACTGCCCGTTTACTTTTACAGTCAGTGCCAGTCCAGGTCTACCGTATAACTGACGAGCAGTAATGCGGGCTGCTAGCAGTGCATCGCCTACTGTAAGCTCTTTTAGCTCGAATAATCGAACGGATTGGTCGTTGACGGTTAAGGAAATGTAATGAATCGGAGCTCTTTGCGCTGCGATTGCAATGCCGATTGGCGTTACGAGCGCAGGAGAGGCTTCGATTTGGTCGGAAAGTGTAACACCTGACAGCGCATCGAGACTTCGAATGGCTACGCGGTTCTCAGGAAGGTCTAGTTGCGTACTCACTTCTTTCGTTAATGTAGGTGTTAATCCTCCACCTCCAACAATCATCACGGCTTGCGGAGAAGAGTGATGATTCAATCGTTTGATTTCATTCGCAATGGATAACGCTACATGTTTCACTGAAGGTCTGATGACATCGATTACTTCTTCTGAAGGTATTTTTTGTTCGAATCCTAAAATGTCTTGAACCGTCAACACCTCTTGTTCAGTAATTTGTCGCTTCATTTGTTCAGCTAATGGAAAATCGAGCAAGTAGTGTACACTTAGTGCTTCGGTCATTTCGTCTCCCGCAACAGGTACCATTCCATATGCTGTCACGGTATTATCCCTGACAATGGCAATATCTGATGTGCCGGCTCCAATATCGACCAACGCGATATTCAATCTCCTCATGGAAGGAGGTACGAGCACATGAATAGCAGCAATCGGCTCGAGTGTTAAAGCTTCCATTTCCAAATCAGCCCGCTTTAACGCGGCAAGTAAGGATTCTACAACCACTCGTGGTAAAAATGTGGCAATGACTTCTACGGTAGCTGATTTCCCTTTTTGATCAATCAGACTTCCAATCTGTTCATCTTGCAATTTGTAATATAAGACAGAATAACCTACGCAATAATAGTGATCGTCCTCTTGCGATTGATGAGCGGATAGTAATTTTTCCTGTGCGTTTTGTACAGCTACTAATTCCAATCGATTAATATCTTCTTTTGACATCAATGTGCGATCTGAAATGTCTACCGTCACAGTTCCTTCTGCTGTTTTCAATGAACGTCCTGCTGCCGCAACACTAACACGTTTCAGAGGTCCGTGAATTTCTTCCAATTGTTCTTTGATTTCTTGAATTATAGACGCCACGCTTACAATATTATGTATTTGTCCATCAATCATCGATCGTTCTTTATGTTCTTTAGAAATCAAGTCTACAATATGGAATGAATCGTTTTGTTCTTCTAGTACAATGCCCACAACGGTGCGAGTCCCGATATCAAGAGCGAATAGCTTAGTAGCCAGGATTTCCAACCTCTTTTCAAGTTTTTTTCTATTGGAAAATAGTGAATATTTATTTATTCGATGAAATTGCGTGACTTTTCTATGAGTATTCATTATACTAGGTCTATTATATAAAAATGTACCATAGATTCCGGTGTTAGAAAAGGAAGATATGTACGGGGAGGAGACAGGTATTATGAGCAAGCAAGATTTAGGTGAGTTGAGAGGTACTATTGATCAATTGAACTTAGATATTCTTAAATTGATCAATGAACGTACAGGCGTTATCCAAGAAATTGGTAAGTTAAAAGAAAAGCAAGGTGTAAATAGATATGATCCGATTCGCGAACGCGAGATGCTCAACGTCTTAAAGAAGGCAAACCATGGTCCTTTACCAGACGGTATCCTTGAACAGGTATTTAAATCTATTTTCATGTCAGCACTTGAAGTACAGCAAGATGAGCAGAAGAATGCATTGCTCGTATCCCGTACTAAAAAACCTGAAGACACGATTGTTGACGTAAACGGCCATAAAATCGGAGACGGACATCCATCTTTCGTATTTGGACCTTGTGCAGTAGAATCTTACGAGCAGGTTTTGGCAGTAGCGAAGTCGATCAAAGCAAAAGGATTGACGATGATTCGTGGGGGAGCTTACAAGCCACGTACATCTCCATATGATTTCCAAGGTTTAGGCCTTGAAGGTTTAAAAATTCTCAAGCGAGTTGCAGATGAAACTGGACTTTCAATCGTCACAGAAATCATTACACCGTCACACTTGGAGGAAGCGCTCGAATATATCGATGTGATCCAGATCGGTGCTCGTAACATGCAGAACTTCGAATTGCTGAAAGAAGCTGGAATGGTCGATAAGCCAGTTCTTCTAAAGCGTGGAATGTCTGCAACGATTTCTGAGTTCGTCAATGCAGCTGAATATATTATTTCTAAAGGTAATACGGAGATCATGCTATGTGAGCGAGGAATTCGTACATATGAGACGGCAACTCGAAACACGCTGGACATCTCTGCTGTTCCAATTTTGAAGCAAGAAACACATTTACCGGTATTCGTGGACGTTACACACTCCACTGGCCGTAAAGACTTATTGCTTCCGACAGCGAAAGCAGCAATCGCAGTAGGAGCAGACGGCGTTATGGCAGAGGTTCATCCGGACCCAGCTGTAGCATTATCGGATTCAGCGCAGCAAATGGATATTGAGCAGTTTGACAAGTTCTACGAAGAGATGACTCGCTTCATGAACACGCACCAAACGATCTAAAACATCCAACACCGTCCTTTATTAGTAAAGGTCGGTGTTTTTCTGTATAGAATGACAGGTTTCTTCACAGAAAAACACAAAAATCCAGCAGAACACGGTATACTAATAAAGTATAAAGACAGGAGGAGCAAAAATGGCTATCACTATTTACGATGTAGCGAGAGAAGCAAACGTATCGATGGCAACGGTTTCACGTGTAGTGAACGGCAATCAAAACGTGAAGCCGGCGACTCGCAAAAAAGTATTGGACTGTATTGAACGATTGGGATACCGGCCAAACGCCGTCGCTCGTGGACTTGCCAGCAAGCGTACTACAACGATTGGAGTAATTGTCCCCGATATGTCCAAGAGTTACTACGCCGAGTTATCTAGAGGGATTGCAGACGTTGCCACGATGTATGAATACAATATCATCATATCCAATTCGGACAAGAGTACCTCTCGGGAAGTGGAGTTGTTTGAAGATCATTTAGGCAAGCAAGTAGATGGATTGATCTTCATGAGTGATTCTATTTCACCTGAAGTACGGAAAGAAATGAAAACAGCGAACGTTCCAATCGTCTTGGCAGGGACATTGGATTTTGAAACCAATTTACCATCTGTCAATATTGATCATGAACAAGCGGCATATGATGTAACAAAGAAGCTAATCGACAATGGCCACCAGCGTATTGCGTTTGTTTCAGGACCATTTACGCGGGACATTAATCGACTGTGCAAGCGTGTTGGGTATATTCGTGCGTTGGAAGAAGCGGGGATGACGATTGACGAGTCATTGATCGTGGAAACCGACAATACGTATGATGACGCTTATGAGAGCTGGAATGTGCTCGGTAAGCTGTCTAATCCTCCAACGGCTGTCATGACGAGCAGTGACGAAGTCGCAATCGGTATTATGAATGGTGTGCGTGATGAGAATCTTAGAATTCCTGAGGATGTGGAGATTATTTGTTTCCAACACTCTATTCTTGCGCGTATTGTTCGTCCGCAGTTGACTGCGATTGTAGTACCTTTGTATGACTTGGGTGCCGTATCGATGCGTTTGTTGACAAAGTTGATGAATAAGGAAGAAGTAGAAGAGACCGAAGTGGTTCTGCCTTATTATTTGGAAGAGCGGCAGTCGGTTAAGAAGTAAACGGCATTCACTGTCTGTCACGAAGATGAATGGGTGTTTTGAATCTAAAACACTAAGACCTTATTTTTAAAAAATATAAACACGAAAAGCAACTTATCTTAGCGATAAGTTGCTTTTTATTATGATTTTCGAATGACGTGCAAAGCTCTCGTTAGCATTTGCTCATTTTTTTCGTTGATGTCACTTTTACGAGGAACGGGTTCATATAAGTCTTCAGGGTCTTCCCACGTCTCGATAAGGGAAACAGGTGATTGAGGTTGCCATTTATTTAGCCAAGCTTCTGGAAGTCTCCCTGTTGGTGTAGCGATGCCTTTCATAGTAAGCCATAAGTACGACCATGCCCGTGGCACTACACGCCAGATGTCGTATCCGCCACCGCCTATTGCAATCCATTTCCCATCACAGAATTCTTCTGCGATTTCTTTTGCTAGTTTCGGAATTTCTTCGTAAATCTTCATGGTGCCATACAGATGCGTGAGTGGATCGAAGTAGTGTGCATCTGCTCCGTTTTGGGTAAGAATGACGTCGGGCTTAAAGTGTTCCGCTACTTCCCGCAAGGCCGTCTTATAAATATGTAGGAACGATTCATCTTCTGTAAATGCGTCGACAGGGAAGTTGAATGAAGTGCCGTAACCTGCTCCGTTTCCTCGTTCTGTCACATTGCCTGTCCCAGGAAACAAGTAGCGACCTGTTTCGTGGATAGAGAATGTACAAACATTCGGGTCATCGTAAAACGTCCATTGCACTCCGTCGCCGTGGTGAGCGTCAGTATCCACATATAATACGCGAGCTCCATATTTTTGCTGTAAGTATTTGATAGCTACTGAACTATCGTTATAAATACAGAAGCCAGAAGCTTTCCCTTGGAAGCCGTGATGCAAGCCACCGCCGAGGTTCAGCGCATATCTTGAACGACCTTCCATTACTTCTTCAATCGCGGTTAGTGTACCGCCTACGAGCAATGCACTCGCTTCATGCATGCCGGTGAAGAAGGGTGTATCTTCCGTACCGATACCGTAAATACTCCCGATATTTTCGCTGACCTCACCTATACTCGCTTTTTTTACGATTTCGATATACTTTGCATCATGAGCCAGAAGCAATTCTTCATCTGTGGCTGTGCGTGGAATGACAATTTCATCTGGCTCGATCGTGTTCATTTCATCTAGTAAATCTTTTGTCAAAATGATTCGCTTTTGATTAAAAGGGTGGGTATCCGAAAATTCGTAGTTCAGTTGGTCGGGAGAAAAGATAAAACTCGCTTGTTTTTTCATAAGCCCATCTCCGGTTCGCTCGGCCAAAGAACTTCGAATCCTTGCTTTTTTAAACCTTCGATAATCGGAAGAGGGTTCATTCGCTTAATGCGAATAGCTAAAATTTTGTACTCCTCATTATCTTGATAAGGATAGACAAGGACACTCAGGACGTTTGTATTATGGTCGTGAAATACTTTAGATGCTTCATATAGAATACCCGGTGTGTTTGGAACGCGAATTTGGATATGTGAACTTGGCTGATTGGCACCTGTTAATTCAATATAGTTATACAGTAAATCAGTTTTAGTTAGAATTCCGACTAGTTGATAATTAGAAACGATGGGCAAACACCCAATTTCATACGTATAAAACATTAACGCAGCTTCCTCCGCAAAGTCTCGCGGATGTCCGATCAGTAAATCGGTTTTCATAATTTTGTCAAGTGTCGTTTCATAAAGTGAAGGTTCCAATCTCTCCGAAATGCTTGAAGGAGAAGCCTCTTTGACGTCACGGTCTGTAACTAGACCTTCTATCTGCCCGTCTTTTACGATGGGGATGTGGCGGATTCGTTTTTCCTTCATCAGTTGAACTGCATCTGCAATGGTGTGTGTAGAATTAAGCGTAATCACGTCTGTTTTCATAATGTCTTGTATTAGCATGATCATTCCTCACTTTCAGTAATTAACACGGTTTTTGAAACGCACTCGATCAAAGCGTTCGATGGATTCTTGATCGACTCGTTTTCCAATCCTTGCCATTAATGCATTGGCGGGGTGCGAGCAAATTTCGGGATCATCAGTAGAGAAGAATTCCAAGCCACCTGCCCGCATCATTTTCTCCATCATTTTGCGATAATCCCATACGGTCAACCCAGTTCCTTTTAGATCCCAGTGCCAATAATATTCAGTCGTAATAATAATATAATCTTCCATCGCATCATCCAACATCGATAATTCCAGTAAGGATTTCCCGATACGGGCGCCGCGATAAGCTGCAACTACTTCGACGGCGCCTAGTTCTATTAAATTGGCCAAGTCTGCTTCATACCAGCGTTCGAGTGGATCGGGATAGAGAAACGTAACATACCCAACAATCATATTATCGATTCTCGCTACATTGATCCGACCTTCAGGAAACGCGGCGATTTTCACTAAGGCTTGTTGTTGTTGTTTAGATGGACGGAATGCTTTCAGTCCTTCGTGAAATTCAAACGATGCCAGTCGCTCTGATGAAACAGGCCCTTCAATGACCAGTTCACCCTCGTCATGTGGAAATGATCTGGAAAAGTAGGTCTTTCTATGTTCCACACAGTTCACCTCTTCCTAATATTTCTACTCTTTGTACGTTCAAAAGCTCGATGTACGTTCAGTACGTGCTACTCTGTGTTAAGTATACAATTTATATTGGGGAAAAGTATATTATTATCATTAAATCACTGAATTGTTGGAATTTATAGGTGGATAGTAAAAATCGTGTGATTGGAATGAAGAAGAGGGAGGAGAAGTTTCTCCATCACGTTAGTAAAATCCTGGAGAGACAAAATAAAACCGGATGACAGTCTAGCATTGTCATCCGGTTCTTTAATTATTCTTTTGCTGCTGGAGCTGCATCCGGCTTTGGTTCCGGTGTAGCTTCAGGTGTTGTTTCTGGTGTAGATTCTGGTGTACTTTCCGGTTTAGTTTCCGGCTTCGATTCGGAATTTGTATCCGGTTTTGCGTCAGGCTTTGTTTCTGGAGTTGTCGTACCTGGTTTTGTTCCAGAGTCCGTATTTGGTTTTGGTTCCGCTTTTGGTGTAGGTGCGGCATTGGTTACGGTGTTCGAAGGCCCCGAAAGTTGTCCGGTAATATCCACTGCGCGCACACTGTATGAACCATATCCGACTTTAAACGATCTAGAAGCTCCGTCATGAACCGTACCGATTCTGGTACCGTTTTGATAGATGTAATACCCGACGACATCATTTGAAGCGGAACTAGTCCATGTAAGAACTGAACCATTTTGTGCTGCCGATACGGCTGTAGGTGGTACATTGTCTGCAGGGAATGTGCCGCCTGCGACACCGCTTGAATAACTGCCACGACCTGCAAGTAGTTTAGAAGGATTTCCGCCTAAGCGTCCAAGCATCCGCTTGCCGTATTCAGAAGTTACGCCAACTCCACCAGACGTGACAAATTCACGAGGAGTAGAAGCTAACGCCTGATACAGTTTACCATTCACTCGAACGGCTGCTGATGAAACAATACTGTCATCCGCTTTCGTAGGTACCATCTTTTTCGAATTAAATAAATCCGATCGAACGAGTCCTGCTGCTGAACAAGCGGCAGAAGGAGCGAGACCTGAAATGCCACAGAATGAACGTGTGACGACGCCATTAGGGCGTTTAAAAGTATCTCTCGCTTTAATGGTGTCAGGTATTACAGCGTTGGCTGTATTCATCAATTGTCCGTACAATCGTGCTGTCCGTTCTGATGGATGCATTTGACCACTGTTGTAGCCATGATATAACGGTGTATTCCTGTTTTTATAGCCCATCCAGACACCCAATGATACGTTCGGGTTATAGCCGACTAACCAAGCGTCTCCGTAATTCTGCGATGTTCCCGTCTTAGCAGCTAAATCCGGACGGAAATTCATCAAGCCAGGCAATCTTGCAGCCGTACCATATCCTTTTAATACATCACGCATCATATCGGTGATGATATAAGAAGTTTCGGGACTAAACACTTCCACTGGTTCTGCTTTGTGTTCAAATACTATATTACCTTTCATATCTTCAATTCGTTCGATCATATACGATTCGATGAATTGACCGCCATTGGCAAATGTAGCGAAAGCATTTGTGTTTTCCTCTACAGTGACATCCATCGTACCTAAGGATGCAGAAAGACCGCTGCCTGCCTGATCCGTAGCATTTTTAAATTTCATTTTCTTAAGGAAATCAATAGGGTTTCGATCTATTATCTGGTCATATAGACGAATAGTAGATAAGTTTTGTGAACGTGCCAGTGATTCGCGGGCCGGCAATACACCGAGCTCACGGTCAAAGTAGTTTCCGGGAGCGTAACTGCCTTTTCTAAACTTCACATCCACTAGTGGACTTCCCGCACCAATTACACCATATTCAATGGCAGGTGCATAAACCAGTAATGGTTTCATGGAAGAACCGTTTTGTCGGTAAGCTTGAGTAGAGTGATTCAATGCTTCAAGTTCGTAATCACGGCCACCAACGAATGAAAGTACTTTCCCGGTATGGTTTTCGATCATCGATGCACCGACTTGAACAGGGTTTTGTTTAGTAATCATTTTGCCAGATTCTTCATCCATTGTTTCAGTCGTATACGTATAACCGTAGTACCGGAAGCTGTCAGCCACTTCATTCATTTTGTCATACAGCTCTTTGTTGATAGTCGAGTAAATACGATAGCCGTCTGTTCGCATGGAACGGTCTGCCATGATTTCGTATTTTTCCTTGATCTTGGAATCTCCTTCAAAACGGTCTGTGTCGATACCATCTTTTTCAGCTAAAACTTCAGCTAAAATTTCGATCGTGCGATTTTGAATTTCTTGCGTGACATACGGATAACGTTCGGTTGCACGACGTGAAGGTTGTCTAAAGTCTTTAGTTACATCATAAGCTTTTGCTTCCTTCCATTCTGCATCCGTAATATACCCTGCATCACGCATTCTGAACAATACCGTTTTCATTCGGTTGACACCGTACATAAGTTTTTCCCGTTCTTTAATTCCTTGATTTTTACTGTAGAACGGTGTGTACGTATAAGGCGCTTGTGGAATACCTGCAATATACGCAGCTTGCGGTAAACTTAAATCAGCAGCTTTAATGCCGAAGATTCCGCGTGCGGCTGTTTCGATACCGGCGATATTCTGTCCCGACACATCCCGACCATACGGAATGATGTTCAAATAGGCTTCGAGAATCTCATCTTTCGTCATGAAGTGTTCCAAGCGCATAGCTAGCAAAATTTCTTTAGCTTTACGCTCATAAGAAACTTCGTTCGTCAAGATCTGGTTTTTCACTAACTGCTGAGTAAGTGTCGATCCACCTGTTTGACTGTCTGAGTTCGTCACATCTTGGAATACACCACGGAATATCGCTTTTGGCACGATACCATTGTGTTCTTCAAAGTATTCATCCTCAGTAGCCAGTACAGCGTCCAGTGCATACTGTGAAACTTGATCTAGCGTAATTTGTCGGCGTTCGATATCCGAGTTGATCTTGCCTAGATAAATATTGTCTGCAAAGTACATTTCAGATGTCTCTTCATAATTAAACACCTGATCACGAAGTTCTTCCTTAGAACGCAGAGGTTCTTCCGCAACGAGAGAAGCGAAATATCCTGCACCCACTGAACCCGCAAATACCGCCCCAATGACGGCGAAGATAATGAGTAATATAAACAAGTTCCAAAGTACGCCAGTTCCGATGCGAAGTTTTCTAGCCCAAGGCTCTTTTTTCGCTTGTTCAAACTTATCTTCGAGTTGCTTAATTCTATTATTCTTTTCGTTATTCAAAGTTTTCTCCCCCCAAAAATCTTACTCATTATATCACAGATTCAGGAGAAAATATGCAATAATTGTTGACTTTCATTGGAAGTTGGGTAAAATTGAACTCATACGAAATTACATGTCGAAAAAACCGAAGTAATGATAGTGAGTTCCGTTCTAGAGAGACAGCGGTTGGTGGAAGCTGTTCGGTGCACTATACATGAATTACAGTTTTGGAGTGTACGTTTTGCGCAACGTTACGAGCGCCTCAAAGCCGGAGAGTATTTACTCTCAAGCCGGGTGGTACCGCGTTATAATTACTCAACTAACGTCCCTGCATGATCATTTAGTGATCGTGTGGGGACTTTTTATGTTGAAAATAGGGGGAAATAAACATGTCGAATGAATTAATGGATGATTTACGTTGGAGAGGCTTGCTATACCAACAGACGAATGAAGAAGGTCTTGAGAAGCTGCTAACAGACGAAAAGATTTCACTATACTGCGGGGTAGACCCAACAGCAGATAGTATGCACATCGGTCATATCGTACCGTTGCTGACATTGCGTCGCTTCCAGTTACACGGACACCAGCCGATTCTATTAATCGGTGGCGCGACAGGGATGATTGGAGATCCATCTGGACGCTCTGAAGAACGCCAATTACAGACGACAGAACAAGTAGACGCGAATGTTCGCGGAATCAAAAAACAATTAGAAATGATTTTTGATTTCCAAACAGAAAATGGTGCGAAACTTGTAAACAATAATGACTGGATCGGTTCCATGTCATTGATCGAATTCTTACGTGACTACGGTAAATTGCTAAGCGTCAATTACATGCTAGCAAAAGATAATGTGGCATCCCGTTTAGATCAAGGAATTTCCTTCACGGAATTCTCGTACATGTTGATGCAAGGTGCGGATTTCAATCACTTATTCGATCACCATAATTGCCGCGTGCAAATCGGTGGATCAGATCAGTGGGGAAATATCACGACAGGTCTAGAAGTCATCCGCAAAATGCATGAAGAAGAAGTACAAGCATACGGATTTACCATTCCATTAGTAACAAAAGCAGATGGCACGAAATTCGGTAAATCTGCTGGCGGCGCGGTATGGCTCGATGCAAAGAAAACATCCCCATACGAGTTCTACCAATTCTGGATCAACGCAGCTGACGCAGACGTTGTGAAATACTTGAAAATCTTCACATTCCTAAGCCGTGAAGAAATCGAAACACTTGAAGTATCCGTACAAGAAGAGCCGCATTTACGTAAAGCGCAGAAGACGTTAGCGGAAGAAATGACGCGTCTTGTTCACGGTCAGGACTCACTGGATCAAGCGCTACGTATTTCAGCAGCGCTATTTAGTGGAGACTTAAAAGCATTGACGGCTACTGAAATGAAAGATGCGTTTAAAGACGTACCGACTGTCGAAATGGAAAAAGTCGATCAAAACATCGTCGATTTCATTGTGCAAGCAGGTGTATCTCCATCCAAACGCCAAGCACGTGAAGACGTGACGAACGGCGCAATTTCTTTCAACGGAGAGCGTATTACAGATACAGCATTCACAGTAGGAGCAGAGCAACGTTTAGAAGACGCATTCACCATTGTGAGACGTGGGAAAAAGAAGTATAGTATGGTGAAGTTTGTTTAACTGGGAGACAGGGAATTGAAAAAAGAGTATATGCTGTACGCTATGACATTAGGGTTAATAGGCGACGCGATTAATGAAATGATCGATGCAGTTGAAGAAAAAAGTCCAGAAGGTGTCAAAGAGGCCGCTAAGCGATTTACTAGTGTGGCGACAACCATTAAAGAAGAAACACCACCCGACATTTTCGCCAGTGAGCATCAAGAATTGGTCGAAGCGTTCAAACTATGGAACGTAGCGAATAAACAAGCGACGGCGATGCGATCTGAAAATATCGTCGAAGCGGCTTCAGCCGCTTTAAATAAGCATGAAGGTTTTTTAGTTAGTATCATGGATCGGATTTATGATAAGTTACGCAATTAATAGTTGATGAAAAGGCATCTCTTTGGAGGTGTCTTTTTGCGTTGGAAATAATAATTCTCTTGGTAGAGGGGGAGGGATATGAATGACTAACGAATTATAGTAAAAGTACCTATGCGTTAAAACAGCTAGAACTGATTAACCCATAGGCACGCTACCTGATTATGTGATTATTGAATCAACATCTTTTTAATGATGCGAATGTCTGTATCGTGATCATTTACAAGGCGTTGAGTCGTGTGCAATTCATCTAATTTTTCTGTATTCCGTGAGACATGCTTGGTTAAAGCATCAATTTTCTCATCTGTGGAAATGGAGCGTGCATCAAGTTCAAAGATAGCCTGTTTCATAAATCTTTGTTCTTCCTTAATAGAAGCAACATCCGTCTTGAGTGCAGCAACATCCGTCTTGAGTGCAGCAACATCTGTCTTGAGCGACGAGACATCCGTTTTGAGTGAAGCAACATCGGACTTTAGAGAAGAAAATTCAACTTTAATATCTTTTTTAAAGACAGTGAAATCCTGTTCCATGTTTGTCATTTTATCCACCATAAGTTCAAGAAGTTCTCGATCTGTCATATAATACCTCCTAAATTTTTTTTGTATGTGTTTTTCAATAGATGTTTAACTTAAATTTGCTTACTTTATGTTTGATGTCTATCATATCATGTTTTCAATCATTTGTATAGAACATACATTCTCAACTTGCGTATTTCTAAAATAATCATGTAAGTGATATCAATCCTGAACGTTTAAAAATACTAGACATAAAAGGATTTTCATTCTTTATGTCGAATACTGTAGTTAGAGGGAAGTGAGAAGTTTGAAAAAGTACAGAGTACATTACCACTTTGCAGGCGCTGAAAGCATTTTACGAACAGTTGAAGCGGCAGATCAAGAAGAGGCATTAGGGATCGCAACAAATTCCCGAAGCAATGATATTGTTTTTACGGATAGTAAAGGAACGTTATATTGTTTCTTTTATAGAGACGTACAATATGTTTCAGTTACGGAAGATAGAGCATAAATAGTCATTCAGAGTGTCCTTTCGAGGGGCGCTCTTTTTATTTGATTTATTTACTTATCATAATGAATTCTTGCTTCCTCATATTTTATAATAAAAACATTAAAATATAGTTGATTGCATGTTTCTAAGTGGTACAACGGACGTATCACATTGAAACGAAGGAGCGTACCAAAATGAAACGACACACCATATTATATTGGGACGGCCTATAACCAAAGAACTTAAGAAATTAAAGAATTAAAGAATAAAAGAATAAAGATAGTGTCGAGAAGCATCTCGACGACGAATATTTCGTTGGTCATTATTTGCTGAGAAAAGTTTTCGTACGTAGTATCCTTTTTGCTTCTCAGCTCTATATAGAGAGCAAAGCCAACGTGCTAATCATTTGTAACATAAAACCAAAATCTACGTCTACGTTCAAAAGGAGTGGAAAATTATGAGAAAACGAACGCTATTACTTCCCATTTTATTATTGCTGACAGCTTGCTCTTTCAACCCATCCCCGCAGAACACGATTATTGACTGGGTAGATTTTGTGAAATGGAATGATACAACGTATGAGGCGAACTATGAAATAAACGAGCTTAAAAAGGACTGGGAAACTGCTGGAGAAATAGGAGAAGTAAAGTATATATTGGATGGCCATGCGGGAACGAATCATCAAACGAAAAATGGAGATGCAGCTTATTTGCAAAAAGGCACAAAGTTATTTGCGATGAAAGGATATGATCCGGCATTTCGAATTATAGCAGACGGGAAGGTATACGAAGTAACTGAATCTGATAAGGCTGAAACGGTTGGAGATTTTTTAGATATTAAAGGAAAAGTACAGCGGGTTATTTTACAAAGTGAGCAAGATTTATCGTTCGTTGGAGAGTTTACGGATGAGCATGCGGAGCAGCTGGTTGAAGAGTTGCTAGTAATGCCCTATGAACCAGATAGGCGTGCGACTGAAGGAAAGTGTGTGTTTTTTGGAATTGAACTAGTAGATGGGACGATGACTAGATCAGTTTATTGGTCGGAGACGGGTTATGTTCATTATGGTGGTGTGGCTTCTCAGAAGATTAAAGACATATTTGAGGTTGAGATGGATGAGAATGAATACTAAGAATTTGTTAAATAAAAAATATACAAAGCCGAAAGAAGCACCAACAAAGTAAGAGGTATTTCCATAAGAAAAAGAGCCATTCAAGGCTCTAGTGATATTCTTTAGATTTCTTTAGACACTCTTCAAAATGCAATACGATATCGTTAAAGGAAAACTCGTTTTCTTCAATGGTGTATACAATGATATTTGTATCGCTATCGTATCTCTTATTGAAAACCGGCTTTACATGGTTATTCTGGATTAAAGCCTTAGCAAGTTCAACTGCCAACCTTTTATTACCATCCAAAAAAACACCTCCTAGGCAATTATATTTAAATGAATAGGAGATTATGAAAATCGTATAATCGTTGTGAGATACGATGGAAGCATATAAAGAACTTGCATCGTAAAAAATTACTTGTGTACTAAATAAACTATAACAAGGTACCTGAGACTGATGTGACCCCTAAAAGTTAGAGCCATTTAAGTGATTAAAAGAAGAGAATAGGATTGTAGAGAATAGTTTTTATTGCATCTTCAAGAAAATCATTCACACCCGACGCCGTCGCCATCACGATCTAAGTGGGGACCATATCCAGGATCATCAGAATATACAGGTGCAGCTCCTGCAGCTTTTGCTGCTGTGCAATTCTGATAATATGATTGGCCTGGATTTGAAACAGAATTATTAGAAGAGTATCCTGATTCGTTACTAGATAAACTTGAGACTGACGGTGAATTACTGCTTGCAACCTTATCTTTCAGAGTACTAACTTCATCTGACAAATTCGAGTTTTTCGCCTTTAGCTCAGTTATTTCCTTTTCAAACTCCTTACTTTTTGTATCATGAGTCATTTGCTTTTCTTTTAAATCTTTTGCTATTTTTTCTGAACTGGCCAGTTTTGTAGTTAAATTATCAATTTCTTCATTCGCACTTGTACTTTCTGCCACTAATTCTTTATTTTCTTTTTGGAGTTCTGTATACAACAAGTTTAATTCTTCATTTTCCGCATTCAAATCAATATTTTTCTGTTGAGCTTCTTCAAGATCAGCTCTAACATGTAAATCTGTATAAACAGCTCCGATAATGAACAATATTAGCCCACCAGTTAAGGCAGGGTAGAAGATCTTACCTGATAAAGTACGGTTTCTATCTTTTATCTTTTTTAGTAAATGGTAAGCTAGATAGATTAATGAAAACATAAATATAAGCATACCTACTGCTGCAATTGCTAGCACATTATCACCTCATTAGTATTTTTATGAGAATTAATAGCAATAAAAAATAATTAATTAATTCCGACTTATTAATTATACATCAAAAGCATTAATTATTAATGGCTAATTATGAAATTTGTGTCAATATTTCCAATGGAAAGACAGGATGTATCATGATTAAAGTTTTTTCTCGAAAATCACTGGTGTCGTATTAAAAAGAGTGAAGAGTGTTTAACTCTGAATACTCTTTAATTACTCTTTTACAAAACAGCTGACTTCTTTTTACTTGAAGATAGAAGAATATTGATGGAATGTTTCGAACATATTCATGTGTTGCTAGCGAAGTTATATAGTCACTTTATTTGACAATTCAAGACACAAAAAAACCCGCCAACCGAGATAAATATCTCAGCTGACGGGGTTTCCTTTTTATTAACGAGAGTAATTTTGGACAGTATGAAAACCTCTTGATATCAATGGCTCCACGACTGCTAAATTAGAAACCTTCCCCAGAATCTCCCCCAAACGACTACAAAAGTGCTTATCTCAGAGCGATTTTGAATGCTTCCACCGAAGCGACTTGCAGCTCTTTAAACGAGTGGCCATAAAATAGTAAAACTATTTCAGGAGTGTTTCCTTATCTATCTGCAATAGTTTGGATGGTGTCGTTGATTAATTAAAATAGTGGTATGTGTATGACAGAAGTGGATCTGGCAGGTGTTATGACTTTATTACAGCGTATTTATTTGGATTTATCAAAGGTAAACGGGAGTGACTTTGAATTTAATGTATGAATTACAAGGAAACAAAAAAAGCCTTAATTTGGGCAATGAATATATTTATTGGAGTTGTCCCTGAGTATTTTATGTTAACCCGTGCTACCTTTACACCAACTCTCCATAAGCCACCAGGGACAACAAAGTAAACAATGCGCTCATAAGCACCATTCCTTTCTTATTAAACAGAGGGAAAAGGTAAGCAATTGACGCTCCAAGAAAACCAGAATAAATGTTTCCGAGGAACCAGTTGCTTTGCAATAAGCCCGCAAGGTAGGAGAGTGTTGGAATCGAACCAACTCCGGTGGCAACCACAATTTAATGTAAAGTATAAAACAGAAATTTATAATTTGCAATCGGAAGTACTGTGCATTGATTGTATTGACTATTTTCGCTGTGCGACCATACGGCGACATAAATAAAGAAACAATCATTGAAAAGTTGTAAAGGATATTTAATACTAAGGAAATCAGCAGATGAAAACATAGAACATGGATAGGAAGCTGCTAGCGGAATATTAATAAAGATGGTGCAAGCATCATCTTCATCTTCAGGTGCTTCATTTGAAATGTAGGAGGGTATTTCACATATGTCATGTTTGATCTTTCAATATTTCACATAGTGACATTTTGTTTTCTGATATGTTAGAACCTCACTTGTTTTTATATGCGTTCTACAGGCTAATTGGTAGAACGAAAGGAATAATTATGAATCTGATCTATGAAATTAATAAATTGCAAGAACAACTACCCTTATTGGTAGTTCAATACTTACACTAAGGTATAGCGGGCTGGCTATCATATGACGGTAACTATGATAATCCGTACATGTTTAAGCAGTTGCGGTATACACAGAGAGTGGGGAAGGAGGGAGTCAAATGGTCAGTGCAAGAAATGAGCCGACAATCCTAATGCTGGATCAGGAGATGAATGGCGAGATTGAGCAACGAAAATTTGGGTTGTATGGGAATTGAAGATTTGAGCAAATAAAAAGAGACAGAGATTTCTCCCTGTTATGGCTATCATTAGTATAAAACATGGGAGGGTTCCTAATGAATATGGAAAATTTGTAGATTTATGGGCGGGGATGGTTAAATGTTGATATAATGGAACTGTCGTTCAGCTATGTTGTGGTAATTTCGGACGGGACAGCAATGTTTAGAGAATTACCAGAGCATGGTGAATATAAGGTTTTGACGTTTCGAGGAAGAGTGTGCAGATTGCGGAGGGAAGAGGGCGAGGAGTTTTGACGGAGTGGTTTTCTATTTCGATAGCTTTAATTGCAACAGCAATTTCCTTAGTTACTTTCTTAACCAACTATAAAAGGGAAAAAGAGAAATACATTCCAGTTTTCTTAATTAATAAAATCACTGACTTTGGTAGTTCTTATACTTTTCAGTTGAAGAACATAAAAGATAATTACGTTGTGATAAAGAAAGTATATTCAACAAGCAAGAACTTGCAGGTTGAGTATCAAGGAGTGATGGATGTCGAAATTATTAGCGGTAAAATAGAAAAAACTAAGGAAAGATTTCGTGGAGATACGCTTAAAGTTAAAGTGCTCTCACAAGAAAGTTTTGAGGCGCAGATATATGTTGAAGGAATAGATTTTGCTGGTAAGAAATTTAAGGTTTGCACGCCCTGTATGAAATTTACAAGGGGTAAAAAAATGACAAATATTGAAAGTCGATATTTAGAATACGTTTAAAATAATAGCCCGCCCTGGCCGTCCATAGGACAATATTTGATTGCGGCATTGTGCTGCGTCATTTGTTGTTTAGATTGGAGCGTGATGAGTATAAGGGTGTAACGCATCAAGGGAAAGTCAGACGGCTGCGGAGGGAATAAGGGGAAGACTTTTGATACGAATAGAATTAGTAGAGAAATGCTATGGGTTCATCAAATGCGTTTCTCCGGACGCGTGGATAACCTTATTTGGTACAGTTTTTGGAACATTGGTGAGCGCTGGAATTGCAGCACTTGTCGCTTACAGCGTTTCTAAAAGAACAATTAAAGCAGCTCACCTAGTAGAAATTGATGGATTTAGATATTTCTTTGAAGAGAAGAAGACTACATTTAATAAAATGGAAGCATATTATGAGCTTATAGAAAGTAGCACGGGAAGTGATAACGACAAAGAAAAAGAAAAAGAAGCGCGAGATGTTAGTGTTATCGCGAAAAGTATTTTAGCGGATTTAGACAAACTTGAAGTGCCTACAAGATATTTAGATGATGTGTTTTTGTTAAAATCTGCTCTTCTTTCTTTAAGTCTATTACATGAAGATGAAAGATATTTAATGAAAAAAGACGACGATTATAGTTATCTAGGTCCGTATAAGATCGCAAAACCATCCGATAATTACCACCTTTATAAAACAAAAAAAGAACAAATTATGAAGAAGATTGAAGTGTAAAGTCCGACCTGGCCAACCAGAAGACAAATTTGATTGCAAAATTGGTTGGCCTCTTTTTTATTTCTTAATTTCTGTCATCAAAAAAAGATGGCATACGTTCGAACGACTGAACTACCCATACATAATAAGTAACAAATTAAAGGGTATTCAACTTCTTTGACGAATATTGTAAATTGGAGATGATATAAGTGGAAAAAGTGATTATTAATGATGTTGATTTTGAAGTAGAGGAATTCGAACAGCGGAAATCAGAAGATACACAACGTATGGAAACTGCGTTTATTTTTTCGGTGGTAGGAAAAAGTAATTATAATTTGTACAAGGGCTTCTTTAGTGAAGGTAAATACCAGGTTACTATTCCTCGTTTAGAACAAAGGTTTGAAGCGACACTTTCATCTAACGTGACATCATATACAGATATGTTAGATGAAGAAACTAAAGTAACCTTCAGTCTCACTCTAAGTGAAATAAATGAGGGAGACGAAGAGGAACTACAGAATGTGTTTATTAATATAGCGCAAGAATCAATTATGCAAATATTGCGATTTAGAGCATTAATGGAAGTTCTTGAAGCTAAAGGCATAATAACTTCAAATGAATATGATAGCAAAATCACAGAGGTAAATGATCGTGATTTTGAAACTGTAAGAAATGAGCTTGTTAAAGGTTACTCGGTTGTAGAAGAGTAATATGTAGCACCCAATTACGGGTGCTTTTTCTATGCCTAAAAAATAAAAAAGAGAGTTGCTATGTAAATGGTAGGATTTATTACAGCGTTAAAGAAAAAATATTCCCTAATATGGTAAGAGCGACAAAATACAATTCATTTGTATTGGCTTGTCCAGAATATGGTTCGTATATTTGTTATTACATTAAGGCGCGACAGTATGCTTAGTCAGCGGCAGCCGTACATATGGTAGTGTGAAACTGTTCAGCAATATGTTAGAGCGCTTAGAGAATTATTGTGGAGGTTCTTGTGGAGTGTCAGCAAAAGTTTGGAGATCTCGCAAATTGACCTTGAACTCAATAGTCTGTACAGGTTATTATTTGAGAAATGTATATTTTTAATATTACCAATAATTTTATGTATTCTTAAGCGGCCGATATTAAAGTTACATCCTGTTTGGTATTGAAAACTATTATGAAATACTGTTGACAATCGGTAATATAAGTAATACAATATTGTTAATCCTTTAACAGGTGTATAAAAATTTTACTTAAAGCAATACTAAATTCGGAGTATACCGCAGTTACCTTCATTGGGCTGCGGTTTTTTATACTATTGAGGTGAGTTTATGACAAAGAAAAATCATATATCTAAACCTTTTAAGAAGCGAAAAGCCTTAGTGAAACTTCTTGCTGGTAGAAAATTAAAGATTTGTAGAAGTGACAAAACTTTTAAAAAATACAGCTATTATTATTTAATCAATGGCTACTCTAAAATATTTGTACAGAATATTTCAAGTGGCATACCGGATTATACTGGTGCTTCTATAAACGACTTTGTAAAAATGGATGATTTTGATTTTGAGATTAGAACTCGGATATTAAAAGAAATACTAAACATTGAAAACAGGATTAAAAATCATATATTTTATGTGTTTGCGTGTTTTCATGGAGATCAAGACTATTTAATACCAAGTAACTTTGATACATATGGAAGTATAACTAAGCAAAGAAACATTTACATATTATTTTCCAAATTAAATAATAAAATTGCGCAAAACTGCAATAATAATAAAGATAGAAATAACCCAGCTTTTGTCCATTATATAGAAAAATATAAAAATATACCGCCATGGGTTTTGAAATTAGAGTTAACAATTGGAGAGTTGAGTAAGTTTTATTCAAATCTACAAAGCCCTGTAAGGCAAACAATTTCAAAAGAATATTCTATCCAAGAAAATCACTTGAGTACTTTATTATACTTTTTAGCACAGGTTAGAAATAAATGTGCTCATAATGAAAGAATCTATGATTCTATTCTTATTACAAAGTTGAAGAAAAATGAGTATCATGACCATTTCAACGACTATAAGAGAAATAATTTCTTTTCCATAATGGTAGCATTGAAATTTTTAATGTCTAAAAAAGAATATTGTAGCCTTGTGGACTATGTAAATAGTGAACTAAATATATTAAAGGGAAATATAGACCGAACTTATTACAATAAAGTAAAACAATTTATGGGTTTGCCATCCAATTGGAAAGAGTTAGCTACAATATAATTTCGTATGAATGAGAGAGGGGCTACGGCTCCTCTATTTTATTTTATATTAGAATACTTCGAGTTAGGTAAAAAGATTTGGTTAATTAGAAGGATAACCTTCTTTTGTGTAAAATATTAGTGAGGATGAGAAAACATGAGAATAACTATTCCAGAAGAAAAAATTAATAAAATAAAGAAGGTCATGGAATTATCGTATATTCGCAGGAGTCTTTACCAAAACCAAGAAGGTTTAGAAAGTGTAATTCAATCGGATGCATACAATAAAGCAGAAGAACGATTGACAGATTATATGGATGAATTAAGTTTCGAAGATATTAAATTTATTCAAGCAATAATGTATTTGGGTCGTGATACTTCTTTAGAGGAAAAAGCAAAGCAATCGGCTACTGAACTATTAAAAAGTCAACTAGAATATTTGGGTAGGAATGGTTGGACAACAAAAGAAGGCGAAACGGATCATGTTCAAAGCAAAATGCCCTTGGATGAATATTTAAAAGAAGGCTTGTCAATTACCAGTATTCTTTACTAAAGTCTATCTTTTTTAGCGTCCGCACGGTCGTTTTTTTATTTCACATGAAAGGCGTAGAAAGCCGTCAGGGGCATTGTGGTCAGTTTGGACCCTTCTGAATAACTGTCAGCAGGAAAAGTCTAATAGCTATTACTCAAAAATGAGAAGTGTCTTGTGAAGCTTCTCATTTTCGAGAATGTTCATTTCTTTCACATTTGAAAAGAAAAGTACAGCCGTGAAGATTTTCACCCTTGCATCTGGTACGGTCCGTAAACTCGGAACGTAGTATCTGCTCATTTTTGAGCGTGTACTTTTTAATGTGGAAACTTGCATAGTTGATATAAAAAAGCCCGAAACCCTGACTTAACAAGGTTTCTAAGGCTTTTAATACCGCTGTTTGCAATGCAAACTTATTAACGAGAGTAGAATTCAACGATCAATGCTTCGTTGATTTCAGCAGCTAATTCGCCGCGCTCTGGAAGGCGTACGAATGTACCTTTTTTCGTTTCTTTATCGAAAGTTACGAAATCTGGAACGAAGTTGTTCACTTCTAGTGCTTCTTCGATAGCAGTCAAGTTTTGAGATTTCTCACGAAGAGAGATTTCAGAACCAGTTTTCACTGCGAATGAAGGGATGTCAACGCGCTTGCCGTCTACCAAGATGTGACCGTGGTTGACTAGCTGACGAGCTGCACGACGAGTGCGTGCAAGACCCATGCGGTAAACAACGTTATCTAAGCGAGTTTCAAGAAGAACCATGAAGTTCTCACCGTGAATACCTTGCATTTTACCAGCTTTGTTGAATAGTGTGCGGAATTGACGTTCGTTTACTCCGTACATAAAGCGTAGTTTTTGTTTTTCCTGTAATTGCATTCCGTATTCGGAAAGTTTTTTACGTTGGTTTGGACCGTGTTGTCCTGGTGCGTATGGACGCTTTTCAATTTCTTTACCAGTGCCTGTTAGTGAGATACCTAAACGACGTGACAATTTCCAAGATGGACCTGTATATCGAGCCATGAGAGACTCCTCCTCTGTTGGTTTTATTTTGTTGTAAAATAAGACCAGATATGTTCAATCCATCTGCCATTCTATAATCTTGCAACTTCGCCCCTGCAGCCTCGAGGTTACGTGGTGCACCTTTAAAAAGGAATAGACTGGACAAAACAGAACACATAACTGCTGCGAATATTTTACACAAAGCCTAGCATACCAATTTATCGGCTTTAGGTCAAGCATTTCATTTCTAGAAGTTAAACTAAAGTAATACACTTCGGTTTTAAAAACAAGGCTGTTTTCTTATAGATTGTTGCTTTTGTGACCATGCTGTTCAAAGGTTGATACAAGATGGTTGAGAAGGCGTGTAAGCACGTTTTTCTTCTGGTTTGGGTTGCGTTCATTGTGGAAGTAGATCAGTTAAACGTAATGGCAAAAATCGCTCAAGACAACGGTATCTTTGTAGTGACTGTGGTAAATCGTTCAATGATATGACAAACACACCATTTTCAGGCTCATATTCCCCCGAGAAGAGGGGTAAATACATCGCACTCATGGTTGAAGGCTATACACTTCCTAAAATCGCTAAACGCCTACAAATCCATATCTCTACGGCATTTTACTGGAGACATAAAATCTTGAATGCATTAGGAAGCCAGGGCTTTAATCAATTACAAGGTATCGTTGAAAGTGACGAGACCTTCTTTCGTGAGTCTATGAAAGGGAATGAAATCACCCATAGAAAATGGTGCGTTTTCAAGGAGTTGCCACTAAATATTTGGATAACTACCTTTACTAGTTCCGTTGGCTTGAAATTGGTAAAAATTTAGCGTTTGAAAATCGAGTTGAGCAAATGCTTATTTCAGCGTGTCAAAAGTCGAACAACACCACAGTCAATGATTTAAGGACTGTTTCGTAAAGCATAAAAAAAGGATAGCATATGCTACCTATCTTGTTTAAATTGGCTTCTTGTCTTTCCTCGTATATCTATATAGACGCTCACAGACAATCAAACCAGACACAGCCAATGAGACATTATAGAATACCGTTTTGAAGGTGTAAAGCCCTTCTAAACTATTGACTACTAACAAAGACAATATTAGAACAAAAAGTACGAACTTTAAAATCTTATCATTCATAGGTACTTCACCTCCCAAAAATTAATTTGACTTCTCTATTTCTAATTTATCATATTCAAATCATTAAACAATTACCATTTAATTCCTTATCCACTCTATATTATATCACGATATTTATTTTAGTCCTAAAAACAACAATCCTTACGAAAACAGCCAAAGAAAAAACCGTCATTTGACGGCATGTGGTTTCCAAATTGTAAACTGTTGAAAGATTAAATAATTATTTTTCGTAATAATCAAGAGCCATGCTTCTTTTTGTTAATTTGGAGTGTAATAAGGTACAAGATAGAAATAGTCACTAGAAAAGAAAATGGATTCATTCCTTCAGATTCCTGTCCTTTCCAAATTTCCATATACAAGAATGCTCCACTTTTGAAAATCAATATCCCGATTACAATAGCAAATGTTTGAGACATAGATTTTGTTTTTATGAGTTGTTTTCTTTCATCTCCTTGTTTCGCTAATGAGGATAATAAAAGAACTATTAGTACAACCATTAATAAAATAATTCCGAGCCCCAACATTGATAGCCAATCCAAAAAATCACCACTCTCTATAATTTTTATTCTATCATTATATACATTTTCCTGTAAATTCACGCATTTAGAAAAACAACATGAACTAACCACAACACGCAGCAGATGGTAGTGGAAAGCATCCACTTAGAACGGAAATCGACATTTTTTAAAAAATTAAAATAAATGAAAATGATTGCTCTTTCGTTTTGCTAACAATCGATGTACACTAGACTAAAGCGCTTTCATTACAACAAGAATAAGTTATAACTAGGAGGAATCAATATGAAGCAAAATAGCAATTGGCATAAAGAGACGGCCATGATACATGAAGGATACGACAGCAAAGATCATCAAGGAAGTCTAGCTGTGCCACTCTACCAAACCTCAACCTATGTATTTGATTCGGCTGAACAAGGAGAGCGGCGTTTTGCTGGTGAGGAAGCGGGGAATATTTATTCTCGTTTAGGAAATCCGACGGTCGCTGTGCTTGAAGAACGTATTGCCAAGATGGAAGAGGGTGCAGCAGGACTTGCATTTGCTTCGGGGATGGCCGCGGTCAGTGCGGTGCTCGTTCATTTGACAAAAGCCAATGATCATGTGATTTGTTCGCGCGGCATTTATGGGTGCACATTCGGATTCTTAAAAATATTGGAAGAGAAGTATAATATCACGCATGATTTAATCTCCATGAAAACGGAACAAGAGATTGAACAAGCTGTGAAGCCTGAGACTACATGTATGTATATAGAAACGCCGATTAATCCGACGATGGAGTTGGTAGATCTCGAAGCGGTAGTCAATGTAGCCAAGCGCCATAACTTGAAAGTCGTAGTGGATAATACTTTCTGCTCTCCTTATATTCAAACACCTTTAACATTCGGTGTAGATTATGTGCTTCATAGCGCAACGAAATATATTAATGGACACGGTGATGTGATCGCAGGGTTGCTCGTTGGGAAAGATGCAGACGAGATGGCGACACTTCGTGGGACTGTGTTAAAAGATTTTGGCGGTATCATTTCACCATTCGATGCGTGGCTGTTGTTACGCGGTATTAAGACATTACCTATCCGAATGGACCGACATTCAGCCAATGCCAAGATACTTTTTGAGTATTTACAGAAGCATCCGAAAGTAGAAGAAGTATTCTATCCGTTTGATGACCAGCATCCGCAGTATGAGATTGCGAAGAAGCAGATGAAAATGGGTGGCGGTTTGATTTCCTTTACGATCAAAGGCGGAAAAGAAGAGGCGCAGAAGTTGCTGAATCATTTATCGCTCGTCAAGTTGGCGGTGAGTCTAGGCGATGCAGAGACGCTAATGCAGCACCCCGCGACGATGACACACTCCGCTGTGCCAAAAGAAGACCGCGAGAAGATGGGTGTGTCTGATGCGTTACTGCGCTTATCTGTAGGGCTAGAGCATATGGATGATATTATGGCAGACTTAGATCAAGCATTTGAAGCGATGTGAATTGAAAAAAGCGAGCGTCCCCTATTGGGGAGCTCGCTTTTTGTATAGGATAATAAATGTTACGTTTGACAACGATTATATGTGTTGATTTATATAGCATGTAGATTCTGATTGGACCTCTTTTGCCGCGGTCGTTGTTCTACTGGTTGTTTCCCTTAAGCAACGCAAACCCTACCTACTTTTGCGTCCTTGCGACCCTATAGTCGCGCCAGTGATGAATAAGTGTTCCGAATAAACATCTGCAGAACGCCATTTCTTGTTTCAGATCTGTTATCAATCCCAATCAGTAACTATACAGGGAATGTAATGATTTGTCAAGGACATTCTATACTATCGAAATCGTATAGTTTACAAACAAGTGAAGAGGGAACAAGTAAAATAGAGCCTGTTGTTGTATACAGGAAATTTTCATTGGAGGGATTAGGATGAACGTAGAAATTGTAAACGAATTTCCTCATGAGTTTTTGAGGGAGCAAGCGGAGACATGTATTTCCATTTATCAACCGACCCACCGGTATCGACCTGAAAATCAACAAGACCCGATTCGATTTAAAAACTTATTACAAACAGTACATGAAGAGTTATCCAAAAAACATTCTGCGAATGAAGTGAAGAGTCTATTGGCTCCACTTGAGAAACTGGAAGGCGAGCGTCCTTTCTGGGCACATGCAGGAGATGGACTAGCGTTATTCGCAACGAAGGAACGGATCATAGCCTATCGTCTACAACGTCCTGTACCGGAATTGGCGATTGTGTCAGACAGTTTCCATATCAAACCGCTTATTCGCGTATTCCAATCTGCCGATCGATATCATCTACTCGGCGTCAATAGACAAGAATTCAAACTTTTTGAAGGAAATCGCTATGGTGTAGAGGAAGTAGAGATCCCCGAGGAATTGGCGAAAACGAAAGATGAAGCGATTGGTGATCAAGTGACCGAGTCGCATTTGGGTGCTGGTAACTCGGGTGGAGCTGCTGGAACGGCGATGTTGCATGGACATGGGGGTAAAAAAGATGAAATTGACATCGATATTGAGCGTTATTTCCGATACGTAGATCGAACGGTTGCAGAGAATTACTCGAAGCCGATGGAAATTCCTTTATATTTAGTCACACTTTCGGAATATCAGACGCAGTTCAAAGAGTTAAGTCATAATCCATACTTGCAAGCCGATGGAATTAAGTCCGACTTTGATGCCATGAATCTAGAGCAGTTACGTAAAATGGCTTGGGAATTAGTAGAACCCACGTATTTACAGAAAACAAAAGACTTAGTGGAGAATTTTGAAAATGCTAAGGCGAGCGACCAAGCTTCTGGAAACATCGAAGAAATTGCTAAAGCGGCAAGTGAAGACCGTATCAGACGACTTATATTGGAAGACGATTATTTGTATCCAGGTAAAATCAACCTAGACACAGGAGAAATTCAGTCGAAACACCTGGAGGAATCTGCAGTAGATGATGTGTTGGATGACTTAGCAGAAATCGTCTTTAAAACCGGAGGCGAAGTAGTCGTTCTTCCGAAAGAACGGATGCCTGTTGAAACGGGTGCAGCTGCGATCTTTAGATGGTAAATAAAAGCCGGCCAAGACAAATCTCTTGGCCGGCTTTCATTGTCATTTTTCTTGCTCGAGTACTTCTTTAGCTGCCGTCAACGCCGTTTGTACACGTGGAAATCCAACGTATGGAATGAGTTGCATCATGCTCTCCACGATTTCCGTTTTAGTTAAACCGATCGTTACTGCACGCTGTACATGCGTTTTTATTTGTGTAGTCGCTCCTTGAGTAACAAGTGAAGCGAGAGTCACCAATTGTCTTTGTTTACTGTCGAGCCCTGGTCGCGAATAAATTTCACCATACGCGAACTCGACTATGTATTTCCGTAAATCGGGTGCCAACTCTTTTAATGCATCCGCTGTCATCATGCGTTCGGCTTCTTCTTCACTTACATACTCTTTAATTTTCTCTAAACCTGCTTCAATACGTTGTGTGGACAATGAAATACCCCCCTGTTTTCGCTTTAATATAAAGAAAGTATAGCATATTCCGACTATTATTTTATTTCTAGTCTAGAAATTATGTAATATCTATCAGTTTAAAACAAGACAATGGTTCGAAGGTCGTGAAATTCAGCATTATTGTTTAAGGATCGCTAAGAATAGGTATAGATGAATAGAGCAGAAAACAAATATAACGGAGGTAATGATAAATGGATAAGTTTTTCCTAGAGAACGCAGTACAAGCTAAAAAGAAGATTGAAGAATTGGTAACACAAGGCTACACGCATGACGAAATTTATGTTTTCGCACATAGTGAAGATCGTGAAGACAAAATTTCAGACGCATTGGATTCAGAACAAGTAGGTATGGCAGAGATGGGCTTCCTCGAAACAATGAAGAACATGTTCACATCTCGTGGCGATACGTTACGCGCACAGATGCAAGCGATTGGCCTTTCAAAAGCAGAAGCCGAAGAAGGCGAAAGCGAACTAGACAAAGGTAGACTATTACTAGTCGCTAAAAAATAAGACGGTAAATAAACCGGTCAAAGGAATCAATTCCTTTGACCGGTTTTGTTTTTGTATACATAAAGAGTAAAAAGTGTAACTCCCGAGCCGTTTTTCTGTCACGTACTTTTGTCATTAGCTATTGCCTTGTAATAAGCATCTACAGGAATGAATAACCCTACTTTACCATGCGTTTCCTCATCTAATGTAGCAAACACAATGCCGATTACTTTGCCTTCTTCATTAATAACAGGACTTCCGCTATTTCCTCTATAGACAGGCGCTTGAATCATCACGACAGGTATATCCCAATCAGCCAGCTGTGTGTAGTCGATCGTATGACCTTTATTCGCTATTCCTGAAAAACTCAAAGGATTTCCGATAAACGTAATCGGCTCATGATCATAAAAAGTCGTTTCTTTTGCTAAAGTTAAGTGGGGAAGATTCGTTCCGTTCACTTCAAGTACCGCAAGATCGATGTCTGGAAACACGTGTGTGACATCTGCGGTAAATCGTTCGCCTTCAGGGAAAGAGACGATCATCGATTCATTTCCTTCAACTACATGATAATTCGTTAGAATGGTACCTTGTTCATTAATGGAAAAACCTGTACCTTTCGTATTTTCTGTAGCTACGACAACTACCGCTTCTTTATACTCTGCTATTTGTGGATCTGAAGATAACTCTGACGATGCTTTTAAAAACTCCAATGCTGGAATGGAGTATATCTGAAAAACAATGGCGAACGTACTGAGTGCTAAAGTAGTGGCCATGATCCAAAACATCCACTTAGGGAAAGGACGATAGGTGCGACGGACATTTTTTTCAGCTGCTGCTTTCTCTAACGCTTCCCGTTGCGCTTCGAGTACGAGATCTTGCAGCTCATCGTCGTCCAAGTCTTCTTGATACGGATCTTTGCTATCCACTATGCCCACCTCTTTCTCGTACATAGTTTATCAGATAATGAATGCAAATGAAGCGAACGGAGTTTGAGTGATGAGAAGGCATTGACAAGACTTGGATAACCGGAAAGTATAGTGACTTAAATGAAGATGGCCTGTTATCCATTGTATAATTGAATAGTTCGCAAAATTTGTAAGAAAAGAACATGGAAATACGAAAATTCTTCTTGAAATTTCCTAGGATGTGATAAAAAGTTCGTTGTTTTTTAAAAAAGATGTGAATAGAAGACGAAAATGCTTTAAACATGTTACGATATACTATAATATCTAAAGTAGTCACTTTATGCGCGAAGTGTGGGATAGGGGGATCATAGTGAGATGATATACGTCATCATTCCATTAGTTATCATCATTGTTTTAACAGTGATGGCATTTCTGTCTAGGCGAAAGCATATACAAGAAATCAGTGAAATGGAACAAGAAAAATTACAAATTCAAAACGAGCCAATATTCGAAGAAATGACGAAAGTAAAGCAGTTGAACATGACCGGCGAAACAGAAGAAATGTTCGAGAGATGGCGCAATAATTGGACAGAAGTAGTAGACGATCGCCTTCATAATGTAGATATGCTTTTACTGGATGCTGAAGGGCAAGTGGATCGTTTCCGTTTTAAGAAAGCAACGGAAACAGAAAAACAGATCCGCGAAATCCTGAACGAATGTGAAAAAGAGATGCGAATGATCTTGCAGGAACTAAACGAACTGATCGGCAGTGAAGAAAGAAATCGGTTCGAAATAGAAACGGTAAAAGAACACCACCGTGCCGCGCGCAAAAAGATCTTAGCTCATCAGTACGCATTTGGACCGGCAGTGGAGCCTTTGGAGAAAGAGTGGGAATCCTTCAATCCAAGATTTGAAGAATACGACGCACTGATCGACAATGGAAATTACTTACAAGCGCGTGAAATTGTTATTGTACTAGGAGCAAAAGAAGAGCGCTTTTCGTTTTTACTGGACGAGATTCCTGCGTTACTTAATGAGTTGCAGACGAAAATACCTGCGGCTTTGCGAGAATTGCGTAAAGGAATTATCGAAATGGAAGGTCAGGAGTATTATTTAGGACACCTGAAAATGCCTTCACGTTTCGATAAAATCGAACAGCAAATTGCGGATCTTCGACAGTTATTAGCACGCTTGGACGTTGAAGAAGTGGCAGCGGAAGTGAATGAAATTCATGACGAAATCGAGTCATTCTATGATGTATTGGAAGAGGAAGTAAGTTCCCGTCATTACGTAGATGAGCATTTGGATGAAATGTTGGATCTGTTTGAAGAACTTCAATATGCGATTCCAGATACGATCGAAGAAGTGAAATTCGTTCAACAAAGTTACCGTCTCGACGAAAATGAAGTCATTATTCCACAAATGGCATTGCAAAAGTTGAACGCATTGGCGAAACGAATTGAAATATTCATCGAACGTCAAGATGCGAAAAACTTGGCGTACTCAGCTCAACAAATTGAGTTGCAAGAGCTAGTGGAAGAGTTGGATGCCATCTCTGATGCACATTCCAAGTTCAGTAACCGTATTAAGAACTTGCGAATCGACGAAAATCTAGTGCGTTCGCGCATTGTGACGCTTGCACAGCAACTTCAAATTGCGGATCGTAATTTACACCGTGCCAATATCCCGGGAATTCCCGATGATATGGAAGTGCAGCTTGAAGAAGCGGATGAGCAAATATTCATTGTGAAACAAGGTTTGGAAGAAGTGCCACTTAATATGGCGTTGGTTGAATCATATGTTCAAAAAGCAGATACAGTGGTCACTGATGTTTGTGCGAAAGCTGCAGATTTGATTGAAAATGCATTGCTTGTAGAACGAATCATCCAATACGGTAACCGTTACCGTGCGTCCCATCCGGAAGTTCACGCTAAATTGTTGAAAGCTGAAGAGTCCTTCATGCAATGTCGCTACTTGAGAGCATTGGAAGAAGCAGGTACTGCGGTGGAAGAAGTGGAACCAGGCGCCTTGAAAAAAATTCAAAGTATGATTCAAGTTAAAGTATAATTATATCCCGACAAAGCCACCGGTTTTCCGGTGGCTTTGTTTCGCTCATTCATATAGAAAGGAGACGAAAATTTATGTATTTTGATCATAGCGCCACAACGAAGCCAGATGAAAGAGTTCTTCGCACCTTTGTGGATGCTTCCGAATCGTATTTTGCCAATCCTGCATCGCTACATGCGGAAGGGAAACGGACAGAAAAATTATTAGAACGTGCGCGAACTCAATTGCTTGAAACGATCGGACTTGGATTGACAGATGGAGTTTTCACTTCAGGTGGAACAGAATCCAATAATCTTGCCATACTAGGTTATGTGTACGCGAACCAGCATAAAGGTCGTCATCTTCTCACGACACGTATAGAACATCCTTCTGTATTAAATGTTTTCCGGGAACTGGAAAAACAGAACTTCATTGTGGATTATTTAGCTGTAGATGAAGAAGGAAGAATTTCATTGGACGAACTCCAAGCGAAGTTGCAAAAAGATACGATTTTAGTTAGTATCATGCATGTTAACAATGAAATAGGTACGATTCAGCCGATTGAGGAATGTGCGAAAATCATCCATTCTTCTTCACGGGCCGTGTTTCATTCCGATTGTGTACAAAGCTTTGGGAAACTATCGCTTACTGATTTTGCAGATGGTCCTGATCTTGTTTCATTATCGGCCCATAAAATATATGGAATAAAGAATAGTGGATTTTTAGCGTATCGTCACACAATACGACTGCAACCAATAGTCTTTGGTGGTGGGCAAGAACATAAATTGCGCAGTGGAACTGTATCGGTACCGCATGCGGCGGCACTTGCGAAAGCGGCGCGTTTACTTGTAGAAGAAGTAGATATGGAGCAATTCCGACAGTGGCGGAATGAACTGGTTGAGTTTTTCACGGAACTAGATGAATGCAAAGTATTGGCACCAAACGCGAGTGCGCCCTATATACTATCCGTTGCATTTGCACGAATAACGGGGGAGATTGCGATTAATTTCTTACAGCAGCAGGGAATGATCGTCTCGACTTCAAGTGCTTGTTCATCAAAGAATTCAGATGTAAGTCATGTCATTGAAGCGATTCATATACCTCAAGAGTTTCAAAAAGGCGTCATTAGAATTAGCTTAGGTAAACATCAAACAAATGAAGAAATTGAACAATTGAAAGTAGCGGTTCGTCAATTAGTCGAGCTGATTAGAAAAGGAGTGGGGAAATGAACTGGAATACCATTTTAATTCGCTATGGTGAAATGTCGCTTAAAGGGAAGAATAAGAGCAAATTTATACGTAAACTAAAAGCGAATATAAAAGCTGCTTTGTCCGATTTGGGAACGGTTACGATGCGTGCAGAACGTGATCGGATGTTCATTTATGCAGAAAAACCGGAAGAACTGGATCGTGCAGTGGAAATATTGCCGTCGATTTTCGGCATTCAATCATTCAGTCCCATTGTAATTTGCGAACCTACATTGGAAGTGATTAAAGAAACATCATTAAAAGTTCTGGGGAAAACAGAAACGGCTGGCAAGACATTTAAAGTAGATGTCAAACGTGCAGACAAACGTTTCCCGCTCAATACAGGAGAATTGCAACAGGAATTAGGCGGTCATGTATTAAGAACGTTCCCTGATTTGATCGTTCAAATGAAGAAACCTGAAATTTTATTGTATGTAGAGATCCAGCATGAAGCGGCTTATATCTCTTCCCACACATATAAAGGCGCAGGTCGCATGCCCGTTGGCTCCAATGGTCACTCATTGCTGTTATTGTCGGGAGGAATCGACAGTCCAGTGGCAGGCTATATGATGATGAAACGTGGTGTGTCATTTGATGCGATTCACTTTGCTAGTCCGCCGTTCACGAGCGATTTAGCGAAAGAAAAAGTGGAAGACATCGTCAGACAACTAACAAAATTCGGTGCAGTCATTCGTTTGCACGTTATTCCGTTTACGGAGTTGCAACAAGCGATTGTCAAACAAGTCCCAAGCAATTTGTCGATGACGACTACAAGACGAATGATGATGAAAGTAGCTGAACAAGTGCGAAAGGATACGAATTCACTTGGTCTGATCACAGGTGACAGCCTAGGGCAAGTAGCGAGCCAGACGCTCGAGAGTTTGACGGCTATTAACGAAGTCACAAATACGCCCATCTTGCGTCCGCTCATCGCAATGGATAAATTAGAAATCATCCAGATTGCTGAAAAAATTGGCACATACGATATTTCCATCCGTCCATATGATGATTGCTGTACCGTATTTACGCCGCCGAGCAATAAAACGAAGCCGCAAGTTGAAAAAGTGGCGTATTACGAAAGCTTCCAGGAGTTTGATGACATGGTTGCAGAAGTCGCCAGCCAGCGTGTAACGACGATTCCGAGCAAGCAAACAGAAGAAGACTTCGAAGACTTGTTGTAAAGAAAAAATTACCTATCATCTTCCTTGCATGATATTTTGAAAAGTGACCATTCTAATGTCACAAGGAGGTGAACGACATGCCAAACAGCAACAACAACAACTCAAACCAATTGTTAGTTCCGGGAGCACAACAAGCTCTTAACCAAATGAAAGAAGAAATTGCTTCTGAATTTGGAGTACAACTTGGACCAGATGCTTCATCGCGTGCCAACGGATCCGTCGGCGGAGAAATTACAAAGCGATTAGTGCGTCAGGCTCAGTCACAAATGAACGGTTATACGAAGTAAATCGTAAGACGCGAGATGCCTCAGAAGCCATAGTGCTTCTTGGGGCATCTTTTTTGGATTGATTTTAAGTGTAAGGGGTGAGTTCAAGTGCTAAATGGAATAGGGTAGATAAGGCAATGGTTGGTACGATGGGATTGAAGCGTCCCCTCCGAAGCACAAATCCCCTCGCGTTTCCCCGTTCAGCCTATCCTTTTCTTTCATTTCTTCACCAAGTTAAAAAACCTCATAGTATACATATCCAAACAGTATACTGTGAAAAAGTATATAATGTTTTGAAATTTCGCTATTCTATTTGTATACTTGTAGTAGTACATAATAGGGGGAATGGAAATGAACCGAGAAGAACTACTTGCGCCCGCACGCTATAATATTGTTTCTGAATTCGAAAAATATGCAACAAGTGATGGCAGAAGAGCACTAATTTATGTAGATGAGCAAAATCAAGTACAACAAGTAACGTATGATGAACTCATCCAAGCGGCTAACCGTACAGCGAACGTGCTGACATCGAGTGGCTTGAAAAAAGGTGATGTAGTGCTGGTCATGGTGCCACGCATGATTGAAGCGTATGTGACATACATTGGCGCACTAAAGGCAGGACTTGTTGTGATCCCTAGTTCTGAAATGTTACGTTCCTCCGAAATTGAATATCGAATTGAACACAGTAACGCCAAAGCGATTATTGCATTTGATGCGTTTACCGATCAACTTGAACACGTGGAAAATTTAGATAAAGTGACCGTCTATATTATCGGTGAAGCAAAAGAAGGGGAAATCTCCCTGACCGCACAAGAAAAGAATGCTTCGTCAGAGTTTACGGCTTGTGATACCTCTAGCGACGATATGGCGTTTCTATCGTATACATCTGGTACGACAGGCAAGCCCAAAGGTGTAGTACATACACATGGCTGGGGATATGCACATTTGCGGACGACTGCACCGAACTGGTTAGGTATTGAAGAGCATGATATAGTGTGGGCTACAGCAGCACCAGGATGGCAGAAGTGGATTTGGACACCGTTCTTATCTGTTCTAGGAAGCGGTGCGGTTGGTTTAGTCTATAGTGGTAAATTTAATGTAGAAAAATATTTACAGCTATTGGATGAGTACCAAGTCAATGTTCTTTGTTGTACACCGACTGAATACCGATTTATAGCAAAAGCTGAAAATTTACATACGTTTTCACTAGCCTCTTTGAAAAGTGCTGTCTCAGCGGGAGAGCCGTTAAATCGTAGTATCATTGATATTTTCAAAAAACAGTTTTCGCTTTCTGTTCGTGATGGATATGGACAAACAGAGAACACATTGCTTGTCGGTACGATGATTGGAATGGAAGCGCGTCCGGGATCAATGGGCAAACCTACACCGGGGAATATTGTGGAAATCATTAATGATGAAGGTAAACCGGCGGATGTGGGTGTAGTGGGTGATATTGCTGTTCATAAATCCACGCCTGCACTTTTTCAAGAATATTTGAATGATCCTGAACGTACGAAGATGCAATTTAGAGGGGATTATTATATTACTGGAGACCGTGCGAAAAAAGATGAAGAGGGCTATTTCTGGTTTGAAGGCCGAGGCGATGATATCATTGTGAGCTCGGGGTATACGATTGGACCGTTCGAAGTGGAAGATGCGTTGACCAAGCACCCTGCAGTTCGTGAGTGCGCGGTAGTCGCAAGTCCTGATCCTGAACGCGGAAATGTTGTAAAGGCATTTGTCGTCTTACGTGATAATACATTGGAATCAACTGAAAAACTCGTAAAAGAGTTACAAGATCATGTCAAAGAACTGACGGCACCTTATAAATATCCTCGTAAGATTGAGTTTTTAGAAGAGTTGCCAAAAACATCTTCAGGAAAAATTATGCGTATTGAGTTGCGCAAAAAAGAGCAAAATCAAAAATGATGTAGTCGGTAAGCTATAAAAAGGACTGTCAAGAGTCGTTTTATTCTGACATTTGACAGTCCTTTTTGCTTTACTTCAGAAGAACGTACGTTGGACTTTCTCGAAGAATGAGTTATTTGGAAGTTTTGCGGTACGAATGACTTTCTTGCTTAGTTGTGCTTCTACTTTTTCTACTTGTTTGATACCGAGTGCTTCGTTATCTGTTGCAATAGACGGGAATTCATTGCCTTCTTGCTGGATATTGAGTGTCAGCTGTCGTTCATTGCTTAAAATGAACGACGTGCCGAGTGTGCGGTAGCGATTATTATTAACCGATGCAAGTTCTGTCACTTGGAAAGAAGGGAGTCGCGGATCAATCACAGCGCCTTTAACGGATTTATTATACGCTGTACTACCTGTTGGTGTGGAAATGATTATGCCGTCGCCAAGAAATGTTTCGAACAATAAATCATCGATGTAAATATCCATGACAAATGTGCGGATAATGGTAGAACGTATGCTGAATTCATTCAGGCATAAGAACGGATTCTGCTGATTAATCGACACTTCTAGGAGAGGATAACGGCGCTCTTCTATCGTTGCTTGTCGTAGTGTGTGTACTAGAGAACTACTATCATCGAATTGGAAATCACAATATACGCCGTGTGCTCCTTTTACGGATACTCCGAGATAAAGAACGTCCTGAAGGAAATCGGTTTTACGAACGGCTTGTAGGAAGGTGCCGTCACTGCCGATACTGATAACTACATTGGCTTTGGCATGATCTTCTGTTAGGTTGAAGCCTTCTTTTTTAAGGCGTTGAGCAATAACATGTTTTTTATGGACGGTGTCTTCGTCCAAACGACTGAAGAGAAAAATAGTATGTAGAGAAATCATTTGAATCATCTCCTTTTTCAGTTAATAGAATAAGTGTAGCATGAATGAAACATTTGGACGATTGGGAACGTATAAGTAGATGTGGACAAAGGAGGAAATATAGTATGAATGCAAAAAGATGGATTGCTGTAGCAGTAGCCGCCACATTGATCATTGTGTCGGTTGGTATTAATGCGATGTCATGGGTCTTCACGAGAGACTGGAACAGTTTCGTCAACGAAATCAATTTGATGGAGACTCAAGTACAAGAGACAGTGGTAGAAGAAGGAAGTATCAATGAGCGAATTGCGGTATTGACAGTGGATGGTGTCATACAAGATGTTGGTGAAGCGACCCTCTTTAGTGGAGCGGAATACAATCATCGGCAATTCATGACGCAGTTGAATGAAGTAGCAAGTGATGACACGGTGAAAGGAATTGTCCTTTCTGTTAATTCACCAGGTGGCGGTGTGTTGGAGTCATCGGATATTTATGATGCGATTACAGAAATTCAAGAATCGAAAGAAATTCCGGTCTACGTCGCGATGGGTGGCATGGCGGCTTCAGGAGGCTATTATATTTCAGCTCCTGCAGATAAAATTTATGTTCATCCTGAAACATTGACTGGTTCAATCGGTGTGATCATGCAATCGATTAACTACGGAAAGTTGGCAGAAAAATACGGCGTGGAATTCCCGACGATCAAGTCAGGTCCATATAAAGACATGATGAGTCCGACTCGAGAGATGAAACCTGAAGAACGTGCAATGCTTCAGGAAATGATTGACGATTCGTATAAGCGTTTCGTTGATATTATTGTAGACGGACGCGGTATGTCAGAAGCGGCTGTCCGTAAAGTCGCGGATGGACGTGTCATGAATGGTCGTCAAGCGATCGAAGCGGGACTTGCGGATGATTATGGTAAGCTACCAGCTGTTATTTCTGCTATGAAAGAAGATTATCACTTGGAAAAAGCAGAAGTATTCGAATATGGAATGCCTACTAATTTGAAAGCAATTCTTTCCATGAAAGCCCATAATGTATTTAATGGAGATGTCGAATCACAAATTATGAAAAAATTACTGACTGAAAATACAGCACCACGCATGATGTATTTATACGGTGAATAAGAAGGAGGGAAACGATAATGACGAATGAACTGCTGGATACGCAACCAACCGTGCGACTTGAACAGACGCTCGTGCCAAAATATGCAGGCTTCTGGATCAGGCTGTGGGCATTTTTAATCGACATGCTGGTCATTTCCGCAATTAGCGGCATCTTTGTCAAGCCGGTGTTCCGCGTACTTGATATGGCGATCACCAAGCCCTCTGCCTTTTTATTCAGTCCGTATAAAGTGACAGCACTTGTCTTGCTATTGTTGTATTTTATCTTGATGACGAAAATAGCAGGGCAAACCGTTGGGAAAATGATTATGGGAATTCGTGTGGTGAAATCAAATGGAGAGAAATTAAGTTGGAGCTCCGTTATTTTTAGAGAAGGATTCGGTCGTTTCATTTCACAAATGCTGTGGATTCTGTATTTGCTTGTCTTGTTCTTACCTCAAAAGAAAGCTCTTCATGACGTCTTTGCCGACACGGTGGTGGTTCATGAACGAACATTCGAAAGAAAAGAAGTCCAGAAAATCATTCATCCTGAACACCATCAGTTGCATGAAGACCCTACGGTTTAGTACACTAGATTAAAAGGAGTGGTTAGTTATGGTACAAGTTACATTCAAAGATAATCCGATTCATCTGTTAGGTTCAGAAGTGAAAGTTGGAGATCAAGCACCGAGCTTCACAGTGCTTGCGAATGATTTGAATCCTGTTACACTTGACGATTCTAAAGGTAAAGTACGTTTGATCAGTGTAGTGCCTTCTGTTGATACAGGTGTATGTTCCATCCAGACTAAGCGTTTCAACGATGAAGCCACATCACTCGGTGACGATGTCGAAGTCATGACGATTTCTTGTGATCTTCCGTTTGCACAAGGGCGTTGGAAAGAAAACGCGAAAGTGGAAAATTTACACTTATACTCTGATCATCGCGATCTTTCATTTGGTACAGCATTCGGTACAGCGATTGAGGAATTACGATTATTGACGCGTTCGATCTTCGTTGTCGATCGTGATGACAAAGTCACATATGTTGAGTATGTAAGTGAAGCGACTGACCACCCGGACTATGATGCAGCGATTAAAGCAGTAAAAGAATTGAATTAATTTAAAAACCCACCTGAACAAGAGGTGGGTTTCTTCTTGGAGGAATTTCAAATGAACAATATGGAAAAAGTTTTTAACTATTACGACAATCATGCGACCGCTACAGAAGGTTTGTATTTGGATGCTGTGTTGGAAGCGAGTGAAAAATGGCTAGATCAACCATCGGCAGTCGACTTACAAGATCCCGATAAAGAAGAGATTCGTAAAGGTATTCAGCTAGCCTTATTAAAAGGATTGAAGCAGTCTACACAAGCGCATCACCAAATGACGCCAGATACGATTGGCTTTTTGATGGGGTATCTAGTTAATAAATTATTGGATTCAGCACAACCCGTCACATTACTCGATCCTGCAGCAGGAACGGGGAATCTTTTGTTCACAGTATTGAATCAATACAAAGGTTCCGCTTCTGCCAGTGCAGTTGAAATCGATGATGTGTTGATTCAAATCGCTGTAGCGTCAGCCAATTTATTGGAGCTACCGGTATCATTTTATCTACAAGACGCGCTTCGTCCGTTACCTATTGATGTAGTCGATGCAGTCGTAAGTGATTTACCAGTAGGTTATTATCCTGACGATGAAGTGGCTATGGATTATGAACTCATGGCACCGGAAGGTCATGCGTTTTCTCATTATTTATATATTGAGCAATCTATGCGTTATGTGAAGCCGGGTGGTTACGGATTATTTATCGTCCCTTCCAAGTTGTTAACTGCTGAAGGAGCAGAACCCATTTTGAAATTTGTCAAAGAACATAAATTATTGAGAGGTTTGCTTGAACTGCCGTCGTCATTATTTGCAGATCAACGCTTTGCTAAAAGTATTTTATTGTTACAACAACCACCGAATGAGAAATTTGTCATGCCGGACGTGTTGTTAGCGAAAATACCTGAACTCGGGAATACAACCGCTATGCAACAGTTCTTCAATAAATTAAGTGCGTGGATGCAAGAAGAGGTAAAGTGACGAATAGTCACTCTACCTTTTTTTATTTTCAGAATATATTCGTAGAAAGATAGCGCGCATCTCATGAATTCAATTGCTTTTGGAATAGGTAGATACTATAATAAATTCAAACGTTCTACGACGTAATTATTTTATAGGGGTGGATATTTGTGCCGAAGATTTTGTCGATCAATGCGGGGAGTTCTTCTTTGAAGTTTCAATTGATTGAAATGACGAACGAAGAAGAAATTACGAAGGGGTTATTCGAACGAATTGGAATGGAAAACTCTGTTTTTACAATGGCGACTGACGATAAGAAAATCGAGAAAGTAGTAGATATTACTAATCACTCGTTTGCTGTTGAAATGCTTTTGGAACATTTACTCAGTGAGGGAGTCGTTTCATCTTATGACGAGATTGACGGAATCGGTCACCGTGTAGTTCATGGGGGAGAACTATATAGTGATTCAGTATTAATTACTGACGATGTAGTTGAGAAACTGGAAGAGATTTCAAGTTTTGCGCCTTTGCATAATCCAGCAAATATCGTAGGCATTAAAGCTTTTGAAAAAGCGTTACCAAATACACCATCTGTGGCAATCTTCGACACAGCATTCCATCAGACAATGCCTGAAAAAGCATTTTTGTATGCGTTGCCATATGAATACTATGAAAAGTACGGAATTCGTAAATATGGTTTCCATGGGACGAGCCATAAATACGTAACGGAGCGTGCTGCAAAGATCTTGAATAGACCTCTTGAAGATACACGTCTCATCTCTTGTCACTTAGGTAACGGCGCGAGTATCGCGGCTGTTAAAGGTGGTAAATCAGTAGACACATCCATGGGCTTTACTCCGTTAGCAGGAGTAATTATGGGTACGCGTTCAGGTAATATTGATCCGGCTCTCATTCCATATATGATGGAACGTACGAACGAGTCAGCTGAAGAAGTGGTAAACACATTAAATAAAAAATCAGGACTACTTGGAATCAGTGGATTTTCAAGTGACTTGCGTGATATTACGGAAGCTGCAGAACAAGGCAACCACCGCGCGCAATTGGCTTTGGATGTCTTCACAGACCGGATCCACCAGCACATCGGTCAATACGCGGCTGGAATGGGTGGAGTGGATGCGATCATCTTCACAGCAGGAATTGGTGAGAACAGTGCAATCGTTCGTGAAAAAGTAATGAACGGATTGGAATTCATGGGTGTCTACTTTGATCCAAGCCTAAACAACATTCGCGGCGAAGAAGCATACATCAGCTTCCCGCACTCACCCGTCAAAGTACTGATCATCCCAACAAACGAAGAAATCATGCTAGCTCGCGACACAGTGCGCATCGCTGGAATTCAAGTACCACAAGAAGCAGAAAAAGTAGCAGTTGAATAAATAAAACAAAGTCCCGACCGTCAGAACCTTAAAATGTACCCTATAAGATAGACACTTTGAAAAAAGTCTATCCTATAGGGTACTTTTGTTTATAATGAATAAAAAGATGTGGGAGCGGATGAATGTGACTGAACGATTGTTTACCTTAAAAGAACAAGCACGC
>NZ_PDYS01000020.1:0-48414 GCF_002743155.1 Sporosarcina sp. P1
GTTATATGACGTACTATAACCATTATCGCGGGCAGTGGAACTTGAAAAAGCTGCCGCCTGCAGAATACAGACGACAGCTTCAACAAGCAGCTTAGGCTTTTTTTATAATTGTCCTTTACAAAGGGTACATTTTATGACTCGGAAGGATTTTTTTCTTGTGTATACTACTGCTGTTGGATGAGTTCATTGGTTATAAGGAGGGGGTTGGTGGTTGGTGGTTGGGCTGGGCTTGGGTGTCGCGGTCGGGCTGCGGTCGGGTCGCGCTTTGGCCGCGCTCATAGTTGGCTGAGATCCGCTCTATGCAGCTTGTTTTTCGCTCTATCATGTGTGTTATCCGCTCTATGCAGCCCGGTTACCGCTCTATCCAGCGTGTTATCCGCTCTATCAAGCCCCGTAACCGCTCTATCCACCACGCTAACCGCTCTATAAAACCAATCAAACGCTCAATCGCGAGCCCCGTCTGCAAGTCCGCCATCGTCTCTTGACGTTTGCACTTGAATTAGGTCTTGAACGTGAACTCAATCAAAGTGTCTGGCAGCGACTCTCTCCACGAAAACTAATTCCGACTTACTGCTCCAATTTCTTCTTCATGGATGCCAACTCCACCGATTTCAGGTAGAATAAGTTACAGGAGTTGATCATATTGAAAACAGCGATTGTGACAGACACGACGGCGTATTTGCCGGATGACATAAAAGCAGAACTTGGGATTTACACGATCCCGTTACTCGTAACTATCGACGGCAAAGAATTCAAAGAAGATGTCGATATTACCACGGAAGCATTCTATGAACTGGTGCGCGGTAAAGGCCCGTTACCGAAGACATCACAACCCGCGATCGGTGACTTCGAAGCGCTATTTAGCGAACTCGCGAAAGACTACGATGCGGTCATTACGATTCACTTATCGAGCGGCATTAGCGGAACGTATATGGGTGCGATACAGGCGGCCGAGCTCGTACCGGAACTAGAAGTGCTGGCGTTTGATTCGGAAATTTCAGCCTATCCCCAAGGCTTTTACGCGATCCGTGCAGCACAGCTTGCGAATGAAGGCGTACATCCGCATGCGATTATTGAAGAATTAAAAGACATGCAAAAAGGCATCAAAGCCTATTTCATGGTGGACGACTTATCGCATCTGCAACGTGGCGGTCGTTTATCCGGTGCACAAGCGCTAGTTGGCGGACTGTTGCAAGTGAAGCCCGTCTTGCATTTCGAAGACAAAGTCATTGTACCGTTTGAAAAAATCCGTACCGCTAGAAAAGCGATGAAGCGCATTTCGGATTTACTGTCGGAAGATGCGAAAAACCAATTGTTAGATGCGGCAGTGATCCACGCGAATCGCTATGACGACGCAGTAGAATGGAAAAGACTATTAGAAGAAAAACATCCGAACGTCGATTTCACGATCAGCCACTTTGGTCCGGTGATCGGCACGCATCTTGGTGAAGGGGCTATGGGACTTGGTTGGGTGAAACGACGCGGAACCTGAACAGGGGGAACTGCATGTCCGAACGACACCAACTCAAGCAATTCTTGGCAGGGCGCATTTGGTTGCGTCATCTTGTGCCATTTTCGGAAGAAGTCGTTGACGAAGCGATTCGTCAAGGCGATATCAATATAGAACCAGGCGTCACAACGAACAAGACGTGGCATGGTACGCACTATACGTGTCAGCGTTGCCATAATGAAAATCAAACGCGTTTCACTGTATTCGCGTGCGCTCAATGCGAAGCGCCTTGCGCCTATTGTAGAAATTGTCTCAACATGGGGCGCGTGTCATGTTGTTCGCAACTACTCACATGGACAGGCACACCACCGACTTTCCCGACGAATCACCGTATGAACTGGCAAGGAAATTTGACACCTTCTCAGCAGAAAGCGACGCGTGAATTGCTTGAAAGTACGAAACGGGGCGTATCTCATTTACTTTACGCAGTGTGCGGATCGGGCAAGACGGAAATGCTGTTTCAGCCGATTCATTATGTATTAAATGAAGGCAAGCGGGTCTGTCTAGCAGCGCCTCGCGTGGACGTCATCTTAGAACTATTGCCGCGGTTAGTGACTGCTTTTCCGGATACGACAGTAGAAGCGTTATATGGCGGGGCAGAAGTAGAACATTTTGACGCACAGCTAATTCTTGCGACGACCCATCAGCTCTACCGTTTTCACGAGGCGTTCGATGCGGTCTTCGTGGATGAAGCCGATGCGTTCCCTTACACAGCGGACGAAACGTTACAACAAGCCGTCAGGAAAGCAGCAAAACCGAACGCGCCGATTCATTTTGTGACGGCAACGCCATCGAGTCAGTTGCTGGCGATGAATAAAAAGCAAGGCTATATTTCGGTTCTGGCACGGCGTTATCACGGGCAGCCGTTACCCGTACCGCGAAACGTGGCGTTATGGAATTATGAGAAACAGCTGAAAAAGAAACGGATTCCGGCGAAATTACTGCGCTGGACAACCGAACGTCTGACTAAACAGCAACCGTTTCTCATTTTCTTTCATCAAATTGAACTGATGGAACTCGCAGAACCGTTATTTCAGAAACTCGATGAGCGAATTTGTGCAGTCCATGCGGAACATGAAGATCGCAAAGAGCGGGTACAGTTACTTAGACAAAAAGCAATTCCTGGCTTGCTGACGACGACGATACTCGAGCGGGGGATTACCATTCCGAACGTGCAAGTGGCGGTTGTCGGAGCGGAGCAAACAATTTTCAATAAAGGCGCACTCATCCAAATTGGTGGGCGAGTGGGTCGCTCCGTACCGAACACGTCAGGTGACTTCGTACTGTTCCATCAAGGCATCACCTATGCGATGGACGAAGCGAAACGAGAAATTCGTAAGCTAAACAACACCGTGGTGCCGCAATGACGTGTTTACTATGCGATAAACCACTACATGACCAGCCCACTTGGCAACACTTCCTCGGTCTTCAACAAGACACGTCCGCCTGTCCAATTTGTCTCGAAAAATTCAAACGTATCGACAGAATCATAGAAGACGATGTTCTCGATTCTGTTCATTCACTCTATGCATATAATGAAGCAGCGAGAGAGTACTTGCATCAGTTCAAGTTCATGCAAGACGTCGCGCTCGCACAAATTTTTGCCTCCCCATTACGTAGGGTACTGAACGATTCCAAAAAGATCATCGTACCGATTCCGATGCATCCGATCAATAAAAAGAAACGAACGTTTTCGCAAGTGGATGCGTTACTGGACGCCGCGAATATTTCGTATCACTCGCTACTTACAAAAACAACGGAATCGGTAATGGGGGAAAAATCACGCAGTGAACGTCTCGCAATGACTGAACTATTCCACGTAACGGCCGATATACTCTATAATGAGGCAGTGCACGTGCTTGTTGACGATATTTATACGACTGGCACCACATTGCGTCACGCAGCTGAAGCGTTGAAACAGCGCGGAGTATACCGAGTGGAAGCTGTGACGTTATTCAGACCTATTAGAGAGAAGTGAGAGAGATGGCGGAAGTTAGAAATTGTCCGACATGTGGCAGTATGTTTAATTACACAGGACTTCGAGACGTATGTGGCACGTGTGCGCAAGCGGAAGAAGAAATGTATGAAACAGTCTATCGATTTTTACGTAAACGAGAGAACCGTGCAGCGACTATCGAGCGGATTGTAGAAGTAACCGGCGTAACACAGGAATTACTGCATCGCTGGGTGCGTAAAGGGAGACTGCAACCGGCAATGTTCCCGAATCTTGGCTATCCATGTGATAAATGTGGCGCATTAACATCGTCAGGGAAGATCTGTGCCAAATGTACCGATGAAATTCAAGCGGACTTACGGACATTTGATGCGGCGCAAGAGCTCCGTGAAGCGATTGAGGCGCAAGAAAAAGGCACATACTACACACAAAAAGACCGTAGAGGATGACATGCGAAACGAGCAGTTCGTACTGCTCGTTTTTTCATACAAAAGCCTCTAAAAACTTCATGAAATCTGCCGAAGTAAAGAGTAGTACCTAAATCCAACACAAGAAGTGAAAGGAGCGAGACGTATGAAAATAGAAGGATTTAAACCACAAGCCGTCAACCCGTACCGAAATCAGCAAATGAAAGTGGATCAAATGAAGCAAACAGCACAAGTGAAAACGGATAAGCTGGAGATTTCATCAGAGGCGAAAAAGTTATCCGCAACTTCACCGATTGAATCGGCCAGACAACAGCGAGTACAGGAATTGAAAGCGCAAGTGCAATCTGGAGAATATCAAGTAGATGCGGGTAAACTCGCTGCCAGAATGGTGTCATATTTCAATAAGCTATAATGAAAGTAGGGTTACACATGTCCATTGAACCAATTTTGACAACGCTCAATCACCTAGAAAAACTGCATATGAGCTTGCTCCGTCTGTCGAACGACAAGACCGCATTGCTGAAAAGCGGCGACGTCGACGGGATTGACCAGCTGTTGAAGGAGGAGCAAGCTCACTTAGCAGCTATTGTGCAAATGGACCAAAAACGTGTACAGGAAGTGAAGCAGTATATAACCGCACAAGGAAGTGCCGTACTTGCTGAACCGACTATGACACAATTAATCGAACTAGCAAGCGCTCCGGACAAAGAACAGTTAGCAGAGGCGAGGGACCGTCTCCTGCATGCGATTCATGAGTTGAAACAGCAGAATGAACTCAATCAGCAACTGACTTATCAATCACTTCAATTTGTGAATCTATCGCTGGACATGGTCCGTCCGCGTCCGGAAACCGTCAACTATTCGAAAAACGAAGTACAAGGGCAGTCACAAAGCGGAGCGAAAACCAAGCTCTCTTCATTCGACTCCCAAGCTTAAGGAGGACACACTATGCGCTCAACATTCATGGGACTAGAAACTAGCAAACGCGGATTGTACACACAGCAATCCGCTCTTTATACGACAGGGCATAATATTGGAAACGTCAACACACCCGGTTACACACGCCAGCGCGTCAACATGCAAGCAACATCCGGCTTTCCAGGGATCGGAATAAACGCAGGCACAATGCCAGGATTTCTTGGAACAGGCGTTGAAACAGGTAGCATTCAACGGATTCGTGATTCGTTTGTCGATCATCAATTTCGCAGTGAATCAACGAAACTAGGATACTGGGAATCACGTACGAATGCGATTGCACAAATGGAAGACGCGATTGGCGAACCTTCCGAGTATGGTTTACAGCAATCGATGAGCGACTTCTGGCAATCATTGCAGACACTTGCGTCGAGTCCGGAAAACGGCGGGGCGCGTGCGGTGGTTGTGGAACGTGGGGTGGCGGTAGCTGACTCGTTTAACTATATTTACAAGTCTATTTCTGAAGTTAAAGGAAATCTAGGCGATGAAATTGACTTTAGCGCAAAAGATATTAACTCGTTGCTAACTCAAATTGGAGAACTAAACAAACAAATCGCCAATGTCGAACCGAATGGCTACTTGCCGAACGATCTCTATGACGCGCGTGACGGGTTGCTAGATCAATTGTCTAGTTATCTACCGATTGAAACGAGCTATGAGAAATCAGGCGGACGTGCGTCGGCTATTGCGGAAGGTACCGTGACAATTAAAATTAAAACAAATGTTCCAGGAAAAACGATCACCGTAGTAGAAAAAGACCAAGTCGCAGAACTCACTGTAGACGGCAATGACCCGAATCAACCGTTTCCCAATTTAATGACAGGCTTCACGTTTACAGGTGGACCGATTCAGAATCCTGCTGACGGTAAGCTGTCTGTTAACGAAATGGTCAAAAGCGGTGAATTGAAGTCCCTTGTGGATTCGTACGGATATATCGATTCAGACGGAAAAGAAAAAGGTCTATACCCAGAGATGATGACGAAACTGGATAAAATGGCGAATGAGTTTGCGAAAGCGTTTAATGCAGTTCATGAAGAAGGGACCGACTTAGCAGGTGTAAAAGGCGAGCCATTCTTTGTTTTACCAGCTGGCGCAACCGAATTTTCTGCAAGTAACATCGCAGTAAATGATGCAATTAGAAAAGATCCAAATAAGCTAGCAGCCTCGGATGCTAAAACGGGTGCGGAAGTCGGTAACGGTCAAAACGCTAAAAAACTAGGCGATGTATTCTTTGCGAAGTTACCAGGACTAGACGGTTCAAGCGTGCAGAGCTACTACGCTCAAACGATTGGGCAACTCGGAGTCGAAGGGCAACAAGCACTTAACATGACGGAAAGCTCAGGAGTTTTACTATTAGCGGTATCAAATCGCCGCGCTTCCATCAGCTCGGTCTCACTCGACGAAGAAATGACTGACATGATCCGCTTCCAGCAAGCGTACAACGCATCTGCCCGCATGATCACCGTGATGGACGAAACACTCGACAAAATCATCAACGGAATGGGCACAGTCGGCAGATAATGAAGGAGGAATTTTCATGCGTGTAACACAATCGATGCTATCGCAAAACATGCTGCGCAACTTATCGAGCAGCTATAATAATATGGGCAAACTGCAAGAACAATTGAATACAGGCAAAAAAGTCAATCGCCCGTCCGATGATCCCGTCGTCGTCATGAAAGGCATGGGTTACGGCATGCAAGTGAACAAAGTAGAACAATACCAGAAGAATATGGGCGAAGTGAATAACTGGTTGGATAGTTCGGATGATGCGCTGGACGGGGTAGGACAAGTATTGCATCGAATGAAAGAATTGGCTACGAATGCGGCAAATACTGGTACGATGGGTGAAAATGAACGAAAAGCCATTGAAACAGAAATGAATCAGCTTCGTGAGCACGTACGCGACCTTGCTAACACCAAAGTCGGCGACAAACATATATTTAGTGGCAATATGACCGATCAACCACTTTTTAATAAAGATACGGGTAAGTTTGAAGATGGAAAATCTTTTTCCGCCAATGTAGAAATAGAAGTATTCGACGGCATAAACTTACGAGTCAGTACCGATGTAAATAAGATGTTTAAAGAGATTGATGATATGTTTGGAGAAGTTGAAGGGATGATTGCGACAGGAGAAGGCTTCAGTGGCTTAATCACTTCTATTGACAGCAAGTTAGATACTGTATTGTCTAAACGTGCAGACATCGGTGCCCGTTCCAACCGTGCAGAACTGATGAAAAATCGTCTGGAGATGCAAGAAGGTGCTGCAAAAAAACAACGTTCTCAAAACGAAGATGTGAACTTTGAGAAAACGATTACCGATCTGATTACGGCAGAGTCGATCCATCGTGCCACATTGTCAGTAGGCGCGAGAATTATGCAGCCTTCTTTAATGGATTTCCTACGCTAAAAGATGTGGCGGACACTACGCAAGTGTCCGCTATTTTTATATAAGAAAGTAAGGGAGTGATAAAAGTGAACATTCCACAACTTCAAATCCAAACGACACCCGCCAAAATAAATTTACAAGTGACGAAACCTGTTCAAGAAATCCAACAACCTAAAGCCACGCTGAGCATTGAACAACCAGCAGCCATTTTGGAAATGTCGACGACCCGACCGCAACTATCACTCGACACGACAGAAAATCGTGCAGATATCGATATGAAAAGTGTATTTCGCCGAACGGCTGATAATGCTCAATATGGATTACAAAAAGTACAAGAAGGCACAGCTCGTCGCGCGCAAGAAGGCCAGCAACTCATGAAAATTGAAAACGGTTCAACGATAGCAGATATCGTCAAACAGAACACGGAGAAACCAATGGCCGAACTGCAAGTGAAATTTGTAGGCGACCGTACGAAAATCAAAATGAGTTTTTCTGAAGGTTCACTAGATATTAATGTGACACCGCAGAAGCCGAAAATCGACGCACAAATAAATAAGCCGATCCACAATTACACACCTGGGAAAGTATCTGTAGAAATGCAACAGTACGGATCGATAGAGATTGATTGGAAAGTGTAATAAAAAGTACGTTGAGTAGTAAACCAGTAAAACGTTGAAAAGGAGAGAAATCTAGTGACACAACCACTTAAAGAAATCGCAACAAAATTCCACGGTAAAATTGAAGTAGATCTATCGAAAGCATGGCACTTCCCGAAAGGACTTCCCGGATTCGAAGAGGAAGAAGAATTCGTCATCTTACCAATTGGAGAGAATCAGGAATTTCAAGTACTACAGTCTACGAAAGAAGCAGGTGTAGCTTTTGTTGTAGCGAATCCATACAAAATTGTAGAAGAGTATGATTTCAAAATAGATGATCCAACAATAGATTTACTAAAAGTGAAAAGTCCAGAAGAATTAATGGTACTCGGTATCGTCTTCATAAAAGAACCTTTCGAAGAATCGACAATTAACTTACAAGCACCTCTTCTGTTCCAAACAAACAACAGAAAAGCGAAACAAATGGTATTAAATGATAAGCGCTATCTTATCAAACATCCAATTGATGAAAAGAAATTGGATGAAATGAAAGAAAAAACAACTAGCGGAAAGAGCGAATAATATGTTAGTACTCTCACGTAAAGCAGGCGATACGATTAAAATCGCAGATAATATAGAAGTAAAGATTCTCGAAGTAAAAGGCGATACGGTACGGGTGGGGATTGAAGCGCCTAAATCAGTAGATATTGTACGGGGGGAGCTCATTCAGTCTATTAAGGATACGAATGCCGAGTCATTATCGCTGGATATTGACTGGTATAAAAACTTAAAGGATAACAAGTAAATAGTAATTACTTCACCATTAAAGGCAGTACAAGTCATTTCATTTCCACATTTCAAATAAATAGAAAAAAGATTTTAATAAACTACTAAACACTCTAGTCAACTATCCGATATTAGTAGTGTAAGCGGCAGAGAGCGTCCGGCCGGCACTCAAAACCGTAGTACAAATAAGGGACACAAGGACGTGTACCCAACAACCACTCAAGGAGGAAATTAACATGATTATCAATCACAACATGGCAGCGATGAACACGCACCGCCAACTAGGTTCTAACAACGCAGCAGCAGCTAACAATATTGAGAAATTGTCTTCAGGTTTAAAGATTAACAAAGCTGGAGATGACGCAGCTGGACTGGCAATCTCCGAAAAAATGCGCGGTCAGATTCGTGGATTGGATATGGCAGCTAAGAACTCTCAAGATGGTATTTCTTTGATTCAAACAGCTGAAGGTTCTTTGAATGAAACGCATGATATACTTCAACGTATGCGTGAATTAGCTGTACAAGCAGGTAACGATACAAATACAACTGGTGATCGTGATGAAATTCAAAAAGAACTTAATTCTTTAACTTCAGAAGTTAACCGTATTGGTAACACTACTGAATTTAATACTCAAAAACTGTTGAATGGTTCTAAAGGTACTGAGGGCAGTACAACTACTAAAGCTGGTGTAACTGGTGCAACAATAGCGCCGGAAACAGTTGCAACACAAGTTTCAGTTGGTGGTTTTGACATTGAGTTCGCAGGAGCAGGTTCAAAATTAAACGGTTATGAAATAGAAATTGGAACTAGTGCTGCTTCAACTCCTTTGACAGTAACTGTCGCTGATAATAAAATTACTATTAATGGTGATTTTTCAGCTGCGGGACTAGTAGATAAAGATGACCTACAAACTGCAATTAATGATGCTCTTGGTGCCAAAGATCTTCCAGGGGTACAAGTTACTGGTACTTCAACAACAGCTACAACAGGAGCAACTGTTGCAGGGGGGAAAGATGCAGTAACTGAAGAAATAACAGCGGTTGCAGGTACTTACGAACTTAATGTGGGTAGCTCTGACATTACAATTGATGGCAAAGTATTAAAACATGATAGTTTAGGGGCCGATGGCTGGAAAGATGCTGCTTCATTGTCAAAAGCGATTAATGATGATGCAACATTAGCTGCAAAGTATACTGCAAGTGTAACTGACGAAGGTAAAATTCAGTTAACACAAAATGGTGGACAAGAGTCAGCGACAGCTCCAAAAGTTACAGGAAACGATGCATCATTATCATTACAAATTGGTGCGAATGAAAACCAATCGATGTCTGTTGATATTAGCGATATGAGATCAGCTGCGCTTGGTTTAACTGGTTCAGGTGCAGGATTCACAGCTACAGAAGGTGTGAATAACGGAACTGATTCAGCTTCTAACGAAAAAGCGTTGGATGTATCAAATGCTAAAAACGCAGCCAACGCTGTAACTCAAATTCAAAAGGCAATTGATACTGTTTCAGCAGAGCGTTCTAAACTAGGTGCAAACCAGAACCGCCTAGAACACACAATCAACAACCTCGGAACATCTTCCGAAAACTTAACAGCGGCGGAATCACGTATCCGCGACGTGGATTATGTCTTAGCTGCGTAAGCAGTGACAGACACAGTCGTCCTGACTGGTAACGGTCAGAGAGTACGACCGGGTGAATTGCTGGAAACCCCTGAAACTGTTCTTGCTACAACGTAACTGGAAACGGTAAGCGTGAAGGCTTGAAAAAAGAACAGATTGGGCAATCAGCAGCCAAGCTCCTGTCTCGAAAGAGTGGAGAAGGTTCAACGACTAGGATAGACCATCTAAGGCGCAAGCTATGGTGATGAAATCCGTAGGAAACACAAGAGGGAGTAGCTTGTGAATCCGAAGTGCCCGGCCCCTACCGAGAGTGGAGGGTGAAGATATAGTCTAGTCATTAGTGAAAGCTAATGTTCGCACGATGGCGAAAGAGATGATGGACTTTACGAAGAACAACATCTTAACTCAAGCAGCACAAGCAATGCTTTCTCAATCGAACCAGCTTCCGAACGGAGTATTACAACTCCTACGGTAAACGGTTCAGGGACGCCTATTCGGTAACGGATAGGACGCATAACTGGGTGAATTGCTGGAACCTCCTGAAGTCCACTTTCCGACAACGCAGCTGGAAACGGCAAACGTGAACGGTTGAAAAAAAGTGGAATTGGACAATCAGCAGCCAAGCTCCTGTGAGGAAACTCTGGAGAAGGTTCAACGACTAGGATATACCGTCTAAGGCAAATCGCTATGACGATGAAATCCGTAGGGCGTCATTTGACGTTCGAAGTGCCCAGCATCCTAGGTATTTAGGTACAAGGATGGAGATATAGTCTAGACCTAATTGGAAATAATTAGGGGCGCCGCAAGCCAACCAACAGCCGCAGGGCGTTCTACAACTACTACGTTAATAGAACTTTCGGCTCATAAAAAGAGACTTCCTAAAGGGAGTCTCTTTTTAAATTTACATTAAATTTTGCGATCGTAGCTCACTAATTTTATAGACCACCGACCAGTAACTTCGGCCAAGTTCATCTGCTATCTGTTGATCTGTTTTACCGGATTGCTTCATATGTCGTAAATTGCTTATTTCATCTTCAGTGTAGGCGCGCATTCGTTTTCTATCGCTGACAATCAACTGATAGTTCGGATACTCTTGACGCCATTTTTGTTTCTCTAAGTAAAATCGATACTGCCAGTTGGTTTTGTAACTCATTGAAGGGCAGGTAACTACAATGTGTTCTAAGTCTTGAAGGAATTGTAATGTATCGGCTGTCCGGCTAGTTCGTATATAATAACCGTTACCGCTTGGTAGTTTGGTCAGGCGGAATTCGACTGAGGTTAACTTTCTCATTTGTCCTTGTAAGAGCAGCAATTCTTTGTAAGTGAAACTTTGTAAATAAAGTGCTATATGGGGAGTGATGTAAATCTTTTTATGATTATGATTTACACGGGTAGTCAGCAACAGCGACCCGTCATCCATATAGATAGTGGCCAAGCTGTGCAAATCATCTAATTTGTTCAGAATGCTGAGGGGCAGCTGTTTAATCCTGTTCTTCCCCTCTATGCTCTCACTGTAAATCACTTCTTCTAGGCTGCTCCATAAGTCTCCTGTTTTTGAAATAATATGATCCCCTCTTGGAATGAAACTTAAATAGGGTTTCAATTTCATTACTTTCCAAGCGCGATATTCTTTTTGTTTGATTGAAAAGTGTTCATGATAACTGCTTCGTATACCTTTGTATTTGGACTTTTTATGAGTCAGCATACCATCTCCGATAATCGAGCCCAGCATGATATTTTGCTGTGTAGTAGAAAGATCATCCAATGTATTCAGCGGTCGCGGAGAAAAGCAGTTCTGTTGATGAAAACACTCTTGCACAATCTCACCTAAAGTTAAACCTGTTGAGGCTTGGACAGAACAAAGAATATCTCGATTTTCTTCAGTAAGACTCACTTGGTAGCGTTTGGATTCATTGTTCTCTTGTCTCGCGTAGTTGAATCTTTGAAAGTTTTCGGTTGTTACTTTAACAGAGGAAGCGTATTGCCGAATCATTTGATTGATTTCTTCTGTAGGCGAGGGAATAGATATGTGATTGGGAAGCCGTATAGTAGTCCGCTTCGCAACGGGTTTGCGAACTTCTACATTCTTGATTTTATAGGAGAACACAGGGTGGATCCAAGGTGCAACCATACCTAGAAAATACTTGATTTGCAGTTGGTCATACAGAATAAGTCTTCGTTGACCGTCTATCGCAAACAGGAAATTGAATTTACTATTTACTACATATTGAAGTAACTGAAGCTCGTCCTCGGTCCATTGCTCGGTGGAAAGAATCAGTTTCTCCAACGTGCCGTTTTCTTTCACTTTCAAGTGACCGCATTCCTGGTACCACCACGCGAGTGTCTGAGCGGTCATATATTGTTCAACAAACTCCAGAGGCATGCCCTTAGAGCCATCTTGATACCACTCACAGTATAATGCTTCAGCAGTAGCACAAGGTGCAGATTCAATTACTACGCGCTCTGTAAAGCCGAATTTACTGCGTGCATCCGTTGTTTGTTCCTTCTTAATAAGAAAGTCTGGTACACAGGATTGTAACTGTTGATAGCAGGAATGGGCCCATTCACTGTGTTTTGTTTGGAAAGTGAATCGGAAATATTTGTGGTTAGTTGCAGACGACGTAATACGTCCACTGCCAAGCAGCAATGCGCAGAGCAGACTGTTTAATTTTTCATTGGAAGAGAATAGCGAATTTATTTTTAGATGACTGTTCTTACAATTGGCGGTGTATTGTTCCTTCGCAGCATTACCATCTTCTAGTAAAAAGCCGTAAGATCGTGAATGAGTAGAGTACATCAAGGTTCCAATCGTCATAGTGAGCCCTCCTATAAGATAAGAATGTTTGTTCTTATTATATAATATTGGAAGGTTAATAGCTAATTATACTGGCATGTAAGTGTAAAGGAGGAGTAACAAATGAAGGATAACTCAGAAGAAATTGAGCGGTTGAAAGAACAACTGGAGCAGGTTAAACAGCAGGATCGGATATTGGAAGAGATCGAGAAGCGGTTGTATAAGATGAAAGAAATTGCGGAGTATGCTTCGAGGTTTCGGCTTAGTGGGGAAGAAGTGCGGGAGTTGGAGGGGCAGATAGAGGAGCATAGGGCGGTGGTTGGATCGTTACAGAATTATTTGCATGATTATTTGTATTAACGTAGGCAAGTCATCAAACAATATAATGGGTGAAAAAAGTATATCCAAGTTACACATCTATAATTCTGGAAAAATTAAATTGTTGGTAAAAGTGTACATAGACGAATTAAGTAGTAATGCTTTATATAGCGGTGATAATAGATACCATCTATAGACATAGTTTCTGTGCTTACGCACCGTATAAAAATACAAGGGAGATTAATTAAATATGGCTTTACATCCTATATGCACGAGTTCTGAGGAAATAAATCGAGTTTTAAATAGTAAGGAAATAAAAGAATTTAATATGGAGATGAAGAGAGTTTTGGATATTGAAGACATGAGTTATGTTGTTGAACTAGAAAAAAGTCCAAGAGATCAAGAAGGCTATGTGATTGAAAATAAGTTGGCGAGTACTATTCCAGATTTCAGCTTGTACAAAGTCAAAAGAATTGTTTTCTATACAGAAAATATCACTAGGTATATCAATTCTTCCTTTTCTAGAATATACAATACTCAAGTCTTTGAAAAAGTTATTGAGGTTACGATTTGTTGTATTCTACTGCATGAATTAGTTCATGTGCAACAAATTAAACAAAAGAAATTAACAAAAAAAATTTATGATCGTGAAGCAAAAAAGCCTTATGAAAAACGTACTTACGAGATAGCTGCGGATTTAGTGATTGCTGAGATTATGAATCATACCGATAAATTTACTGTGAAGGTTTGTGAATTATTCACTACGAGAAAATGTGCTACAAATGAAGATGTAGAAATACTAATTAAGACATTTAACTCGAATATGGAAAAGTAATGGGTAGTAGATTCTAAAAAAGCCAATTTTATTGGTGAGTAACTGTGTGAAAAGCTATCAAGAATGTTTTAGTAAACATGATAGTTTAACAATCATGAATGTTTTAGCACAGGTGAATTCACTTTAGGGTTAGCTTAACTAGTATGGGACGGGGCATTGCTTATTAGTTGAAGGTGGTTTGTCTAAAGTCTACTCATGTACCTGACGACATTGAGCAAGTGCACCTGCCTAAACCCGCCAGGCCAATAACCAAAGAACTTAAGAATATTAATAATAAAACCACTATCGAGAAGAATTTCGACCTCGGGTATTTCATTATTCAGTACGTTAAAGAGAAAACCGGGGAGCATATCACTCATAATAATAATTGCTAATGGATGTATGGTTTTCGCGAAAAAGCTCTATATGAAAAGTAGGAGTAGACATGCAGAGAGAATTCACAAATAGTGTTATGAACTCTACAACAATATGTAGAAAATACTTATTCAATTGCTATTGTAGACAGGAAATGAAATGCCGTTGAAATTAGGTCTGCAATTACAACGCCTACTCTAATATGCAACTATTAGTGTTGAGCACATGTGCATAGCACGACTTATGTAATATTCTAAATAGCGTTAAAACTGTGTGGTGAACAGGTACGCTGAAAATAATGGTAATACATAAGGAGAGATAATAATGGCAAATGAAGTAACAGATACTATTGCAGTACCTGAATTAATCAAAGAAAAGTTATCTGACACCATAATTTACGAAGGTGAATTTTTAATTAAGTCAGGTGAAATTCTTGTAGAGTTGGAAGGTGAAATCCACTATCTGATCACTCCAAATCCCGAAGTACGTTTTAAGGCAAGAATATTAAAAGCCGGAATGTTGGACTTGTTGAAAAATGTGAGTTGGGAATTGACTACACCCACAGGTATTAAAGGTGAGTTCTATCTGACAGATATAAATGTTGGTTTTAAAGAAGGTAGAAGTGAGTCGACAATAGAAGGTAGCTTGCAATATGAATTATCAATTTCTACTGCCGTAAAATTCAAAGAACTAAATTTTTCCGTGTTGAATTTCATTAACAATTTTGATAGAGCTTATCAATACGAGAAAATGCTATATATAGGAAGAACAGAGTTGAAGTATAAAGATTATTTAATCACTTTAGATAAATCACCAGAAAACAAATCTATATTTAGTCAGCTTAAAGCGCAGGGCGGATATAGCATAACTCATATTGGACAGATAAAGCGGTTAAATGGCAAAGCATTCGATTTAAATGAAGTAGATAATATACTAAAAAATCTTGCATGGATATTTTCATTCGTCGCTGGTCGACGAGTAGATATTAATCATATATATACTGATTTTGAAGAGTTTAGCATGATTTGCTACAGGATTCCAACTATAACAAGTTGGAAAAGTATTTCTAATTGGTACCCTGAAAAGTCTCGAGAATCTTTGGAAGAAGTTTTAAGCTGTTTATTGATTTTATTGGAAGATAAGTACTGGGAAAAACAGCTTCCCAGAATATTGTCGCAATATTTTGATGGGTTTGGTCCATCTTATCTTGAAAATAGAATTATTGGTATACAAGCAGGTTTGGAAACTTTAGCATGGGCGTATCTTGTGGAAACCAAAAGTCTATTAAACAAAAAGGAATACAACGGTTTATTGTCAGCAGGAAATAAGATTGAAAGGTTATTAACAGAGCTGAAGATAGAGACCGATTATGAAAGAATTCCAGCGTTCCAAGAAATGGGCGATAATTACGATCATGGTCCGCATCTCTTTACAACTATTAGAAATGATATAGTTCACCCAGAAAGAAATAAGAAAGAGTTAAACTCCGAACAGTTTAATTATATATGGAGAATGGGAATGTGTTATTTCGAGTTAGTTGTTTTAGCACTAAGCGGTTATACAGGTGATTATAATAATATGATGTTGGATATCGAATTTCAGCCTGAGAGAGTTCGTAAAGTTCCTTGGGCTAAAAGTAATGAGCCAGGTCGTTAAATTATATTAATGAAAGAAAGCACCAAATTACCCATATTTCAATACTCTTTCATTTGACATTTAAATTTGTCATCAACCAAATGGTCATCTATTTAAAAGCGTTCTATACAAAGAATAAAACAAGCAAACACACTGCCTGTCAGTTCCGAAAAAGAGAAATGACTGACATGTAATAAATGAACCTATTTGCAGGTCAGTCTAACAGGAAGATTGAAGACCGTAATGTTGTACTAGATGGTTTTTTTAACTTCAGAATGGATTACCATTAAATTAGGATTTTAAGGAGTGGTAAATTTGGAAAAGTATAAAGTTGTTTGTGATATGGACCCAATTATTAATTTTGAAGGAAAGCTATCTTTGAATGGCGTGTGTTTTTATTATGACTCTGAAAAATTAAAAATGGAAGTAACTATTTTGGAGACTGATATGTTGAAAGCTCAAAAAATCGCGATGAGAATGCTGAGTGAAGTATGTAATGCGCTAGCAACATATCTGAACAACACTATAAATTATGAAGTTATCTCTATTCAGCAAGTTGGAGATCATGAGACAGTTAACTTTACGTCTAATGACATATTTACATCATTAGTAGTCAGAGTTCCTTTAAATGAAAAGGGTGCTTGCAAAGTGCAAAGGTTGGTCGATTTGTCTGTTAAAAACGAAAATGTGCATAAAGTTTTCCGTCTAATTAACAACCCAGACTTTGCGACATGGACGACTCTTTACAAGGTGTTTGAAATAGTAGATCGCGATCAACAAATTGTAAATGAAGGTTGGTTGTCAAGCACTAAGAGATCAAATTTTAAGAGAACAGCAAACCATCCAGCTTCAAGCGGAGACGCATCAAGACATGGTGTCCCCAAGTCTGATAAAAAAGATCCACCATCAAAGCCTATGCAGCTAGAAGAGGCTGAAAAGTTAATTAGAGATCTAGTGGAGAGCTGGTTATATAAATTGATGGAAAGTTAATTTTTTCAGAACGAATTTCAAATTTACTATTGAGCACCTGTGCATCACACAACTTAGGAATGATTCTAAATAGTACCAGGGTTGTGTGATGTACAGGTGCGCTTTAATAGTTTAGATTAAGGAAATAAAAGGAAAAGGTTTAATTGTTTTTATAACTTAACGTTACGAGTAGTGAAAACTGGTTTGTCACAATTAGTGCAATGCGATTGATACGTTTCTTCTTTGTATTTACCGTATTGACCACTCTTGATCTCAGAGTCGTAGTGTTCACCAAAGTATTGGCTTTCACAAGTGTCGCAATTGATAATGACTTCTGTCATATTTACACCTCCTTCTTCAATACTATCTTACATTAATATCAAAACTCATTCTACAGAAAATAACAATTGGGATTGGTACCACATCTATAAAACTTAGTGAAAGGTACCTGTGTGAAAAACTAATTTACATGAATAGAAGCATGTTACGGGAAAGAAGAAAAGGTTTTTGATATTTATCAAGGAACTATATCAAAAAAAGAATGGGACGAATTCACTGAGTTCTGGGGTAGCGTAGAAGAATTAATATCAGAGGTAGTAAAAGATTTTGGAGATTAGGTAAATATGGCATCTATGCAAAAATATTTATTAATGCTTAAACAAAAAGTGGAATTTATTGAACTTACACTTCAAGAAATTACGTTGTTTAATCCTGAAATATTTTAAGTTGCTCAAGCATCTTATCTATATCACACTGGCGAACCAGAAGACCTAGAAAAAGCATTACAATTTGCTCAAGAAAAGATAAATAAAGAAAGAGTGGAAATAATTCAAAAAAATGGGGAGTTGGCAGAGATAGTTGAAGATACATTGCATGAGATACCTCAACTTGTTACAGAGATAACTATGGGGTTAGATGAAATAGCTGAAGAACTAGGCGAAATTATTATATATGAAAATCAAGGGGAAATAAATAATACTGGTGAAATGAGTTATATGATGAATAGGCAAACAACACTTTGAACCTGATTTGCTCAATAAAGTCATGTTTTAACATCGAATTTGACGATTATCATAACCAATGCCTCACACGTTATATGTCTCCCGTATACTTCCAATGTAATTATCCCCCACGAAAGTACGTCAGACAGTAAAATACCTATATTTGTAGCCGATATAATACACAATTAGCAATAAAACATATCAAATGCATGGAGGACTATATAGTGTAATCATCAAAAACCGATCGTTTGGTTTGCAACGAAATTTGAATTAGGCGAATGAGCGCTTGGAGAAATCGTAGTAGAGAGTATCTGTGTGAGAAACTAACATGATTATTGTGTTAACAATCATGTTAGTTTGGTGGTGGACAGGTACTCAACACTAAGTATTCTATAATAATGCTAAGAATAGGAAAAATATCATGGTGCAGAGAATTAAAATATATAAAGCTAGAGGTGAATAATAGTATGGAGCAAATCAATACTGTTGATGATTATTTAAAAAAGTTGTCGAGGTATGATATTTACAATAATGTCTTCTATAGAGGCCAATTAGAAGTTTATAAAAGTATTATATCAAGCGTCTCTAGAAATGTAGGATATACAATTAATGAAAACTTCATCTACGAAGAAGCAATTAATATGAAATCTATAGAATTTGCTGATTTACCCCTGCCTATTGAACGCTTGTCGAAAATGCAGCATTATGGAATTCCAACAAGACTTGTAGATTTAACAGTTGATCCATTAATTGCGCTTTTCTTTGCTGTACAAAATTTTGATGACGAATCACATGGTAACGTATATGTTTTTGTTCGACCGGAGCGTAGTCTAAATGATAAAAGGATTAAACTGTTGTCTCTTCTTGCAACATTAGAATCATATAATCTAGATTTAATTAAAGGTTCATATTTGGAATGCTATTCTGAAAAAATAACAGAAGATGAAATATTAGAATTTGCTTCAGAAGCAACATTTATAAAGTACTCTGTTGAGCTTCAAAAATCTAATGAAAGATTATATTGCCAAAAAGGTTCTTTTGCAATATGCGGTAATGAAACAATTGGTAAGGAAATAAGAAAGTCTATACTGCCCCTTGATTCAATTGAACCAACAATGGTAATACGGATTCCTTTTGAACATAAACAAGCAATTAAGAAAGTGCTTGATGAAAAATATAATATTAACGAAACTACTATATATCCAGAGTTCCCATCGGTTGCCGATTACCTAAAGGAGAAGTATAGAAAAGTAGATTTTGATCTGGATGGTACATATAACATTTTTCAAGTGCAAGATGTTTCTCATGCAGGTGCTAGAAGGTGCTCTATTGTAGCAGTATTAAATAAAGTTCTGCGAATAGAAGAGGTAAAGAATATTGGAATTCAGATCATTGATCAATACAGAAGGAAAAACGATGTTGTATGGGTTTATATTGCAAAGAATGGCGATGACTATATTATGAAAAACTGGATGATAAGAGGCCAATGGATTAGAGAATCATTAGATCCTAGTTACAAACCACTTCTTATTGGGGAAGCAGATGAATTAGGCTATATATGGCGCTTCGAAAAATCCTACAGTACACTGGCTGATTATTATGATGAGTATGCCTTTATAGACGATAAAATTCTTTTTACTCTAAACATGAAAGCATTTGAAGAATTTGAACCCCATTATAAATATATGTTAAGCGCCTTTGAAAGCGGAGATATGAAGGAATTAGAAGAATATGCTTTTGATAATGCAAGTGTGATTACTAAGCTTTTTCTAAAGTTTGGTGATTGTGGGCATTCAAGAAATGATGAATTTAATAAATACTTGAACAATTTTCAAGGAGTAGCTTTGCATTTGGATAATGTGATCTTGTGGCTGAAAAAGGAAGAATTAAATTCTCGTGCTAAAAGATACCAGATTTCAAATTGTTTTAGGGATGCTAAGTTACATTTCGATACAATAAAGGATCAAGCAATATATTGGAAAAAGGCCATTGATCTTTCAGATGAGGAGTACAATGAAATTGATACTGAAAAAATAAAAATTAGGGAATACCAATATAAACAAACAATACCACTAAATCCGGATGGCTTAGATGTTACTTTTAACCTTGATATTTCCCGGAACAGTGACAATACAATGAATATAAGGGGAACGACTAATCTCTTTGATAAGGCTTCACTGATGATTTCTTTGAGAAATTCTAATGATTTACTATTGGCACAGAATAAGTCGTTAGTGGAAAATGGACGATTTGATTTTGGAAGACTTGGAAAAGAAGACATTGGGTTCAATAAAGGAAAGTATAAAGTAGATATTTCTCTCGCTATTCCTACGGTGCAAAATAAAGAATTTTTATTAAAATCAGGAATTGAATATGAGAATTTAAAAGGTAATTATATTGATAGAACCGGTATGGGACCAACGGTTAGTTATACTAAGGAATTCGAAATTTGATTGAATATTGAGATGGCCAAATGTTAAGCATTGAAGAATATATCGCACGCAGAAAGAAAGAAAGAAAGAAAGAAAGAAAGAAAGTAGAAAGAAAGAAGATAATCTCAATGAATTTGACGTTGATGCACGTACTCAAAATATGAAAATCTGTGTAGATTATATTTTTAAATATCTTGATAGATGGGTCAATTTCATAATTGCTCTTTTTTAAAATACAAACAAGGGCAGAATTTGCGATTTGTATTTCAAAATACAGAAATAAGGCTGATTGAAGTAGTTGGAGCCTTATGTTAATTCGGTCAGCCGCGAATTTATATGCGTTGTAAATTAGTGAGGGGTACCTGTATGAAAACCTATCATGAATATTCTAATATTTACGTTAGGTTTATACAATCATGAAAGTTTGGTGCTTAGGTGCGCTAAAATGATTATACAAGAAATTTTTACTCACAGATACATTAGAATGAAAAGTGAATTGTTTTTTGTTTTATTGCTTTGCTTCCTATACATCAAACCAAAAACGGAATGTACATATTGAAAATCTATTCTGTTACATTTATATGTGAAGTCTTTAGTGTGATTTTAAAGGAACTAATGCTCCTTTTCTAAAATGCTGGTAAGTAAAGAGAGGGAAGCGAAAATAGAACTAGAGAAAAAATTAAGGTTAGGTACAATCCAGAGTGGTTTGCGGCGATCTTACAAAAGGCTTAACAATTGTCTACCTGTGCATCAAACAACTCTGGCACTATTCTGAATCGTTCTAGAGTTGAATGATGTACAGGTGAACAAAATAATACTTAGCCCTGATACTATTCCAAATAGTTCATGAGTTGTGTAATGCATAGTTCGCACTCAATTGAAAAAGAAGTGACAATTAAGCCGCTTCAATTTCACTTTTTCACCTTATCTAGAAATTACCAAATGGATCTAAAATGCCATCAAAATTTATACTAATGTCTAATTTTTTACGAGTTCCTTGTATATTTCCCTATACTCTTCATTCTTAAAATTCAAAAAGACACATATCTCATCATCTTACTCTTGAAAAAATCCAATGAGCATAAAATATGAGTGCTTAGACTTTATGAATATGTTATCTTTACCATCATATTTTAAGTGAAAAGGTACTTGTGGAATAGGAAATCTTTTATCTGCCATTGCAAACTTTTGAGAAATTAAAACAGCCCATTTTCCTTTACCAATTACACTTTCACTTAAATCGTCTACAAATCTAACTTTGTGAAAATTTTCATAAAGTAATTCCAATATCTTATACACATAAGCCTTATCTTCCTGATAATTCGTATTGACCATTTTGCCAATTGTAGTGTCTTAAAAAAAGTCATGCTCTTTCATTTTTAATAATAACTCTTTTGGTTCAATATTCATTTAAATAAAACACCTCCCAAAGAATACTTATTCAGTTGGTCATGAATTTATACCCAAAAGCACACAGATTAAGTGCTACTGATATCTCATTATCTTATAGACCACAATTTTTATTTAAAGACAATGAAAGTATTTATAGATACGGTGTGGAGATTTTGAAAAAATGGTATGTAGGTGATTAATAAATATTTATTTCATGATCAAATAACCTTTTTGATCAATAAAAAATCCCTACTCAAATACATAAAAATTAACCCACCCAATATGAGACAAGGCCCTGCCCAGTAGTCACAGGTAATCTGCCCAAATCCGACAGGTGTACCTGACGACATTGAGCAAGTGCACTTGCCTAAACCCGCCAGGCCAATAACCAAAGAACTTAAAGAATCTTAATAATAAAACCATTGTCGAGAAGAATCTCGACGTTGCACATTTCATTATTCAATACGTGAATGACAAAAACCGAAAGCATGTCACTCACAAAAATAATTGTTAATGGGTGTATCCTTTTCGTGAAAAAGCGCTATATGAAAAGTGAGAGTGGACACGCAGAGTGAATCCACACAGAGTGTCATGAACTCTACAAGACGATATAGAAAATGCTATAGCAGCGAAGTTTCTTGAACAAGTCAAAGAATTTGTAAACAGTAGGTCAGAGAAAACTTATTCAAGTACAGTTTAGACAGAGAAATTAGTGAAGTTGAAATTAAGACAGTCATTACATCGCCTACATTTCAATGGATCTATAGGAAATCTAGTATTACTATTGATTTAAATGATGCGTTGAAAGATAATATCTTAATAGGTGAGTTGACATTCGTAAGTAAACGCTTGATCTATGGAGTGATAAGAAAAGATATATGCGGTAAAGTATTTAATTTCCATCAACTGATTGTCGAGTTAATTTTTTGAATAATAAATGAATACTTGGAATTTAGAAGTCAACCGGAAGAACAATACATACTATAGTACAGAAAACAGAGGTGCAAAAACGTGTTTCTAATCGAAGAACTTACATACATCAAAAGACTAGGCGGTCTTACCAATCTGAACTTCTTGGTCGAACACAAAGGACAAAAATACGTTTTACGTTTTCCCGCGCATGAGTTTGAAGATATTATTAATCGCCAAAATGAGAAAGCGAATCAGCAGATTGCGGCTGAAATTGGGGTGACGGTCGGGAATGTGGTGTTTACGGATGACGGGATTAAAATGACTCCGTATTATGATGCGACGGCTGATTTGACGCGGGATTTGATTGTGACACCGGAGTATTTGGAGAAAGTGGCGGGTGTGTTGTCTACGCTTCATTCGTCGACTAGGGAGTTTAGGAATCGTTTTGATTATTGGGGTGAAGTAGAGAAGTATAAACAGGCGTTAACGGAAATTCCTTCCCTGTATGTGTTGTTGGAGGAGCGGTTGAGGAAGTTGATGCAAGGGGAGCGGCAAGAGTATGCGCTGTGTCATATGGATTCGGTGACGGGTAATTTTATTCAGAATGATGCGAAGCAAGTGCTGTTGATCGACTGGGAGTACAGTGCGAATTATTTGCCGGAATGGGATTTAGCGGCGTTTGTTTTGGAACGGGAGTTAAGTGAGCAGCAAGAGCAAGTGTTACTCAATTATTACGGTTTGCCGGCTACTTCGAAAAAGTCGCTGGATCTGCAAAAGTTGAAGTCGGACTTTCTTTGGTCGTTATGGTCGCTCGTTAAAGAAAAGGAAGATCCTTCGTTTGAACAATATACAGCGAAGCGGACGGAGCGTCTTATCGAAGGGTTAGAGCGGTTTTATAAGGTGTATGAGAATTAAAAGTTCGGTACAAAGTTGTTGTGAAAACGTATAAAACGATATTGCATTCATCCCAGATCTTCTATTCGGAGGGTCTGGGTTTTCAAATTTCCCTATTAAGTCATGCATCATCCCGACTAACTTCCCATCAATTGGGGTATAGAATATATTGTGCCTACTTTCACCGTAGGAACGTTGGTAGTATTAAAGAGGAGAGTGCCATACATGAAACCAGTAATCGGGGTCACGTCAGATCTAGATCAAAACGGTGATACATTAGTTCAGACTAGATACATACAGGCCGTTCGACAAGCAGGTGGCGTACCTGTTATTTTGCCAGTCGGACTCGAAGCGATTGAAGACGTTTGTGATCGGTTAGATGGTTTATTGCTAATTGGTGGGGAAGATCTAGATCCGTATTTGTATGGCGAAGAACCACATCGGCAGCTTGGGAAAGTGCTGCCTGAGCGGGATCAGTCGGAGCTTGCGCTATTTAAAACGATGGCGGATCTAGATAAGCCCGTGTTTGGGATTTGTCGAGGCTATCAGTTGATGAATGTGGCGTTTGGTGGGACGATTTATCAGGATATGTATGCGCAGCTGTCAGAGGATTTGTTGCAGCATTATCAGCTGACAGATTTAGACTATGCTTTTCATTCCATTGATATTGTAGGGGATAGTCGGTTGGCGGAGTGGGCGGGTACTTCTGAAGTGCGAGTGAATTCGCTGCATCATCAGGCGGTGAAGGAAGTGAAAGCACCACTTGTCGTGACAGCGGTTGCGAAAGACGGTGTGATTGAAGCGCTGGAAAGTACGGCGCATCGTTTTATGGTAGGTGTTCAGTGGCACCCTGAAGCGATGGTGAAACAAAAAGATGCGTTGTCGTTGAAGTTGTTTAAGAAATTTATTGAGGCGGCAAGCGAAAACAGGTAATGAATTTTTACATAACTACACCCTCCAACGAACTGTATTGGAGGGTGTAGTCGTTTTGAATTTCACATTAGTTATTCGTTACTTTCTTGCGTCCTAAGCTGAATTCTGCCCATGAATGAATTTCATAGGTCGGCTGAATTGCTGTACGGTTTTCACGACGGTCTGGATTGAACCAGCATGTGTCGATACCCGCGTTGATTCCACCTTGTATATCGGACGTTAACGAATCACCGATCATCAGTACACGTGAAGGATCTGTGATGCCTAGTTTCTGAAATGTATATTCGAAAATCTCAGGCTGTGGCTTTTTGTAGCCTGTTTCTTCAGAAGCAATGATCGCTTCGAATGTATCGCGTAAAGGAGACCCCGCGATGCGAGCGTGCTGCGCGATGGTGAAACCGTTTGTTAAGATCGCCAATCGGTAATCAGCTAGCTGTGTAATCATCTCTTCCACGCCGTCGATCATATGTGATTCGTGGCCTAGATTTTCGATGTATAGCTCTCCAAAATGTGAAGCATCTACTTGCAGTTCGTGCTGTGTGAATAACCGACGGAAACGTTCTACTTTTAATTCTTCCAGTGTGATGCGTCCTTGCTCGAGATCGTCCCAGATGACGGAGCTGATCGCGCGGTATGTGTCACGGTACGCTTCTAAACCGTTTGGTAGTCCGAACGTGTGGAATGTATTGCCGAGTGCGTGTTTTTCAGTTTCTTCAAAATCGAATAATGTATCGTCTAAATCGAATAATAGTACATCGTATGGCATATAAAAGAACTCCTTTTTTTACAATATGTACTAGTATAACATGGGAAATAGACTGCTGGGGAATTGTCTACTCGTCACGATAGAATGTAGATGGAAGTAGATGATACATAGGTTCGTGAGGCGTGTGATATGATGATCGGTAAGAATTACAAGATAATTAAGCGGTATTTTTGTGACATCCATTCATCAGGAATACTAGTGCAACGTCTTTTAGTGAAACTTTCACTATACAGAAAGAAGGTGATCTTCATGAGTAAAACTGTATGCATTATCGGTGCGGGTATGGGCGGGTTAATGGCCGGCGCTTTGTTAGTCAAAGAAGGATATCAAGTGACGGTTCTTGAAAAAGCTACGAGAGTCGGTGGGTCAGCAGGTTCCTATGTACGAAATAAACGTATATTTCCTGCCGGTGCGACGATTGCTTTTGGATTGGAAGAGCACGGATTATTAGACACGCTGTTTACTAAACTCGATTTGAAAGTCCCGTTTGTTTTGCTCGATCACCCGATGGATGTGGTGATGGAAGACCGACAGATTTCATTGTATCGAGATAAAATGGCTTGGGAAAATGAGCTTTCGCGTGTTTTTCCTGAAAGACGACAAGACGTTATCGCCTTTTGGCGTACATTACAGCAAATCAGTGAAGCGGTATATGGCGTGACAGCTACTGGCGTGTCGTTGCCAATAGCGCACCTATATGACTTGGGTAAGTTACCGAGCCATGCGGTTACACACCCTAGAAGTATGTTGCGTCTAGCTCGCTATGCTACGCGGACAGTGGAGGATTTGCTTCGCGCGTATAAACTCGATACGTATGAACCGTTGCGACAATTCATCGATGCGCAGTTGCTTGACGCGGCACAAACGGATTGTACGGAAGCGGCTTTATTGCCGTCGAGCCTTGCGCTCACTATTTACAGACGAGGCAGCTTCTATGTGGAAAAAGGAATGAGTCAGTTGAGTGAACTTTTGGCAGAGCGAATTGTGGCACTAGGCGGGGAAGTAATTACTGCGTCTCCTGTAACGGAATTGCTATATCAAGAGAAAAAGTGGCTTGTGACTAGTAGGAAGAAGACGAAACACTATGACGTGGTGGTCAACAATGCAGGTGTTTCGTTCGGACCGCGTACGAGTCATTCCGAATCCAAGGAGTTTGCGTGGGGCGCTTTCCGAATTGATGCGCTTCTTTCAGACGCATTCTGGCATCAAGAATTGGATGGCAGACCGTTACCTTTTGCGATGCAGATCGTACCGGACAAAGAACGGACGGTACTTCATTCAGATGGTCACGGCCCGGTCTATGTGACGTTTCAGCCTGCTTATGATCGCCGGAATGAACGCATCGAAGACGAGATGATGATGACTTGTTCGATTCATACAGATGCCGAGCTGTGGGAAGAGTTATCAAAAGAAGCGTATGAAGAAAAGAAGGAAATTATAGCGCAAGCCATGTTTGCTGAAATTCAAAAAGTTCTTCCCGTTGAAGAGTATGTACTGTATTCGGAAGCGGGTTCACCGAAGACCTATCAAAAGTATATCGGTAAGTCAGAAGTAGGCGGTTTTCCTTTGACTGTCAGGAATGCGATTTGGAAGCCGAAAAGTGTGCGTTCTTCTTTGCCGCAATTATACATTGCAGGCGAGCAGTCGTTTCCAGGTCCTGGGACGCTGTCTTCTGCATTGAGTGGTAGTCATGTGGCGCGGGCGGTGATGAAGACGTGGCCGTTAGCATGATGGGAAAGCCATCATGTACTTCATGATGACAAAATGGGATGTGCTTCCATCTACTTCAATGCTATAATCAACCATACGAGTTTTCATTCAAAATATAGAAATGGGTCTAGACTATCTATCAGAAAGGAGCCAACATGAGCACAAACAATAAAACAGTCGTCCGCTCCTTGGACATACTCAACCTATTCGTCGATCATCCAGCACTGACTTTCCAAGAAATCATTGACCTATCGGGAATCCCGAAATCCTCCGTCTATCGCATGCTATCGTCGCTTGAAGAAATGAAGTTTCTCGAGAAAGGCGCGGATTCACAGTATCGTCTCGGTTTGTTGCTGTTGAAATATGGTAGTTTGGTTTCGAAACGGCTGGACATTCGAAAGATTGCGTATCCGATTATGGAAGAGCTTCACCAAGATGTGAAAGAAGCGATTAATTTGATTGTCCGTCAAGGAGATCACGCGATTTATGTGGAGAAGATCGATACATTCCAGAAAGTTCGTTTGTATACAGCGATTGGTAGAAGCAGTCCGTTGTATGCAGGGGCTTGTTCTCGGATTATTTTGTCCTATCTTTCGGATAGCTATATCGCCGAGTATTTGGATAAGACCGAATTACAGCAGTTCGGTACTGGTACGTTCACCGATCGAGAGTCGTTGCTCGCATCTATTCAAGAGACACGGCAGAACGGCTATACGCTCAGTAATTCAGAGCTTGAGAATTTCACATCTGCTGTGGCGGCGCCCATCTTTGATTTTAATGGAGATGTAATCGCGGGCATTAGTATCGCGGGTATTGAAGCGAATTATCAACAAGAGCATGTGAAAATACTCGTTCCAAAAGTAAAAAAAGCCGCATTGGAAATCTCCAGGCAGCTTGGATATACAGGATGAATGAAGCCTTGCATTTTAGTAGAGTTATACTGAAATGCAAGGTTTTTTATTTACTATTGAAGTTTCTGCTGAATTCCAATTTTGATTTGGTTGATCCGCTCTTCTTTTGCGATAAGTTCACGCTCTGCTTCTGCATGGGTGATGAGTTTAAAAGTAAGTTTCGCGTTAGGTTTCACTTGCGATAGGCTGCCTAAGTCAGCGGTGATGACTTGTCCGATTTTCGGATAGCCGCCAGCCGTTTGTCTATCCGCCATTAAAATAATCGGTTTGCCGTTAGGCGGGATTTGAATCGTTCCGAACGTCACGCCTTCCGATAGCAATTCCAGTTTTTCCGTTAATGAAAGTGCTTGTCCTTCAAGTCGTAAGCCCATTCGGTTAGATTGCGGCGTGACGACATACGGCTCGCTAACTAGTCGTTGTTTACTGGCTTCATCAAAGTACGGATATTCAGTGCCTTCCATGATTCGAATCGTTTGTGTGGAAGCCAAGCTGATGAACGGATGATGCGGTACAGCCCAGTCTGGTGTGCCAGCTCGTTCAATCCGTGTAAAGACTTTGTCGTTTGATTTCGTCAACTGACCGAACGACAAGTGATCGTTTTGCTGCAATGCTCTTCCTTTGAACCCACCAATTCCCGCCACCAAATACGTACTTTTACTTCCCATCACAACCGGTATATCGATTCCACCAGCAATTGCCAAATACGCGCGACAACCTTCAATCGCAAAGCCGAACTTGAGAATGGAGCCTTTTTTAATAATAACAGGCCGCCAATTCGCAACCGGTATCCCGTCAATTGTTGTCTGAAGATCTCCACCTGTAATGGCGATCAATGTATCTTCTTCAAACCGCAGCATCGTGCCAAATAATGTGATTTCGAGAACACCTTCCCGTTCATCGTTGCCGACAAGTAGGTTCGCGATGCGCATGGAATAACTATCCATGGCACCGCTTACAAGAACACCGAACTTTTGCGAACCGGTCCGCCCGATATCTTGAACGGTCGTCAAAAGCCCGGCATTCAATACGTTTACTGACATATCTTCACCTTCTTTTGCTCGTCATACTGTTGTTGTGTTATCGGATAAAATGTGATTTTGTCTCCTGACTGCAATAAAGACGGGGGAGATAATTCCGGTACGAATAGATCCGTTGGTGTACGTCCGATAATTTGCCAACCACCTGGTGTTTCAAGTGGATAGACACCGGTTTGTTTGCCGGCAATTCCGACCGAGCCAGGAGGAATCGATGTCCGTGGCGTTAATTTTCGCGGTGTCGCAATTCGTTCATCGAGGCCACCGAGAAACGGAAATCCTGGTGCGAAGCCGATCATGTACACGAGATATTCAGGTGTCGTATGAATTTCAATGACTTCTTCAATAGACAGATTATGCGTTTCCGCCACGATGTGTAGATCGGGACCGAATGTTCCGCCGTATAGAACCGGAATCTCGACTACTCTTCCTTCAGTAACCGGAAGGTCGGATATTTGGTCAGCTAGCGTATTGATATAATGAATGACTTTTTCCAAAGGCGTGCCGTCTGTTTGAAAGCCATGTGTTGATTGATGGACAAGATACGGAGAGTAGTACACCGCCAAGCTATTATAGGCAGGAACCGACTCGATGAATCCGTCGAATGGGTATTCATCCAATAGGAAAGACAGGTTTTTCACTTGTTGATGGACGGAAGGATGGATGCCTTCGCCTAATTTTATCAAAATGGCAGAATCGCCAAGTGCTTTGATATCGAGAGATTTCTGATCACTCATCGTAACATCTCCTTCAAATTCCGAAATTCGAAACCGTTATTCTGAAAAACGAATCGTAGTTCTATTATAGATTTCTAGAGAGAAAATACAAGCTTATTATTCGGTTAATGAAAATACTCACCATATTTAGATAATGGTCTATTCAACAAAAGATTTTTGTGATAGACTAAGTTTCAAGTTCAAAACCTCGGTTTCGAATATCGGAACTAAGTTGAATGCAAACGCTTACTTCCTGTTGGCGGGTTCGTTCATTGTGAAAAACATAGGAGGTCATATACATGGCAAAAGTAGATTTGAATAGTGATTTGGGAGAAAGTTTTGGTCGTTATACATTAGGCGAACAAAAAGAAATTTTGAAATATGTTACGTCTGCCAATATAGCGTGCGGATTCCACGCAGGAGATCCTTCCGTGATGCGGGAGACGGTACAGCTTGCGATCGACAATGGCGTCCGAATCGGTGCGCATCCAGGATTACCGGATTTAGTTGGATTCGGACGACGAGATATGAATATTACCGCTCAAGAAGCGTATGACATGGTCGTCTATCAAATTGGTGCACTGCAAGCGTTTTTAGCTGTACATCAAGAACCGATGCAGCATGTTAAGCCGCATGGCGCGCTGTATCAAATGGCGTCAAGAGATCAAGGCATTGCCGAAGCGATTGCACAGGCCGTCTATGATGTATCGCCGAGCCTTGTATTGTTCGCTCTTGCGGATAGTGAATTGTCAAGAGCTGGGGAAGCGATTGGACTTGTGACGGCGCATGAAGTATTTGCCGATCGTACGTATCAATCAAACGGTATGCTCACTTCGCGTTCGCAAGACGATGCGATGATTACCGATCAAGAAAAGTCTGCAGCACAAGTGATTATGATGGTGAAAGAAGGAAAAGTACGTTCGCAGCAACAGACCGATGTCGCGCTACGTGCAGATACGATTTGCATTCATGGAGATGGAGAGCACGCAGTCGAGTTCGCGAAATACATTACAGATCGCCTACGTGGTGAAGAAATTACGATTAGCGCTATTTCCGGCAGGGAGGATGCTGTATGAAAAATGAGAAGTTAGGACTTACTCATGAGCAGGAACAGAAAAAAGTAACTCGTGGGGTCTTACTTGGCGCCGCGTTCCTAATGGCCACGTCATCTGTCGGACCAGGCTTTTTAACACAGACTACTGTATTTACGGAACAACTTGCAGCAAGTTTCGGTTTCGTTATTTTAATTTCATTAATTTTGGATGTCTTTGCCCAAATGAATATTTGGAGAGTTATCGCGGTGTCGGGTTTACGTGGACAGGAAATTGCCAATAAAGTGCTACCCGGATTAGGTTTCGTTCTGGCTTTCCTCATTGTCGCAGGGGGCCTGGCGTTTAATATCGGAAACGTAGCGGGGGCAGGTTTAGGGCTTAACGCGATGGTTGGCATCGATCCCATTATGGGCGCGATCATCAGTGCGATCTTCGCGATTTTGATCTTCGTAGTAAAAGAAGCAGGTAAAGTAATGGACAAAGTCGTGGCGGTCGCGGGTGTGATCATGATTATTTTGGTCGTATTCGTCGCGTTCAAGACATCGCCACCAGTCGGGGAAGCGATCATTCGAACGTTTAATCCGTCTGAAATTAGTTTCTTCGCAATCGTCACATTGGTTGGCGGAACAGTCGGCGGTTACATTACGTTTGCAGGAGGACACCGTTTGCTAGATGCGGGGATTAAAGGAATTGATTCTGTCCCGTTAGTTACGAAAAGTTCTGTCACGGGTATTGCAGTCACTGGTATCATTCGCGTGGCATTATTTTTAGCGGTGCTCGGAATCGTTGCACAAGGATTGCAAATCGATCCAGACAATCCACCTGCATCGGTGTTCCAACTGGGAGCAGGCGAACTTGGGTTGAGATTGTTCGGAGTCATCATGTGGGTAGCAGCTATCACGTCTGTCGTCGGTGCAGCGTATACGTCGGTTTCGTTCATCCGCTCGTTCCACCCACTTATCGAAAAATATCACAACTGGATCATTATTTTATTCATTGTGATATCGACTTCGACGTTCGCATTTGTTGGCAAGCCAGTCACGATTCTGTTATTGGTAGGGGCAGTGAATGCATTGATTCTGCCACTAGCACTCGGTACGTTGCTCATTGCAGCGTATAAGAAAGATATTGTGGGTGAATATAAGCATCCACTTTGGTTGACGATTGGCGGCGCAGTCGTCGTCGTCGTAATGGGTGTGTTGGGTGTTATGACATTGATTGAACAGATTCCATTACTCTTTGACTGATGAATAGGAGGTTTTATTGATGGAAGCGTATCGTTCCATGAAAGCACAAGAAGTTCGGAAGTTGATTCGACAGCAAACCATTACGGGGCAGACGTCCGGGATGGCTACGGGCTTTACGCAAGCGAATTTGGTCATATTAAAACAAGAGCATGCGCTGGATTTCCTGCTGTTTTGCCAGCGTAATCCGAAGTCTTGTCCATTGCTCGATGTCACAGAACCGGGTTCGTATCGTCCCGCTAAGATCGCGGAAGATGCAGACATTCGCAGTGAACTACCGAGTTATCGCATTTATAGAGACGGTGTGTTGACTGAAGAAGTGAATGATATCACGGACTACTGGGAAGACGATATGGTCGGCTTTTTAATCGGCTGTAGTTTCACATTTGAAGCACCGTTACTTGCAAGTGGAATTCCTATTCGGCATATCGAAGAAAATCGCAATGTCCCGATGTATAAAACGTCTATTGCCTGCACAAAGTCGGGTGTTTTTGAAGGGCCGACCGTAGTCAGCATGCGACCCATGAATGCGCAAGACGCGATTCGCGCGATTCAAATTACGACGCGTTTCCCTGACGTTCACGGGGCACCGATTCATCTCGGTGATCCTAGTTTGATTGGAATAGACGACATTTCCGCACCTGACTTTGGTGACGCGGTGACGATCAATGAAGGCGAAATCCCTGTGTTCTGGGCGTGCGGCGTTACTCCGCAAGCTGTAGCCATGCAAAGTAAGCCGGCCATTATGATCACGCATTCTCCAGGTTGTATGTTCATTAGCGATAGGAAGGATTCAGAGCTCAGTGTGTTGTAAGTAAAAAAGTTCTCAACCGACGTCAAGTCGAGTTGAGAACTTTTTTGATTGCTTATGGAAAAGCGTAGTTCTATTGCTACGCCTACTTTTTAGAAATGAATGAAACTTTATTGCACGGTATACCCACCGTCTAGCACAACGGCTTGACCTGTAATACCTTTCGCGCTATCACTTGAAAGATATAACGCGAGATCCGCTATTTCTTTCACATCTAGTAAACGTTTCTGTGGAACTAGAGGATAAATAATTTCTTCCAGTACCGATTCGAGAGGGACACCACGAACTTCTGCTAAGTCTTCAAATTGATTGCGCACGAGAGGCGTATCGACGTAGCCAGGGCAAATCGCATTGACGGTAATACCGTCAGCTGCCGTTTCAAGAGCGGCTACTTTCGTCAACCCGATGACGCCGTGTTTGGAAGAGTTGTAAGCCGCTTTGCCTGCAAATCCCACGAGTCCGTTAATAGACGCCATGTTTAAGATTCGACCGAATTTCTGTTTCTTCATATGCGGCAATACTAGCTTTGTCGCAATGAATGGCGCAGTGAGCATCACTTGCACGAGCAGTTCGAATCGTGCAGTAGGGAAGTCTTCGAGCTTTGCGACGTGCTGCAAACCTGCGTTGTTAATCAAAATGTCGATTCTGCCGAAGCACGCAATAGCTTCATCGATTGCATGTTGAATATCTTGTTCTTTCGTTACGTCACATTTCAAGCCGATTGCGCCGCCACCTAACGTGACAGCCGCTTCTTTTACTTTATCTTCATTCAAATCGGTCAACACGACAATGGCGCCAGCTTCTGCGAATGCTTTCGATATTTCGAATCCTATTCCTTGAGCTGCCCCTGTGATGAGCAATACTTTATCTTTTACCATATGGATTTCCTCCTTGACCTATTAAATACCGAATCCTAGTGAGAATAAAACGATTGCGATGATGACACCGATAGTCGGCACAATAACTGTAACTGCCGCCATTGCACCGTACGCAGCACGATGCGTTTCACCAGCGATAGACTGAATCGTCGTGACAACATAGCCATTATGTGGCAATGAATCGAGCGCACCAGATGAAATCGCCACGACGCGGTGAAGTGCTTCCGGATTGACCCCCATATCCATGTAATGGGGTGCGAATAGCGGTAGAGCAATAGCTTGCCCACCAGAAGCGGATCCAGTCATACCGGCGATAACCGATACGGCGATTGCTGCACCGATTAACGGAGAGCCAGGGATATTTGTCATCACGGCGACGGCATCTTGGAATGCGGGGACTGCTTTTGCTACGCCACCGAATCCAACGACAGCGGCTGTGTTGCCAATTGCGACCATTGCGCCGAGTGTACCCGCTGAAACCGCTGCACCGTAGTTTTGTGAGTATTTTCTGCCGACGAAATAGGTGGAGATGATGCCACCGAGTAAAGCTAGAATTAATGCAGATTGTGCTAGTTTGTCATGGAATACATAAGAAATGATCAAGACGATTGCCAATGGAATCATGGATAGGAATGGGTTCGGCAATGCGCGCGTCGTATCGAATGTAGGATCTGATGCTCTGTCAACAAAACGTTCGCCTTTCTTGACAGCCTTTGTGATGATGCGCTTAAGCCACCAGTAGCCAAAGAAGGCCATGAACAATGCGACGACGAGACTGACTTCCCAGCCGGCGTACGCATTCGTTCCAAGAAATTCAATAGGGATCCAGTTTTGGATTTCAGGTGATCCCGCTGACGTCATCGTAAACGTCACGGAGCCGAGCCCTAATGTAGCAGGTATGAAACGTCTCGGTAGATTTGCTTGCTTGAAAAGCGAGATAGCCATCGGATACACAGAGAACGCAACGACGAACAAACTCACGCCGCCATATGTTAGAATCGCACAAGCCATCACAATGGCGAGTACCGCGAACTTCATGCCGAGCTTTTCTACGAACCATTTCGCAACGGCATCTGCCGCTCCGCTGTCTTCCATTACTTTACCGAAAATAGCCCCGAGTAGGAACATTAAATACCACGACATGATGAAACTTGTAAATCCTGTCATATAGCTAGTGACGAAGTTTTCTTCTCCTTCGCCAGCCAGTTGAGGGAATAATGCCATGCCACTCATTAATGCGACAAATAAAGCCGAGACCGGTCCAGCGATTAAAATGTTCATGCCTCTCATCGTTAAAATAATCAGTAAAGCTAAACCACCGATCAGTCCAATCATCCCTAATATACCCATCCGTATCCCTCCGTTTTTAAAATAGTTTGTCTGAATTGTTACAAGTGAAGCGCTTTCATGTATTTAAACAGAAAACAAAAAAACATGCAAACCGTTACATAGCAACGTTTACATGTTTATGGCTGAAAATAATTCCGGATTTCAGGAATTCTGGTAGTGAAATAATAGGAGACTAGTCCGGAATATCGGAATGAATTCCACCTTATCGGAAAGTAGGTCCTATCTCATATTTTTTTAATTTCTCATATAACGTACTTTTACTTAAACCAAGTATAACGGCGGCTTCTTTTTTATTCGGAAATTGTGCTAACGTATCAAGAAGAATGGTTCGTTCCACTTCTTCTAGTGATTCGGCAAGTGTTCGTGAGCTAGGGGAATAGTTCATCTTGCGCTGTTTAACTTGTGGCGGCAAGGCATCTGGTGTAATCGTATCACCGCTTGTTAAATAAACCGCCGCCTGAATGACATGTTGAAGTTCACGTATATTGCCTGGCCATCGGTACGCGTTCAAGTAGTCCAATGTCTCTTTCGAAAACTCCAAACTTCTTTTTCCTGTCTGACGAATGGTCTTATGGAATATGAAACTGATAATCTCAGAGAAATCTTCCATTCGTTCACGCAGTGGTGGCACATTTAGCGTAATCGCTTGGATACGGTAGTAGAGATCGGTTCGGAATTGATTCATTTCGATGAGTTCAGTTAATGGTTGGCTAGAAGAAGCGATAATCCGGACATTTACCGGTTCTGCCTGATGCGAATTCAATGATTCGACTACGCCGTCATTCAATAATCGAAGAAGCTTCACTTGAACAGGTAAGGGCAGGCTACCGATATCATCTATAAATAAAGTGCCACCGTCAGCTAGTTGAATTCTGCTTTTTCGATTACTCGTACTTCCTTGTCCAAACAATTCGGTTTCCAATAAATCAGGTGGTATTGCCGCACAGTTCACTGTAATTAACGGCTCATCTGAGCGATTCGATAATTGGTGGATACTATGAGCGAACAAGGTTTTCCCAGTTCCGCTTTCACCTTGAATAAGCACAGGCAAGTCACTCGGAGCGATCATATGAATAGTCTCTTTAATGGAAAGAATACTGGATGAAGACCCTTTTATATCCGTCATTTGATAGGAGTTAGGCACTTGCGCCACTTCCCCCATATGAATTTTCTCTAACGTCTGTTTTACATGAGAGCTTAGATGATGCCAGTCGTGTAGATCTCGGAACACTACGCTGCCGAATGCGCCGACCACTTCACCATCCACTCTGATTGGTATTCGATTCGCCAGCATATATGTTCTTTTAATATAATGAGGAGAGGCAATATGTTCTTCTCCAGATTTCACCACTTCGTGCATGCGGGTGTTTTCAATCACTTCATTCACAGGACGGCCTATAGTATCGCGTTGTTCAATGTGAAGAAATTTACAATAGTCTTGATTCATATAGATAATTTTGGCATCTTGGTCCACTACAACGAACCATTGAAACGCATTTTCCAATATTTGATTTAGCACATATTCGGGGAGATTAGTAATTAAGCGATTCAAAAAATACACCGTCCTGTCCTATTTTATTTTCCATCAACATTATAGGCAATACTTCTAGAGAGCCATCATTTAAATACATAATATGGCAAATGATACAGCAATTCAACAATAAATTCAGAATACTGGAAATTAATATAGACGAAATCCATATAGTACTATATACTTGTCTATAAGACAGGTACTTTATGCGCAAAAGGCTATGTAAACGCTTACTATTTCTACAAATGAATGAATGCAGGTCGATAACTAAAGCTATATTTATTGGCCTGTTTTTTAGTGCGTTAATGTATATGTCTGAAAGGAGGTGAGAATAGAATGCGTCACGTAGTGGATAAAGAAAATCCCCGAGTGCTTCATGTCGTGGGAGACAGACTCGAGGATTTAATAGCTGGTGTATACCAACATATCGCTAGTATACCCCTTTATCCTACTAATCGAAAGGAGTTTCTACAAAAAGGGGGATAATGGGGCATGGATGAAGAAACAAAGTCAGTGATTTCACCGGGAACGAGTATGGTATTTCCGTATTATGATGACGTGGGAAAGTTATGTGCGGTGTTACTGAAAGACGGTGATTTTGTACGAGTGGACAAAAGTCCAACTGAGGTAGTGGACTTGAGCATGCAGTTTTACGGGACAAGTTTGCGCGGCGGGATCGACGGGGGCAAGGCGTTAATGGGGAGAATCCATATGACACCTGTGATGGTGAATGAGCGATTGGATATATATTTATTTCCAAGTAATTCACCTTCGAGTACTGAATGCGTGTGGTTTTCATTGTCACAAATCTTGACATTCTTACCGTTCGATAAAGGCCATACAAAAGTGATATTCCGTGATGGCAATGTTTTCACTGTGAACTGCAGTTATTCGGTGTTCCAGAAAAGATACCAGCGAACGTGTATGTTAAAGAATGGTTTGACAGCAAGGTTCACGCAGATGGCGCTCGGTGATAGGAAAGAGTATAAGACGTATTTGATCCGAAAGAATCACAAGCGTGGCAATTATGAGATTACGGATGAGTAAATAGATGTATACATAGCGTTCCTCTTTGGAGGAGCGCTTTTTCTGTCGAATGGATTGTGAAATGTTCACTGTTTTGATAGTTGGGTGGTATAATCAATGTACTAATGAATCGTTTGGTTGGGAACTCTGTTCATGAGCGGTCAGGGGGGAAGAGTATGTTGTTTGATTTCTTTAAGCCGAAGTGTGAATATTGTAAGAAGCGGACGTCTGTTTATCAGGGGTATTATTTGCCGAATGATAAGAAGATTAAAGTTTGTTCGTCTTGCGCGCGTTTTGCGCAACGTCGTGGGTTTCGCAAGTGGAAGGGTTGACGTAACGTGAAGCGCTGCCTTTCATTTACGTCCAACTGGAATCGTCAGCTAATATAATAAAATGTATAGAGACAAAAGCAAGAGCTACCTAAATGGGAAGCTCTTGCTTTTGTTTATATTTCTAAATTACGTTTGGCCGTTAGTTGGTCTTTTAATTTCATTAATAGTTTTTCCCGACGTTTTTTAATTCCTGAAACCGAAATACCGAAGTGAGTGGCGCATTCAGCTTGGGTTTTGTTTTCTACATATAGATTGATTAGCAGTTCGCGTTCATTAGTCTGGAGTGCGGTGATGATTTCGTGTAATTCGTTGTTAGGGTCTTCGGTGAAGTTGTTTTGTGTTAGGTGTTCTAAGGTTTCGCTTTCGACTGATGTGTTGACTTCGTTGAATCGACTTTCTTTTTTTAAGTCGTCGAGCATCGCACCGTAGATGGAACGATAGGCGAACGGCGTGAAATTTCCTTTGGTTTCATCAAAGCGTGTCCATGCATGAAATAGGGCGATGCGTCCGGTTTGACGGAAGTTGTCAAAATCACGATAGATGTTTAGTTTTCTGATGACCGCTGAGATCATCGGTTCGTATTGTTCCATTACGTGTTCAAAGTTTTCATTCTGTCTGCTTTCCATAAATGTGACCTCTTCAGGTCGTGCACGACACTTTGTATTCCCTGGGTATTTATATAATAGAAAGTTTTAAAAGGGATATCGAATCGTCATAAAGTAGTTTTGGTTGGGGAGAAGCGTATGCTTTTGGGGGTGGAAATGAAGTGGTTTTATTGGATGAAGTTGGTGGGGGTGGTTGTTTTTTTTGTTAGTGGATGGGGTGTTTGATAGAGCGTTCGTGGGTTGGGTATGAGCGGATTTGGTGTTTGATAGAGCGTTCGTGGGTTGGGTATGAGCGGAAATCGAGTTTGATAGAGCGTTCGTGGGTTGAGTATGAGCGGATAACGTGTTTGATAGAGCGCTCGTGGGTTGGGTATGATCGGATATGTTTGATAGAGCGCTCGCGCACTGGGTATGATCGGAAATCGAGTTTGATAGAGCACTCACGCACTGAGTATGATCGGAAATCGAGTTTGATAGAGCGCTCACGCACTGAGTATGATCGGATACCAAGTTCAATAGAGCGCTCGCGCACTGGGTATGATCGGATATCGAGTTTGATAGAGCGCTCGCGCACTGAGTATGATCGGATAGCATGTCCAATAGAGCGCGCACGAAAAAGAGAAGATCCCCGTGATGGGGATCTTCTCTAAAACCTGTTACATTTTAAATTGTGCAATGACTTCTGATAGCTTCTCGCTCAGTTCAGTCAATGTTTCGGCGGCTTCTGTTACCGATTGGATGGCGCGAAGTTGTTCTTCTGAGGATGCGCTGACTTCTTCGCAAGCCGCTGCAGTTTCTTGTGATGTGGCAGACATGGTTTCAACCGTTAAGGACACGTCATCCTTATGCGTAGCGATTAATTGAATTTCATCGGATACCAGATGGATGGATTCTTGCATCGTATCCATGAGTGAAGATAGTTCTTCAAACGTATTTTCTGTATCTCCGACGACTACGCCTTGGTCGCGGAATGTGTGGATCGTTTGTTGCATTTGTTCCGATACGATATGTGATCCTTTTTGTAATTCTTCAATTGTAACTTTGACATCGTCTGTGGCACGTGCGGATTGTTCAGCCAGTTTGCGTACTTCTTCTGCTACGACGGCGAATCCTTTGCCGTGCTCTCCCGCTCTTGCCGCTTCAATGCTTGCGTTTAGTGCCAAGAGGTTGGTTTGTTTTGAAATGTTCATGATCGTTTCCATGACACTACCGATTGCTTGTACTTTAATTGCGAGTGAATCAATGTCGGTGGACATCTCTTCTAGCGTTTTACCTGTAGTTGTAAAGGAAGTCTTCAGTGCATGCATTTGTTGCTGACCATTGGTATTTTGAATACCTGTTTGAGTAGCAATATCCAGCATCACTTGCGATTTTTCTCGAATTTCATTGATTTCCTGGCTGAGAAGGTCGATGCGTTCTGTCACAATTTCTGCATCTTCTGCAGATTTGGCGGCACCTTGTGCGATTTCTCCGACAGCCATTGCAACTTCATTGCTTGCTGCACTCGTTTCTTCTGATACGGCACTTAAGCTTTCGGAATTCGATCGGACATTGTCTGCTGATGTATGAACGACTGTGATGATTTCGTTCATATTTTGCACCATATGATTGAAGTCACGACTCAGGATACCAATTTCATCGGCACTCTGGTTTTCTGAACGTACTGTCAGATCTCCGTCAGACACTTTGGCCATCAACTCCTTGACTGTATCGAGTGGCTTTAACATACGGCTGATGGTAATGAATAGACCGACGGATGTGAGAATCAACGTCACAAGTGCAATGATTAACATGGAGTTGCGTAATGAACGCGCCATAGCGCCAAGATCGCTTTCTTCATAAACTGCGCCAATTTTCCAGTTTAAGTCGGGAATCGTCGTATAGATATTGCGCTTATCAATCCCTTGATCGTCGGTATATTGGATTACACCACTATCCGCATCATACATTTTTTTGAAATGGGCTTCGTTTGTTACATCGGTTCCTGATTTGGAAGGATGAACGATCGCCAGTCCTTGATCGTCGATTAACACAGGATACCCGTTATACCCGATATCACGGCTCGCTATTTCGTCTGTCAGAGCGCTCAGTTCAATATCCAGTCCAAGAGCACCGATAAATGTACCATCCTTCATAATAGCTTTGGAAGCAGTGATGACAAACTGATTGGTTGTATCATCTAAATACGGCTCCGTCCATTGCACTTCGTCTGGATTTTCTTGTGCTAATCTATACCAATTTCTCGTCGTCGGATTATAACCCGTCAAATCACCATCCGGTTTTAAGACTGTAAATTTAGATGGCAATGAATAATAGATGGCATCTGCACTTGTATACATAGGCAAGAAATTATCGAGATGTTCCTCTAGTTCCTTAACAGATACTTCTTTACCGTTTTCTCCGGTAAATTTAGTTATTTGATCGGTCGTTGCCAGCAATGCCAATCCTTTTTCATACTTGTCCAAAAAGTGATAAATTCCAAAACTCATTTCATTGATGATGGCATCACTCGAATCAATGGCGTTGGCTATCGATTGTTTCTTCGCTTGTTCATTCGTCATTAAGGTCATTAATGCGATGCCTAGAATGAATAAAATCATAGCGGTTAAGATGATTTTTGTTTTAATTGACCGTAACACGGGGTGTTCAACTCCTCCTAAGATGTGTGATGCTATATTGTACCTAATTTGATATCGGCTAAATTTCCTATATGTTCATCGTTTTATAAAGAAAAGTGAAGAAACCTGTCGAAAAATCGACAGGTTTCTTCTTCACGTCTTATAGGCAAGCGGCGCCTACAATAATCAGTAAGATAAATAGTACAACAATCAATGCGAATCCGTTACCCGAAGAACCGCATGAGCCGTACGATCCACCAGTATCACAACCAGATCCTCCGTAACCGCCACCACCGTGTCCATATCCACCGAATCCAAACATGTCTCCACCTCCATTTTTTTAAGTAATTAGCAACCGTAACCCATAAATCCTGCACCGACAATGATCAATAAGATAAACAGAACAACGATCATTGAAAAGCCGAAGCCGCCTTCATAACCGCCGCCGTATCCAGATCCTTTAACTGATTCTCCCATAATGATTTCACCTCCAAATGTGGAACTACCCTTATTCTATGCAGAGATTCTCAGAGTGCCTTGGCTTTTATAAAAAAATCCGCCAATCCTTCAAAAAGGAAAGGCGGATCTTGTTAGATTTTGAATCGTTCCACGGCAGTACTAAGGTCTTCACTCAACTGCGTCAAGGCTTCAGCCGCTTCGGCAACAGAGCCGATTGCGTGGAGTTGTTCATCAGAAGAAGCGCTCACTTCTTCACAAGCAGCTGCCGATTCTTCAGTTGTAGATAGTAAAATTTGAATTTGCGTAGATACATCGTTTTTATGGGTATCCATTTCTTGAAGAGCAGTAGTGACTTGATGAATGCGAGATTGCATATCGCCGATGAAACTGGAAATACTCTCGAAAATTCCTTCCGTATCTTGTACGACTGTGCTTTGGCGTTCGAACGTATTCCGCGTATTGTCCATTTGCTCGATGACATGCTGCGTGCCGTTTTGCAGTTCATGAATGGTAGAACGTACTTGTTCAGCAGATCTCGCGGATTGTTCCGCTAATTGACGGACTTCGTTTGCTACTACTGCAAAGCCTTTACCGTGTTCACCGGCCCTCGCTGCTTCAATACTGGCATTTAACGCGAGTAAATTCGTTTGGGAAGAGATCGATGTGATGGCGTCAATGACGGAACTGATCGCTTTCACTTTATCTTCTAATGAGCCAATCATGCCGCCCATTTGATGCAAGTCTTGATTCCAGTTATTGAAAGAAGAGTTTAAAATACTCATTTGCGCGCGACCTTTTGCGTTGAATGTGACAGCTTCTGTTGCCAAGCTCGCCATTTCGCTGGCTGTATCATTGGCTTCTTGAATTTGCTGATTCAATAACTCCGCACGAGTCGTCACGGTTTCCGCATTTTCCGCAGACTCGACAACGCCTCTAGTGATTTCTGCCAAAGCGCTTGCGATTTCTTCACTTGTCGCATTCGTTTCTTCAGATACTGCACTCAAGTTTTGGGAACTCGCCAGTACATTCGATGCGGAATGCGTAACGGTTGTGATTAAACTGTTCATTTGGTCCAGCATCTTATCAAAACCTGCAGCCAGTTCTCCAATTTCATCTGTGGAATGGAAGTTCGCCCTAACCGTTAAATCACCGTCCGCTACTTGTTGCACGGTTTCTTGTAAACGGAAAATCGGCTTCAGTAGTCGACTGATGAAAATGAATAGAATGATGGCCAGTAACGTCAATGTCACGACAGCCGCAATCATCATGACGTTTCGTAAACCTGTTGCGAGAGATTGCATGTTTTTCTGATCATAGATGACACCGAGTTTCCAGTCGAAGTTCGGAATCGTCGTGAACATATCCACTTTTTTGACGCCTTCTTGCTCAAATGTATGGTGGCCAGCTGGCTCTTTGTACATGTCCGCTACATAATCACGATCCATGACATTCTCTCCGACGAGTGAAGGGTGGGCGATAGCCGTACCTTCTGAATCGAGAATGAATGCATAACCGCCGTGGGGGATAGTTGTCGCCGAGATACCTTCGGACATGGTGGATAATTGAATATCAATTCCCGCCACACCAACAAGTTTATCGCCATTCATCACGGCTTTTGAAGCACTAATGACAAAATTACCCGTCGCTTCGTCAATATACGGTTTGGTCCAATGTACTTGTTCCGTTTCTGCTACCGCCTGTTGATACCATTCACGTCCAGTCGGATCAAACTCTGTCAAATCCACGTAAGGACGAATCATCGTTTCTTTAGTCGCGAAGCTAAGATATGTACTAGATACGTCTGGATATGTATCCAATGTGTGAGTGAGTGCTTTTACGACATTTGCTCCGCCTGTTGTGGCGGTCGCATTCGTATAATCTGATGAATCGGTCAGCAACTCTAACCCTTTACTGTATTGCCGCAAATCCGCTTCAATGGACGCACTCATTTCAGTTAGTAGCGTGCTGCTCGATTCTGTCAGGTTTTTCTCTGTGCGTTCTTTCACTAACCAGCTACTAATTCCTGTCATGGTCAGGACTCCGCCAGCAACTAGGACGAGGACAAGAAGAATCATTTTCGTTTTGATGGAATGAAACATGGATGTATGCTCCTTTACTCTTATAGATTGTCCTTATCATACATTACTTTCGACTGTTCTAATAGTCTGATTTTCATAACGTTGAAAATATTTATTCATATAAGAAAGAAGTAGCAAAAAATTTAATCCGTCATCAACAACTAAAAAATAAATCCGCTATGAATCTATAGAAGAAAAACTGGCGTTACACTCAACATCGCGTATTTCAATCCGATACTATATGTAATGATTGTTCATTGAAGACGGGGGGATCAGTATGATTAACCGAATTGACGAAAGCCCCGCAACCCAACCAGTGCAAACATCATATGAGAGTGGGTACGCTGAAAACAGAAGAGGTAGTTCGTGAAATACCGCTCAAAAAATTACTCAATATACACGTAGCAAGGAAAGACTTTATTGGATTATTAATCGATCATAAAATATAACGAAAAAGGTGTGAGGCACGATGAGAATCGGCGGATTGGCATCGGGAATCGATACAGAATCAATCATCAGAGACATGATGAAAGCGCATCGGATTCCTCTTGATAAAATTACACAAAAGAAACAATACACACAATGGCAACTGGACGATTACCGTTCCATGAACCGGGACTTGAGAAAATCAAGTGATAAGCTATTTGACACGGTCATGAAGCAAAGTACGTATATGAAGAAAAACGTCAGCGTGTCTGATGATAAAGCGGTTAGTATTACAGCGAAAGGTTCTACATCAGACTTTTCGGGGACGATTGAAGTGAAACAATTGGCTACGCAGGCCACTTTACAGAGTGGCGTACTGAAGCATGACAGTGAAAAAATTTCAGATGAACAGGCAAAAACATTAGAATTTAAAGATATGAAGAATGCAGATGGTAGCTCTCTGATTTCAGGCAAAGATACATTAAAGATTACAGCACCGGGGAAAGATACAGTCGATATTGAGGTACTTGACACAGATACGATTGATTCACTCCTAGCAAAAATTAATGAAAAATCAGGTGTTAGTGCATTCTTTGACTCAGGTACTGGAAAGATTGCGTTGAGTGCTAAGGACAGTGGTTCAGGTGAGATAAAATTATCAGGTGACATAGCTGATAATCTAAAATTAAATGCTCCATCTCCACCAAACCCTGATAATCCAGATGCCTTAGTTCCTCTTTTTGATCCTGAAGGACCTAGATCAACAGCAGGCGTAGATGCAAAGTTTACTTTTAATGGACTAGAAACAACACGAGCATCTAATACATTCACTATAAATGGATTTGAAGTATCGCTAAAGCAAAAAACGGATTCTCCGGTGACGTTTAGCTCATCCACAGATACTGATAAGGTTCTAGATTCAGTAGTAGAATTCGTCAATGACTATAACGAAATGATTGAAAAACTGAACAGCAAAATCAAAGAAAAACAATTCAAGTCCTTCCATCCATTATCGGCTGAAGAAAAAGCGGATATGAAAGAAAAAGAAATTGAGCTATGGGAAGAAAAGGCCAAAAGTGGTACCTTAAAGGGCGATCCGGCACTTTCTTCTATGTTAAATAATCTACGTTCTATTATGAGTAGTACTGTTACCTCTACTGATAAAGATGGAAAAGAAATTCAAATAAGTCTCAAAGATTTAGGAATAGAACCATCAAAGAACTATTTAGATAACGGTAAATTAACCATTAATGAAGATACATTACGTACCAAAATTTCAGAAAATCCAAATGCAGTTTATGATTTAATTGGTGGAAAAGACAATGGAATTGCACAAAAGTATCGTACCGAACTACAAGAAGCTCAAAAAAAGATTACCGTCAAAGCGGGTAGTTCAACAGCGGTAAACGATAGTTTTGCCCTTGGTCGCTCCCTCAAAAACATGGACAAACAAATCGAGCGTTTTGAAACGAAGCTTCAAATGATGGAAAGCCGCTACTACAAGCAGTTTAACGCGATGGAGCAAGCAATTCAGCGTGCCAATTCCCAGTCGGCTGCGTTAATGAGTGCACTTGGCGGCGGCATGTAATGCAACTTAGCTAGAAAAGGAGAATGACGAACATGGCTACTAACAACCCTTATGCAGCATATCAAACAAATACGGTGACGACTTCAACGCCTGGTGAGCTAACTTTAATGCTTTATAACGGATGCCTTAAATTTATTCAGCAAGGGAAGATGGAGCTGGCTAAAGGTAATTTGGAGCAAAAAAATATTGCGATTCAAAAAGCACAAGCAATTGTGACTGAATTGATGTTGACATTGGATACATCCTATGACGTATCCAAAAACATGCTCGTTCTGTACGAATTCGTTAATAGTCGATTGATCGATGGCAATATCCAAAATGATCCAGCGATGTTTGAAGAAGCGGCAGGAATTATTACAGAGTTTCGCGATACGTGGAAACAAGTAATCCAGATCAATCGTTCGAAACAATACTCGAACGTGAGTGAAATATGATCCGACCTGCCATGACGATGTGGCGTGACCGTTCTCTTAAATTGATTGCGCTAGTAAAGATAATAGATGAAGAAAAGCGTGATGAAGTCATCGAGCAAATCGACAAGATACTGAATGAACGTGATCTGTTACAGACACAAATCGTTCAGCCTTTCACCGCAGAAGAAGAGGAGTTTGGTAAGGAATTGATTCGTTTAGAGAAAGATGTACAGACTAGTCTGGAACGCTTCACACATGCCATTCGAACAAATATTTCAGAAGCCCAAGCCAAAAAAGAAAACATGAATAGCTATGTAAATCCATATGGTAAGATGTCTCAAGACGGTGCTTATTTCGATTCGAAGCACTGATGACCGGAAGAGAGGAATCTCTTTCGGTTTTTTTACATATAGGTATTCAACAGAAAGGAATAATCCTATGCGTTATAATCGCCATGACTACTTTCGTTACTCGTTCAATCCCTACATACCGGCCACATTTCGGATTCAATTAAATAATGAAGAGAAAAGTCTGTCCAATGAAGGACGCTGTGAAATTTTGGATATCAGCACAGGCGGAGTGAAGTTCGTGACGCATCTCGATTTGCCTGTTCGTTCAGAAATTCTTGCATTGCAATTGGAATTCACAATATATAAGCAACCCATTGAAATTTTAGGTAATGTGGCTTGGAAAAAAGAAACCGAATATGGCTTTGAGTATGGATTCGAGTTTGGGGAAGAGCAGAAAATGGATGCGCTGATCACCGAGGAATTAAAACATCATGCCCGTAAAGCGAAAGAAACAGAGTAAAACCCACATGAATCAGAAGTTTCTTTACAATTCCGCATATTTCTTACGTTTTAGAAAGGATATTAAGGGTACTATGAAGAAGTAAGGTAGTGAGGGTTTAAACAAAGGAGGAGTTCATATGTTAGACTTCAATATTCGCGGTGAAAACGTCGAGGTAACTCCGGCGATCAGAGAGTACGTTGAAAAGAAAGTTGAGAAACTGGAGCGTTACTTTTCAGAAGGTGTAAACGCTACAGCTAATGTTAACTTGAAAGTGTATAGTGATAAGCAAACAAAAGTGGAAATTACGATTCCAATGAAGAATTTGACACTTCGCGCAGAGGAGCGTCACAACGATATGTATGCAGCTGTGGATTTAATCGTCGACAAGCTAGAACGTCAAATTCGTAAATATAAAACGCGTGTTAATCGTAAGTCACGTGAGCGTGAAGGTGTAGCGGCTTTCTTCCAGTCGGTTGATAGCAATAATACCGAAGTGCTTGAGGACGATGCGGAGTTCGACGTAGTACGTACAAAGCAGTTCGATTTGAAGCCTATGGATCAAGAAGAAGCGATTCTTCAGATGAACATGCTAGGCCACAGTTTCTTCATCTTCACAGATGCAGATTCTGACGGCACACACATTGTCTACAAGCGTAAAGACGGCAAATATGGTCTAATTGAAACTAACTAATACGCAACCTGAAAAGTCCAGCCTTGGCTGGGCTTTTTTGTTTTTGAACTTTTTTTAAGTTTGTTATGTTTAAGAGCAAGTGCTTTGGAGTGGTGAGTGAGTTTGTGAGTGTGAGGGGATGGAAGCTCCAGTTGGGGACGCTTTCCTTAGGGCGTGGCCCGAGCCGCTTCCCTCACTTCGTTCAGTCCAGGGTCTCGAACTCACGCTGATCCTCCAGGAGTCGCCCCAACTTCCGCTTCCATCCTACGTGGATAGTGGAGGAACGAAGGTTAATCACTGTAGAAAGTGTAAATTATTGGTGCCTTAAAACTTGTTGAAGTTCCAGTTCCAGTTCCGGTTCCGGTTCCGGTTCAAGTTCAAGTGTAAGTGGCCGGGGTGAGTATGAGGGGATTGCAGCTCCAGCTGGCGGACGCTTTCTGGAGGGCGCGGCCCGAGCCAAGTGAACAGCAAAGGGTTCGCTTTGCCGTATTTCTGTGTACTTTGCAGAAATTAAGGCACCTGTCCAGGGTCTCGAACTCACGCTGATCCTCCAGGAGTCGCCGCAACTTCCGCTTCCATCCTACGTGGATAGTGGAGGAACGAAGGTTAATCACTGTAGAAAGTGTAAATTATTGGTGCCTTAAAACTTGTTGAAGTTCCAGTTCC
>NZ_PDYS01000003.1:0-268649 GCF_002743155.1 Sporosarcina sp. P1
TTCATGTGAGTCCTCCTTGGTTGTAATTAGGGGTCAAGCCCTCAATGCCTTGACACCCCCGAATCATACCAAGGGGACTTTTCTATTTCAATAGGGCTCCACTAAACAAACAGGAATGCTCCCGATGGATCAGCGTGAGCCTTGAGACCCTGACGAAGCGAAGCGTAGGAAGCGGCTCAAGCCACGCCCATGGGAAAGCGTCCGCCTGGAATGTCGGTCAACGGTGCCCGCCCCTCATACTATTTCACTAGCAATATACGCGAGAACAAAAAAACTGCCACAAGAAATCGAATGAACGACTTCTTGGACAGCCTTTAGTTGCATTAGCCTTGTAGATGTTCTGGAGTACGTACAACCAGTACATCACACTTCGCAGAACGAACGATATTCTCAGAAACACTTCCGATTAAGAAACGTTCTACACGGTTTAACCCTGTAGCACCACAGATGATTAAATCTGCATGAAGCTTCTTCGCGATATCACGTGGAATCAACGTCTTAGGAGAACCATATTCTACGTGAATCTCCACATTCGCTACACCTGCTTCAACCGCTTCTTTACGGTAATCAGTTAACAATTCTTCAGCGTATTTCTGTGCACGTTCTGCGATGGAACGATCGTACGCTTCAACCGCCGCGTAAGAACGCGTATCAATGATATTGATCAAGTGAAGAGTTGCATCGTTACGATCTGCAATTGCGATCGCTTTCTTGAAAGCCCATTTTGCCTCATCTGAACCATCCACGGCTACGATGATGTCTTTGTAAGTAAGTGCCATTTTATCACTCCATCCTTAAAAATAAAATCTTTCTACAGTATTCTTATTCTCCATAGTTTATGAGAGTCCTTCTTTTTTGTCGAAATATTTTATTAAAATTTAGAAAATGAAGTTTATATGGAAAACGTTGAAAAAAAGAGGTAAAATCATCTATTTTCTGATAAGATTAAATAGTTATTAATCGACAAAGAGATCAGAAAATAGGAAATTTAAAGAAATTACAATTCTAGGAGGATTTTGCATGCGTATAGGTGTTCCGAAAGAGATTAAAAATAATGAAAACCGAGTGGCAATAGCCCCTGCAAGTGTTCTAACTTTACTAACAGCTGGTCATGAAGTAGTAATCGAAAAAGGTGCTGGAATCGGCTCAAGTTTCCAAGATGAAGAGTATAAAGAAGCGGGCGCGACAATTGTCGACACAGCGGCTGAAGCGTGGGAAGCGGATATGGTACTGAAAGTTAAAGAACCCGCAGAATCCGAATATCAGTATTTCCGTGAAGGATTAATTCTATTTACGTATCTTCATTTAGCACCCGAGTTAAAACTAACACAAGCATTACTCGACAAAAAAGTAACAGCAATAGCTTATGAAACAGTTCAATTACCTAGTGGTGGGTTGCCTCTACTAGCACCAATGAGTGAAGTGGCAGGCCGGATGGCAACGCAAATCGGTGCACAGTATTTGGAAAAGACAAAAGGCGGCAAAGGGATTTTGCTTGCTGGAGTACCAGGTGTATCGCGTGGGAAAATCACGATCATTGGTGGCGGACAAGCAGGTACGAATGCTGCGCGTGTTGCAATCGGGATTGGTGCGCATGTAACGATCTTGGATTTGTCGGTTGAGCGTGTACGTCAGCTGGATGAAATCTTCGGAGAGCATATTCAAACATTGGTATCCAATCCATTTAACATCGCTAAAGCAGTAAAAGACGCAGACTTGGTAATCGGTTGTGTTCTGATTCCAGGTGCAAAAGCGCCAACTCTCGTAACAGAAGAAATGGTGAAATCCATGAGCCCAGGCTCTGTAGTGATTGATATCGCTATTGATCAAGGTGGAATTTTTGAAACATCTGACCGTGTCACTACGCACGATGAGCCAACATACACAAAACATGGTGTCATTCATTATGCAGTAGCGAACATGCCAGGTGCAGTTCCACAAACATCTACTATGGCACTGACAAACGTCACGATCCCTTATGCTCTTCAAATAGCTAACAAAGGTGTCAAAAAGGCATGTGCAGACAACGAAGCGCTGCGCAAAGGGATCAACACACTAGCTGGGCACATTACGTACCAGGCAGTAGCAGAAGCACAAGAACTGGAATACGTGAATGTTGAAGATGTACTAGAAACTATTTAAACGATTGAAAAAAGGCCACTACATAATGTAGCAACCTAATACTGAAGACAACTCCCTGAATGGGAATCTGTCTTCAGTTTTTTCTTTTCTCTTTTTACTCCCCGACAACTAGCAAATCCTTAGGGAACTTCGTTAACACTTCGACGCCATCGTTTGTCACATACAAATCATCTTCAATCCGTACGCCTGTGATGGTTGGATCATAAATACCCGGTTCAATTGTAAATACCATGCCTTCCTGAAGTGGCATATCATTCGTACCCGTTAAAGAAGGGAACTCATGAACAGAAATACCAAGACCATGGCCAATCCGATGCGGGAATAACTCACCATAACCCGCTTCTTCAATAATGGATCGAGCGGCAAGATCGACCTCTCTAGCCAATGTACCCGGACGTACTACGTCAATCGCTGCTTGCTGTGCTTTCTTGACCGTCTCATAAATCTTACGCTTCTCCTCTGTAGGCTCGCCAAATGCAATCGTACGCGTGATGTCAGAGCAGTATCCTTTATACACAACGCCTAAGTCAAATAAGATGAAATCACCTTTTTCAATTCTTTTCTCGCCTGGAATACCATGCGGAGAAGCAGTTTTCGTGCCCGAAACGATAATTGTATCAAATGACATCTTCTCTGCACCTTTTTGTTTCACGGCTTGCTCTACAGCTTGGACTATTTCCAGCTCGGTTTTACCTTCCGCGATTTCATTGCAACCTACTTCTATCGCATAATCTGCCAATTCAGCTGCTTTACGTAAGTGTTGAAGTTCCACTTCATCTTTGATTAGACGATTATTGGCTAGTTCATCATCTAACTTGGCAAACTGTAGAGTTGGAAAACGCTCTTGCAAAATTTCGTAACGATCAACCGTTACATGTTCTTTTTCGATTGCGAGTAACGAGAATGTGGAGATTCGTTCATTGATGGCTTGCTCTAAAAATTCGAACGCATTATCCGTATCCTTATAGCCGATAGCGTCATACTGCCAACCGATTGCTTTTACATCCGGAACTTCCATCGCAGGACAAAGTACAAATGGATCCGCTTCTTTAAAAACGACTACACCTAGTAAGCGTTCATGAGGATCGCTACGGAAATCAGTCAGATAAAATATATTATCCGGGTTCGTTATGAGTGCTGCTTCAATATCATGTTTCTCTAAGAAATTTTGTACTTTTTGAATGTTCGTCAAAATAAAACCTCCTCTGTAATGGTTAGTATAACAAAAAAGAGGGTTTTAAGCTGTTTTGTAGAAGGTATAGATAGAGTAGTTCATTAGAAAGAGGAGTGTGATCGTTGTGAAAATCTCATACCATGGTCATTCGATCGTAAAAATTGAGACAAAAGGAAAGACGATTTTAATCGATCCTTTCATTACACGTAATAAATTAACGGATCTACAAGCGGATGATGAAAAGCCTGACGTGATTTTATTGACACACGGACATAATGACCATGTAGGCGACACGCTGGATATTGCCAAAAGAGAAGATATCTTAGTCGTGGCCCCGAATGAGTTGGCCGTATACCTTGGATTCCAAGGATTGAATACGCATGGAATGAACATCGGCGGAGCAAAAGAGTTTGATTTCGGTACTGTGAAATATACACAGGCATTCCATAGCTCTTCCTATACAACGGAAGACAATGAAATTATTTATACAGGTATGCCTGCTGGTTTACTGTTGACGATAGAAGATCAAGTCATCTATCATGCAGGAGATACTTCACTGTTTAGTGATATGAAACTGTATGGGGAAGAAGGAATTGATGTGGCATTCTTACCTATTGGCGATAATTTCACAATGGGTCCTAAAGATGCTGCAAAAGCAGTCGAATTGCTGAAACCGAAGCTAACCGTTCCGGTCCACTTCAATACATTCCCGCCAATTGAAGTAGACCCTGAAGATTTCAAATCACTCGTCAAGAATCATGAAGTGAAAATAATGGAACCCGGGGATTTCATCGAACTGTAAAACATAAAAAATAATTACGGTCTAAGGCGCATTGTTCGTGTCTTAGACCGTTTTTTGGATGAATTTATGGTATGATTATCAAAAAGCCGAAACCTTACATCAGGTCGAAGAAAAAGGTGAAATCATGTCAACTAAACACGAGCAGATTTTGCGTTATATCGAAAGCTTGGCAGTGGGAGAAAAGATCTCCGTTCGCCAAGTTGCGAAAGTATTAGAAGTCAGTGATGGAACCGCTTACCGTGCAATAAAAGAAGCGGAAAACCAAAAACTGGTCAATACAATTGAACGTGTAGGTACAATCCGAATTGAAAAAAAGAAAAAAGAAAACATTGAACGTCTAACATTTGCAGAAGTCATCAACATCGTAGACGGTGTTGTGCTGGGTGGCCGTGATGGATTACATAAAACATTAACGAAATTTGTAGTAGGAGCCATGCAGCTCGAGGATATGATTCGCTATATCGATGCGGGCAGTCTGTTGATTGTAGGAAACCGTTTGAAAGCGCATGAAATTGCGATTAAAGCAGGGGCAGCTGTCCTTGTAACGGGGGGCTTCGATGCGACGGATGAAGTGAAGCAACTGGCAGATGAAATGAATTTGCCGGTTATTTCCACAAGTTATGATACGTTCACAGTTGCGACTATGCTGAACCGAGCGATTTATGATCAGTTGATTGAAAAAGAGATTTTGTTAGTGGAGGATATTTTGACACCACTTGCCAGTACGGTGACATTATCGCCTGAGGATTCAGTCGATCAATTTTACGAAGTGAATCACCAAACATCGCACTCAGCCTACCCTGTTGTAAAATCCGATGGAACATTAGTCGGGATTATTACTTCGCGCGATGTCGTCAGCAACCCAGACGAAGAAACGATTGGGAAAGTGATGACACCTGAACCGATTACTGTAAATGGGAAAATGAGTGTTGCGTCAGCAGGACACAGTATGATTTGGGAAGGTATTGATTTAATGCCTGTCGTGAATGATGCTGGCGTTCTTGAAGGAATCATCAGTCGTCAAGATGTCTTGAAGGCATTGCAAATGACACAACGTCAACCGCAACAAGGGGAAACAATTGACGACATCGTCAAGAATCAAATGAAAGCCATTGCCAATTCGCCTGAAAAAATAGAGTTTTCCGTTGTGCCGCAGATGACCAATCAATTTGGTTCATTATCTTACGGAGCGATGCTGACGATCTTGACAGAAGCAGGCAGTCGTACGATTAAGCTTCAAAAACGTGGCGAAAGCGTGCCCGAGAATGTGACTATTTATTTCATCAAACAAGTTCAGCTGGGCGCAACGGTAACAGTAGAGCCGAAAATTATTCATTCAAGTCGCCGATTCATCAAACTGGAAATCGAATTAACATCAAACGATGGTATTGTAGCGAAGGCTATGGGGACTTTCCAGCTCTTTGAGAAATAAAAAAACTGATGTCAATTGACATCAGCTTTGTTTAGATTACGTTCTTCCGCAACAAACTGCTTATAATGTTTCTGGGCGTTAAAGTTAAATATGGCAACATATCCGCCGAATAAAATGAATATAGCTGACACGATATAGGTTAGGGTGCCATCAAAAATGAGCAATTGATTGATTCCGAAGAAGATCAATAGGGCGCCAAGTGCTGTGCCTGCCAAACTTGCATACATCTTTTTACGGATGGGAAACATATGGTTCGTGCGGAATTGGCGTGTTTTGAAAACGAAATAGAATACGCCGCTAGCGACGATACCAAAAACAAAAATAAAATTAACCATTTCCATCAAAAAAAGCCTCCATTACATACAAAATAACCTTCTACCTACGCGTTAAGGTTCATTATATATTGTAGCGGCTTTTAATGGGAAATGCGAATACTTGTACAGAAACCTGGGGGAATATAGATGAAACGACAAATCATTGACACAATTGAGAAATACGAAAAAATTATCATTCATCGTCACGTCCGACCTGATCCAGATGCATACGGGTCACAAATGGGGTTGAAAGCACTTATTGAAAAGAACTATCCGCAAAAGCAAGTACTCGCAGCCGGAATGCATGATGAGCTATTGAGTTATTTAGGTGAACCGAATACCGTGACAGAATCAGACTACGAAGGTGCGCTTGTCATCGTTACGGATACGGCGAACACGGGTCGGATTGATGGATCATCTTATGACAAAGGTGCATGGTTATTGAAAATCGATCATCACCCGAACGAAGACCCATACGGCGATGAGCGTTGGGTGAATACAGAAGCAAGTTCTTGTTCAGAAATGATTTATACACTATATGAAGAAGGGCAAGCATCATACGGATGGGAAATCTCCCCGGAAGCGGCACGCTTTTTATTCGCAGGAATTGTTGGGGATACAGGCCGTTTTATGTTCCCGAGCACAACTGAAAAGACTTTTGAAGTAGCTAGCTCGTTAATCAAGCAACCTTTTGATCGAACGAAATTGTTCGCGGGCATGTATGAGATGGACCGTAAAATCTTGCATTTGCAAGGATATATCTACCAAAACTTTACGATTGATGAAAATGGCGCGGCTTATATTAAATTAACTCAAGAAATCTTGAAGCAGTTCGATGTAACTGTATCGGAGACGTCTCAGCTAGTTGGATCACTTGGAGAAGTGAAAGGAATTTGCGCGTGGATCATCTTTATTGAAGAACAGAACCAAATCCGTGTCCGCATACGTTCGAAAGGTCCTGTTATCAATACATTAGCAATGCAGCACAATGGTGGCGGTCATCCATTAGCCTCAGGCGCTTCCGCATATTCATGGACAGAAGTAGACGAAATCATCGTTAAACTGCAAGAACTTTGCAGAAACTATTAAGCAGAGCTGAGGGATTGAAATGAACCTGATGTATCCGCAAATTATAACCGGCGCAGATCTATTGCGTGGAATCGTAAAGTTAGATGAACTGGCTCCTCTTTTGCAAAAAAGAGGGGCTTCTTCTGCTGCTATCGTAAATAGCAAATTATACGGTGTTCGATCGTTTAGTAAAATGTTAACTAAATACGGCATCCGACCGATAATTGGCTTATCCGTTATGTTAGAAGTCGAAGATCATGAAGTGCTTGTATACATATATGCACAAAACGAAATAGGTTTTTCCAATCTAATGAAAATGAGCAGCGCTATTTCGACACGTCAAGAAGAAAACTTACCGCTGAATTGGCTCCAAGCCTATAGGGAAGGATGCATCATCATCTGTGCGATGACCGACTCATCATGGGCGAACGCGCGTAATCTACACGTACTGCAGAACCTGACGGAGAACGTTTCTAGCGCGTCAACATTTATTGGAATTAGCCGACCGGGTGGAGGAGCACATACTGATGAAGAAGCGATCATTCAGTTGAGTGAAGAAAGTCAGTTGTCAATAGCTGCTTGTCACGAAACACGCTTTCTACATAAAGAAGATTTTCCAGCTTATGAAGTCGCAACAGCCATTCGTAAAGGCTATAAATTAAATGATTCAAAAAAACCGCCTAATCGTTATCGACAAGCATTTTTGCCTGAACAACAAGAACTTTCTAATTGGTTCCAAGAGTATCCAGAATGGTTACAGACAACGGAACACATTATGAATTCCTGTGATGTAGCGATCCAGAAAGAAGATTTTTTACTTCCAAAGTTTCCTGTGGTAGAAGGCACACTACCCATTGATTTGCTGGAAGAACATTGTCGGGTAGGATTGCAACAACGTTTTCAGACACTATCTTCAGAATATGAAGAACGACTGCGTTATGAATTAATGATTATCGAACAAATGGGCTTTACAGATTATTTCCTAATTGTAGAAGACTATGTACGTTACGCAAAAACGGAAGGAATTTTGGTAGGTCCGGGACGTGGATCGTCAGCTGGCTCTTTAGTTGCATTTGCACTTGGTATCACAGAAGTAGATCCTATTAAATACGGATTGTTATTCGAACGCTTCTTGAATCCGGAACGAGTGACCATGCCCGATATAGATATCGATTTCGCAGATCATCGCAGAACGGAAGTCGTAAATTATGTGGCGGATACGTACGGCAAACAATATGTCGCACAGATTATCACTTTCGGTACACTTTCAACGAAAGCCGTTGCACGAAATGTGGCCAGAGTATTGGATTTTACACCTGAAGAAGTTCGTTTCATGTCCAATGAATTGAATAGTGGACAATCGTTTAAAGAGACGATCAGGCAGTCCAAGAAATTACGTGACTGGATTCAAGTGGAGCCACGAAGAGAAATGTGGCAACAAGCAGCAGAACGTTTAGAAGATTTACCGAGAAATGCATCCACTCATGCTGCTGGTGTTGTTCTTGCCGCGAAACCACTTGTTCATTACGTTCCACTGCAAATGGGATCTGACGAAGTGTTCCTGACGCAATGGGCGATGAAGGACGTAGAAGAAGTCGGTTTACTGAAAATGGACTTCCTTGGGTTGCGGAACTTAACTCTACTCGATAGAATCCGTGCCATGATTCAATATAATAAAAAGCAGGTTATTGACTTCGAACAGATACCACTCCATGATCAAGCGACATATACACTATTTAAAGCAGGGGATACAACAGGCATCTTCCAGTTTGAATCACCTGGCATGCGTCGCGCCTTGCGAACGATACAGCCAGATAACTTTAAAGATATATACTCAGTCAACGCCTTGTATCGTCCGGGTCCTATGGAGTTTATACCACTTTATAGCCGTCGGAAAAATGGACACGAACCGACTGTATATGACATACCCGAGCTCGAACCGATTCTAGCTGAAACATACGGCATTATTATTTATCAAGAACAAATCATGAAAATCGCTGTGGATATTGCAGGTTTCACCATGGCGGAAGCTGATCTTCTGAGACGCGCAATCAGTAAGAAGAATCAGCAAGTATTGGAAGAAGAAAGACAGCACTTTACTGCGGGAGCGCGTAAAAAAGGATTTGATCAAGTGAAGGCAAACAACGTCTATAATTTGATCGTTAAATTCGCGGATTACGGATTTCCCAAAAGCCATGCGGTGGCTTATTCATTGATTTCCTATCGGCTGGCATTTTTCAAAGCAAATGAACCGACGTATTTTTATGCAGCATTTTTATCTTCTTTAACTGGAAGTAAAGATAAAATGACAGAAGTAATTCGTGAAATGAAAGCAAAAGGTATTCCGATACTACCTCCGTCTGTCACGAAAAGCCGCTATTCACATACAGTCGAAGGACATGCGGTTCGTCTTGGCTTAGGCGCTATAAAAGGAGTCACGTTCGCTTTTTACCAGCAATTAGCTACAGCGCGTGAAAAGGGGAGCTGGTCTTCCATGTTTGACATGGCGATCTCGCTTGGAGCTGATCATTTCACAGAAAAAGCTATAATTCCATTAATTAAAGCTGGTGCTCTTGACGATTTTAAGCAGAAGCGTTCAGTGCTCCTCGCTTCAATAGATGCTGCACATTCCCATGCGCTCTTCATAGGAGATGATGCATTAAGCGATCAGTTTCAATTTAATTCGCAACCGAAATATACACCGGGCGGCACAATGGATCAGATGACTAAGCTCGGTTTTGAACATGATACATTAGGATTTTATTTGTCTGAGCATCCTGTTGAACAATTGAAGCGAAATACATCCAGTCAAATAGCGACCATTTCTTCTCTATTTTCTTTACAGCAAGGAACCAAAGTGCAGTGTATGGGAATTATTTTGTCGATCAGGCGGATTCGTACCAAGAAAGGTGAAGCGATGGCATTTCTTACGTTACAAGACGAGACTGATGAAATTTCTTGTACTATATTTCCGAAACAATACACACAGATTAGCGTCCACTTAAAAGAGGGAGCATTTGTACAAATTTCAGGAAGCATTGATTTCCGAAATCAATCCGTTCAACTTATAGTAGAACAAGTATTGCCGCTCAATCTTTCGGGAGAATAAAAAACGTTTAGAAAATACTAGTACAGTCCACTATGGTCAATCATGACGCAATCCACGTCACGATTGACCATACTTCGACTTTTTAGTAAGCGAGCGTTCAGTCGGTAAGAAAAATGACGAAATAAAAACACTTGTAATTTCACGAAATTGCTTTACGTGGTGCCGACTTTTTTGTATGCTTGTATGCAGGGTGGTCAGACCACTCTGTTGAAGGTATGAAAAAGGAGTTCTCCTCATGCAAAATTCACAATCATCATCCAAGCGTTTTTTGGATATTATCGGAGAACTGCAATCACTGATTAGCGAACAAAAAATCGAATATGGCGATAGGTTACCATCTGAACGTCACCTAGCAGAGAAGCTACAAGTAAGTAGAACAGCAGTACGCGAGGCGTTAAGAAGTATGGAATTGCTAGGCCTCATTGAGACGAGGCGAGGTGAAGGGACGTTCCTATCCGATTTCAAAAAACATCAATTAGTGGAAGTTCTCTCGACGTTTATTATGCAGCAAGCACGGTCAATCCAAGATGTAGTTGAAACTAGGATGATCCATGAGCGGGCCGCTATTACAACGGTCACAGAAAATGAAGAACTGCGCATGCTGCCTGTTTGGGTAGGTATGCAAAGTAAGTTGAGAGAAGGAGAATCCGTGTTTTTGCGTGAAGATATGGTGCGCGAAACCATTGTCGCTACTGAAAATCGACTCTCCTTGAAAATTTGGTTTTTACTGAAACAGTATAGCGGTGTTTCTTTTGATATAGCTATTGAGGCTGATGAGGAAATAGCTATAGTGCATGAACTGCTGGATGAAATGATGGCAGGTAATAAGGAAAAAGCCTTAATTTGTTATGAAAAATGGATGAATCAAGTTGAGGGAGAAAGAAGGGAAATAGAATGAGTATCAAAGAATTATTCAAAAAGAAACCAAAAGTTGACCAACATACAATGCCTTCTGCCAAGAGTAAAGCAGATGTGCCAGAAGGAATTATGACGAAATGTCCGGAGTGCAAGCACGTGATTTTGACAAAAGACTTGTTGAAGAATGGTAAAGTTTGCCCTTCCTGCCAGCATCATTATAAGATGACGGCACAAGAACGGATCGATCACTTATTTGATGAGGGTAGCTTTGAATCAATGGACGATCATTTGAAAACAGAGAATCCGCTAGATTTCCCTTCTTACACAGAAAAAGTAGAAGCCGATGCAAAAGCAACAGGTTTAAATGAAGCTGTGCTAACGGGTGTCGGAAAAATTCAAGGTACACAAGTAGCTGTTGCGGTCATGGATGCACATTTCCGTATGGGATCAATGGGATCGGTTGTTGGCGAAAAAATCACTAGAGCTGTAGAGAAAGCTACTGAATTAGGGATTCCAATGATGATCTTTTCCGCAAGTGGCGGCGCCCGTATGCAAGAAGGCGTAATCAGTTTGATGCAGATGGCTAAAGTAAGTGTTGCGCTTGAAAGACATGCAAATAAAGGTTTATTGTATATTTCCATCATGACGTACCCAACAACAGGTGGCGTATCTGCGAGTTTTGCCTCAGTTGGTGATATTAACTTAGCCGAGCCAAAAGCTTTGATCGGATTTGCAGGGCGTCGGGTAATTGAACAAACCGTACGTGAAAAACTGCCTGAAGATTTCCAGACAGCCGAGTTCTTATTGAGTCACGGACAATTAGACGCAGTAGTCCATCGTAATGATATGCCAGAAGAAATGAGTAAAATCTTGAAGCTTCACGCACGAAAGGGGGCTGTACTTGTATGAGTAAGACACTTGCATTTGAAGAACCTATCGTAAAACTACGTGAAAAAATTAATGAACTAGAAGAGTATACTGCAGTTAATGACGTAGATCTTTCCTCTGAAATCGTCAATTTGAAAAATCGTCTAGCTAAATTGGAAACAGATATCTATGAAAGTATGGAGCCTTGGGATCGCGTACAAGTTGCCCGACACCCTGAAAGACCGACGACAATGGATTATATTACTCGTTTGTTCGAAGATTTTATCGAATTTCATGGAGATCGCAACTTTGGAGATGATGAAGCCATAATCGGTGGAATCGCTTCATTTGAAGAAATGCCTATAACCATCATTGGACATCAGCGTGGAAAAGACACCAAAGAAAATGTTAAAAGAAACTTTGGTATGCCACATCCTGAAGGATATCGCAAAGCGCTTCGCCTAATGAAGCAAGCAGAAAAATTCCATCGTCCTATTATTTGTTTCATCGATACAAAAGGTGCATATCCTGGTAAAGCGGCAGAAGAACGTGGGCAGAGTGAAGCAATTGCACGTAACTTAGTTGAAATGGCTGGTTTGAAAGTCCCTGTAATCTCCATCGTTATTGGAGAGGGAGGTAGTGGAGGTGCGCTTGCTCTAGGTGTAGCAAACCATATCCATATGCTCGAAAACTCCACGTACTCTGTTATTTCACCTGAAGGTGCAGCGTCTATTTTGTGGAAAGATCCTTCACTTGCTAAACAAGCGGCGGAAGCGATGAAAATCACTGCACCCGATTTGAAAGAGATGAATATTATTGATGAGATCATTCCCGAAGTACTTGGCGGAGCACATCGTGATGCAAACAAACAGTCTTTAGAAATCCGTTCTACGCTACGAAGATCATTGAAGACATTATGCGAATTGACAGCAGATGAATTGATAGATAATCGATACAATAAATTCCGGAATATTGGCGTCTTTTCGGAATAAAAGATGCGGGCAACCGCATCTTTTGCTCGTACATACAAGTCATGATTAAAGGATGGGATCGACATGAAAAAAATTGCGGTCTTAACGAGTGGTGGCGACGCGCCAGGAATGAATGCGGCAATTCGTTCCGTGGTCAGGAAAGCCCTTTTTGAAGGAGTAGAAGTTTCCGGGGTGTTCAATGGCTATCAAGGGTTGATTGACGGTAAAATCGAACAATTTCAACTGGGTTCAGTCGGAGATATCATTCAGCGTGGCGGAACGATATTGCGATCTGCAAGATGTCCGGAGTTCATGACGGAAGAAGGTCGTGCCAAAGCGTTGGAGCAAATCAAGCTTCACGCGATAGAAGGATTAGTTGTCATTGGTGGAGATGGGTCATTCAAGGGAGCCAATGAACTCGTTAAATTGGGTGTTCCTTGCGCGTGTGTACCTGCTACAATTGATAACGATATTACCGGTACAGAATTCACGATCGGGTTTGATACGGCATTGAATACTGTAGTCGAAGCAATCGATAAAATCCGAGACACTGCCACATCGCATGAACGTTCTTTTATTATTGAAGTAATGGGCCGTGACGCAGGTGATTTAGCATTATGGGCAGGTCTTGGTGGAGGGGCAGAATCGATTATCCTACCTGAGAAGCCATTTGACGTACACTCGATTGTTAATCGCCTCAAGAACAGTACAGATCGCGGTAAAAAACACAGTATTATCGTACTAGCTGAAGGTATGATGTCCGCTACTCAACTGGCAGAAATCTTGAAAAAAGAAGCGGGCGTCGAAACTCGTGTATCCATTTTAGGACATATACAACGTGGTGGCTCGCCATCGGCACGTGATCGAGTAATAGCCAGTCAATACGGCGCAAGAGCTGTTGAAATATTATTGTCAGGAAAGAAAAGTTCTGCTGTTGGTATGAGAAATCATAAAGTGGTAGACTATAATTTAGAAGAAGTCTTTATTAAACGAGAAAAGTTGGACTTGTCATTAGTGGATTTGGCAGAAACATTATCTATCTAATTAGTCAGAGTCGACATGACGCAGAGGAGCGATAAGTAGTGAGAAAGACAAAAATTGTGTGTACAATCGGCCCGGCAAGTGAATCATATGATGGACTTTTAAAGCTGATTGACGCAGGGATGAACGTAGCACGCCTGAACTTCTCCCATGGCACCCAAGAAGAGCATAAAGTACGTATCGAAAGAATCCGCAAAGCGGCAGCTGAAAAAGAAAAAGTAGTAGGAATTTTACTTGACACTAAAGGTCCTGAAATTCGGACGCATAAAATGAAAGATGGTCAAATCGAATTGGTACGTGGACAAGCAGTAGACATTTCGATGCAAGAAGTACTCGGTACTGCTGAAACATTTTCTGTTACGTACGAAAAGTTAATTCATGATGTCGACCGTGGTTCGTTTGTCCTTTTAGATGATGGGTTAATTGAACTTGAAGTAACAGGCAAAGATACGGAAAAAGGTTTGATCCACACAAAAGTGATCAACGCCGGTCCTTTAAAAGATAATAAAGGTGTCAACGTTCCGAATGTTTCCGTTCAATTACCGGGAATTACGGATAAAGACAAAGAAGATATCTTGTTCGGTATTGAACAAGGCGTCGATTTTATCGCGGCTTCGTTTGTACGTCGTGCATCTGACGTCATTCAAATCCGTGAACTACTTGAAAATAATAATGGTGGACATATCCATATCGTACCGAAGATTGAAAACCAGGAAGGTGTCGACAACCTCGATGCAATCCTGCAATTATCTGATGGTCTGATGGTTGCTCGTGGAGATCTAGGAGTAGAAATTCCAGCTGAAGAAGTTCCTTTAGTACAAAAAATGATGATTCGTAAATGCAACCAATATGGTAAGCCGGTTATTACAGCCACTCAAATGTTGGATTCTATGCAAAGAAACCCACGTCCTACACGTGCGGAGGCAAGCGATGTAGCCAATGCCATTTTGGACGGTTCAGATGCTATCATGCTTTCGGGTGAAACGGCGGCTGGATTATATCCGGTCGAATCTGTAAAAGTAATGTGCAAAATTGCTTTATCTACTGAAGAATCTATGGACTTCCATTCTGTCGTTTCCACAAGAACGAGAGAAAAAGAAGGGAATCTGACAGAGGCAATTGGACAAGCAGCGGCTTATACAGCACTAAACTTGAATGTAAAAGCGATTTTAGCACCAACTGAAAGTGGTCATACCGCGACGATGATCGCGAAATACCGTCCAGGTGTTCCCATTATTGCGGTTACACGTTCTGAAGTTATTTCCAATAAACTAACACTAGTTTGGGGAGTGTATCCAATCATTGGAAAGAAAGCGCTCGACATTGACGGGATCCTTCAGGAATCAGTCGAAGAGAGTGTAAAAAACCAATATGTAACGCATGGGGATGTAGTCATAATCACAGCGGGGGTTCCGGTTGGTGAAGCGGGTACAACGAACTTGATGAAATTACATGTGATCGGTGATTTAATCGGTCGTGGACAAGGCATCGGCAAAACCGTTGCTTTCGGTAAAGCGAAAATCATCAAGAATTCACAAGAAGCATTGACACAAATTAAAGAAGGCGACATCATGGTTACGCATTCTACAGACCGTGATATGTTTGCGGCGCTCGAACGATGTGCAGGTATCATTACAGAAACGGGCGGTTTGACTAGTCATGCCGCGGTAGTTGGTTTGAGTCTTGGTATACCTGTTATCGTAGGTGTTGAAAATATTACATCTGTTATTAAAAATGGCAGTGACATCACAATGGACGCAGCGAGTGGCGTCATCTACAACGGTCACGCAAAAGTATTGTAAAAATATACAGACCGCTTCTCGTTAAGAGAAAGCGGTCTTTTTTGGAGGTCACTATATGAAATGGTTAGTAGCATTATTTATTATTGTACCGACAACTGAGCTGGCTTTATTAATGGTTTCAGGCAAAACACTCGGTATCCTGCCTACGATTTTGATTATTGTCGTAACGGGAGTTGGTGGCGCTTATCTAGCGAAGAAACAAGGGCTTCGTGCATGGCGCGATTTACAAGTCCGTATGGCCAATAGAGAAACTCCAGGTAAAGCATTAGTAGACAGTGTGTGTATTTTACTAGGTGGTTTATTATTGCTAATACCTGGTTTTATTACGGACATTATTGGATTCGTATTATTGTTCAGTGGCCCGCGCAAAATACTGTACCCATTTATCGTCAAGTGGATCTACAATAAAATACGCAACGGTCAAATCCGTGTTATGTAAATGTAGGATGTTCTTTAACTTTCAACGCGATAAATAAGAAGAATGGTAAAAACATGATGCCGTATAATCCGAATAAATAAACAGCACAAGCGGTAATGACAAATGAATGGACAGTGCGTAATTTAAATGCATGTGCCCAAAGAATGGATTCAATCATTTGCCTACACACTAATAAAATGATGTATAGAACTAATAAGCCAATAGCCGAATGCATGTCATCAATATAGAAGGAAAAGGCAATCATCGGTAAAAACACCAGACCGATCCCAAGGAATGGAATACTATCGACCAATGAAATCAGAAATGCTTTAGTTAAGAAAGACTCGAAATCCAACAACCAAAAACCGGCGGCCATTAGAATAAACGTCATGAAAAATAATCGGATCTGAACGGAAAAGAAATGGCCCATCAAACGGCTTGACCTATCGAAAATCCTACGTGCTACCTGTCTGAAGTTTTTAGGAAAGTACACTAAAAACCAAAAACGATTGGTAGCACTTTCTCGTAATGCGAAGAAGTACGCGATAATAAATAAAAAAGTACTAAAAATCTGCTGGAACATTCTTTGTAGTAAACTAATGATTCCTTCCATCGCTTCATGACTTAATTGGATAAATTGTTCTGCCGCCGCGTGTAGGTTCCATCCTTGACTATCCATCATTTCGATAATTACCCCTAATTGATCTTCCATCGTCCAAATGACAGAAATCAATCCATTGATTGATAGGAATAGGAAGGTGTATACTAAAGAGGCAAGCACCCCCATTATGAGTAAAGCAGCTAAAAAAGCCGGCAGTTTTGTAAGGGCAATTAAAGAATTCATGAGCGGAGCAGTGAAGAAAGCGAAAACTATCGCAAATCCTACGGGTGGAATCACGATGAGAGAAATGACGATTAATACAGCCGGTAACCATTGACGGACATAGGTTTGGAAACGCTTGGAGTCGACGGAAATCATGCGGATTTGTCCATTCCTTTCGGGTAATAATAAATAAAAAACATCTTAACCATTCACAAAACCGTTAAAGTTGCTTATAATGGTCTTTGTAAGCGTTTTAGATAAAAATATAATTTAGCAGATGGTCATCGTTCTGCACTCCGCTTCAGGAGATGACCAAACTGGGAAGAAGGAGCGAATATCATGACAGCAACAAAAGGTTTGGAAGGTATCGTGGCAGCACAAACTCAAATCAGTTCCATTATCGATGACACTCTTACATACGTAGGATATGGCATTGATGATTTAGCAGAAAATGCTAGTTTTGAAGAAGTAGTTTATTTACTTTGGCACAAACGTTTGCCAAACGAAAAGGAACTAGCTGAATTGAAACAGCAGTTAGAAGATAACGCAGAAGTTCCACAAGGGGTTCTAGATCACTTCAAAACGTATCCAATCGACAAAGTGCATCCAATGGCAGCACTTCGTACAGCCGTCTCACTTCTAGGATTATACGATGAAAAAGCGGAAGATATGTCACCAGAAGAAAACTACAATAAAGCAGTTAAGCTTCAGGCTAAAGTTGCAACGGTAGTTACTGCATTCGCACGTATCAGAAAAGGACAAGAGCCAGTAGCACCTAAAAAAGGTTTAAGCTATGCGGCAAACTTCCTTTACATGCTTTCTGGGGAAGAGCCTGCTGATATCGCTGAAGAAGCATTCAATAAAGCACTTGTACTACATGCAGACCACGAACTGAACGCATCCACGTTCACAGCGCGCGTATGTGTAGCTACTCTATCTGATATGTATTCCGGCGTTACTGCTGCAATCGGGGCTCTTAAAGGTCCATTACATGGCGGTGCAAACGAAGCGGTTATGAATATGCTAATGGAAATCGGCGATGAAGATAAGGTCGAGCCATATATTCGTGAAAAGCTAGCTAACAAAGAAAAAATCATGGGCTTCGGACACCGTGTATACCGCCAAGGTGATCCACGTGCGAAGCATTTACGTGAAATGTCTAAGCGATTGACTACTCTTCGCGGTGAGGAAAAGTGGTACAATATGTCGGAAAAGATCGAAGCAATTGTCACTGGAGAAAAGAAATTGCCTCCAAATGTTGATTTCTACTCGGCTTCGGTATATCATTCATTAGACATCGATCATGATATTTTCACACCTATTTTTGCTGTTTCTCGTTTTTCAGGATGGATTGCACATATCCTGGAGCAATACGAAAACAACCGCTTGATCCGCCCACGTGCAGAGTACGTTGGACCAGGCATGCAAAAGTATGTTCCAATCAATGAACGATAAAAAATAGTAAATTCGTGGGGCGGTATCTCGTATACCGGCCCACTGATTTTGAACTCAGGAGGATATCAATAATGGCTAACGAAGGAAAGATTACAGTAACTAACGGTGTTTTAAACGTCCCAGATCACGCAACGATTCCTTTCATTATAGGTGACGGCACAGGTCCGGATATTTGGCATGCAGCTTCACGTGTTATCGAAGCAGCTGTTGAAAAAGCTTATGACGGAAAAAAGAAGATTAATTGGTTAGAAGTTCTTGCAGGAGAAAAGGCATTCAACGAAACTGGTGACTGGCTTCCAAAAGAAACTCTTGACACAATTAAAGAATATCTAATTGCGATTAAAGGACCACTTACTACACCAATCGGTGGAGGATTCCGTTCATTGAACGTAGCACTACGTCAAGAACTTGATCTATACACTTGCTTGCGTCCGGTTCGTTATTTCCAAGGAGTACCATCACCCGTGAAACGTCCTGAGGATTGTGACATGGTTATTTTCCGTGAAAACACAGAGGACATCTATGCAGGTATTGAGTACCAAGAAGGTTCTGACGAAGTGAAAAAATTAATTAACTTCCTTCAAACCGAGTTAGGTGTTAAAAATATTCGTTTCCCTGAAACTTCCGGACTTGGTATCAAACCAATTTCTGAAGAAGGTACAAAGCGTCTTGTTCGTTCAGCATTGAACTATACGATTGAAGAAGGTCGTAAATCTTTGACGATTGTACACAAAGGAAACATCATGAAGTTCACAGAAGGCGCATTCGCGAACTGGGCATACGAGTTGGCTGAAGAAGAATTCGGCGACAAAGTATTCACATGGAGAGAATATGACCGTATTAAAGACGCTGACGGAACAGATGCTGCTAATAAAGCACAATCTGATGCAGAAGCTGCAGGCAAAATCATCGTAAAAGATGCAATTGCTGATATCTTCTTGCAACAAATCCTAACACGTCCAAAAGAGTTTGACGTAGTAGCTACAATGAACTTGAACGGTGACTACGTTTCTGACGCGCTTGCTGCACAAGTAGGCGGAATCGGAATCGCACCAGGAGCGAACATTAACTACGAGTCTGGACATGCGATCTTTGAAGCAACTCATGGTACAGCACCGAAATATGCAGGATTGGATAAAGTTAACCCTTCATCTGTATTGCTTTCAGGTGTTATGATGCTTCAACATATTGGTTGGAACGAGGCGGCTGATCTAATCACTGCTTCTATCGAAAAGTCTATCGCATCTAAAGTAGTGACATACGACTTCGCACGTCTAATGGACAATGCAGAAGAAGTAAGCACTTCTGGATTTGCTGACGCACTCATCAAAAACCTATAAGCATGACAAAAGAGGGGGATGAGAATCCCCCTCTTTCTACTATCTTGTTCTGAAAAAGGAGAGTTTTACATGTCATTGAAGCGTAAAAAAGTATCGGTTATCGGATCTGGTTTTACTGGAGCAACAACTGCATTCCTTTTAGCTCAAAAAGAATTATGTGATGTCGTCATCGTGGATATTCCAGCAATGGAAAATCCAACGAAAGGCAAAGCATTGGACATGTTGGAAGCTGGTCCGGTTCAAGGGTTTGATGCCAACATCATCGGTACATCCAATTACGAGGATACAAAAGATTCGGATGTAGTGGTCATTACTGCGGGTATTGCGCGTAAACCTGGAATGAGCCGTGACGACTTAGTACAGACAAATCAAAAAGTCATGAAATCAGTAACAGCTGAAATTGTAAAGTATTCTCCTGATACGAAGATTATCGTTCTAACGAATCCAGTGGATGCCATGACGTATACTGTATACAAAGCATCCGGATTCCCTAAAGAACGTGTAATCGGTCAATCGGGTGTACTGGATACAGCTCGTTTCCGGACGTTTGTCGCACAAGAATTGAATCTATCAGTGAAAGATGTAACCGGATTCGTTTTAGGTGGCCATGGAGACGATATGGTGCCTCTAGTTCGTTATTCGACTGCTGGCGGTGTACCTCTAGAAAACTTGATCTCTACAGGTCGTCTGGAAGAAATTGTAGAACGTACACGTAAAGGTGGCGCTGAAATCGTCAATCTATTAGGCAATGGTTCCGCATATTATGCGCCGGCTGCTGCATTGGTGGAAATGACAGAAGCGATTTTGAAAGACCAAAAACGTGTATTACCATCTATTGCATTTCTAGAAGGCGAATACGGAATGAATGGTATTTATTTAGGTGTTCCTACGGTGTTAGGCGCGGACGGTATTGAAAAGATCATAGAACTTGAATTAACTGACGATGAGAAAATGGCGCTTCAAAAGTCCGCTGATTCTGTACGTACAGTTATGAGTGTTCTAGCGTAAAATTATAGGTGGAAGATCGGACAGCTATCTAGCGGTCCGATCTTTTTTCTTGTTAACTCGATTTTTCATGGGTGGATTGTTATAATTTAATTATTGAAGTAATTTTCAGCTTTTTTATGGATGACTTTAGAAATATAGGAGGGGTTTGTTTGTTGAAAAGTAGACGGAAATTGATAGGGAAAGATATAACAGAGTTAGAAATAGGCGAGAGGTTACACTTGACCGAGAAAATAGAAGATAAAGATTTGATGCTATACCTAGGATTGACGAACGATGCCAATCCGTTATATTTACAACATGATTATGCAGCGGAGACGATATACGGACAGCCGATCGTTCCACCCATTATGTTGACGGGTATCGTGACAGCCGCCATTTCGAAACATATGCCGGGACCAGGAGCACATATAATCAATCAACAACTACATTTTCCTAAACCGGTCTATCATTACTCGATAGTTGAATTCGTTCTCGAAGTTACAAAACTTGAAGTGCAGTCAAACCAAGTAACCATCCAAGTAGATGCAACCGATCAAGAAGGCGAACGAATTATGAGTGGAGAAGTAGTGGTCATCGCTCCACAAAAGCTTCCTGCCAAACTCATACAAACAAAGGAATCCGCGGATGGGAATTAAACAGCAAAAGATTTTGATTGTGGAAGATGAACAGTCAATACAAAAACTACTTGAATTCACATTGCAACAAGCGGGTTATATAACCGTACTCGCGAATGATGGAGAAGAAGCCGTGGAAAAAGTATTAGATGAACACCCTGATTTGATTCTTCTAGATTTAATGTTGCCTAAAATAGACGGAATAGAAGTTTGCCGTATGCTGAGAAAAGAGAATATTGAAACGCCGATCATCATGTTGACTGCTAAAGGAGAAGAGATGGATAAAATCGTAGGGCTAGAAATGGGTGCCGATGATTATATGACCAAGCCTTTTAGTCCTCGTGAAGTGGCGGCAAGAGTTCGTGCAGTTCTTAGGCGTACAGGTGAGCGCAACCCTATGAAGGAAAAGAAATTGGTTGCAGGGCAGCTGACAGTGTATCCGGAACGCTTGGAAGTGTATTTGGATGAAAAGCCGCTAGAATTCACACCGAAAGAATTTGAGTTGCTTGTTTATTTCATGAAGCATCCGAATCGGGTGTTCTCTCGAGATCAGTTGTTACAAGCGGTCTGGAATTACGAGTTTGCGGGAGATTCTAGAATTGTGGATGTACATGTTAGCCATCTGCGCGATAAAATCGAAGAAAATACGAGGAAACCGCGCTATATTAAAACGATGAGAGGCGTCGGTTACAAGTTCGGGGAGCAAAACTAGATGAAGTATTATTACACAAGAATTTTATCTGCATCAGCCATCATTTTATCCATTTTATTAATTGTGCTAGGAATTATCTTAGGACAATTTTTTCATTTGTTTGGAGAAAATGTGGACGCGACTATACAACAAACCTATTGGGTCTACTTACTGTTTACACTCGTTTTAGTATTTGTTATTACGATGTTTGTTATGGCAAAAATCCTTCAGCAATATGTCCGGCCAATTGATCACTTTACAGGTGTTATCCATCAATTAGCGCAAGGCAATTATTTGGTACGAGCGCATAATGAAGACACTGCAACCAATCACCAACTGATGAGTTCCATCAATGAAGTCGCGCAGAAATTACAAGGAAACGCTGCACTACGCGCAATGGAACAAGAACGTTTAAATACATTAGTCAGTAGCATTGGTAGCAGTCTATTGATGTTTGGTAGACAAGGGGCAGTCAACTTAGTCAACCGTGTGTTTGAAGAAACATTCCATCGCAATGGTGAAGAGTTAATGGGAAAAACATTTAAAGATATTGGTTTGCCATCAGATATTGAAAGAGAAATAGAAACGATATTTTTAACGGAGGAAGTACGTTCATTTCAATCCAAAGTTTTACTTAAAGAAGGCGTTTGTTATTTAGAAGTTTACGGAGCACCTGTCATCGGTGAAAATGGTAACTGGCTTGGAATCGTTATTATCATGCATGACGTGACAGAGCTGGTTCGTCTAGAGCAAGTACGTAAAGATTTCGTGGCGAATGTGTCTCATGAATTAAAAACGCCTGTTACGTCGATTAAAGGTTTTTCAGAAATGTTGCTTGACGGTGTAGTAGAAGATCCTGTGATGAAGCGAGATTTCCTAGAGATTATGTATAAAGAAAGTAATCGTCTGCAATTATTGATTGAAGATTTATTGCGATTGTCCAGCATGGAGCGTGGCAGTTTTGAAATTACACGAACCCCTGTTGATGTGGTAGAAGTAGTGCAGCAATCCGTCAAAATCGTTCAAGCAAAAGTGCAGGAAAAAGACATGCGAATTGATTTGCATATGCCAGACCAATTAATCATCCCTGCAGATCATGATCGTTTAGTGCAAGTCATGGTGAACTTATTGAATAATGCCATCGCTTACTCGCAAGAGAAAACGATTGTAACAGTTTCTGTAGAAGAAATAGAAGAAAATGTGTTAATCACAGTCCGCGATCAAGGGATTGGCATCATGCCTTCAGAGCTGCCGCGTCTATTTGAACGTTTTTACCGCGTAGATCGTGCGAGAAGCAGGGAATCAGGTGGTACAGGACTTGGTCTTGCGATTGTGAAACACATCGCTGAAGCGCATCAAGGGACTGTCACAGTGGACAGTGAAGTGGGTGTCGGCACTGTTTTCCGTGTTCAACTACCTACCGATGAACAAATGTAGTATAGAAAAATGAAACTTACTCGACTACTGTTCCGTACAGTAGTCATACATAGAAAAGGGGGAACAGAAATGAGCACAAAAAGAATTCTGGTGACTCTAGGTTTGTTTATCACCGGCTTATTACTTTTATTGATCGTCTTTACTACGTGGTACACAGTAGACGAATCTGAACAAGCTGTCGTCATTTCATTCGGTCAAGCTGGCGCACCTGTGACGGAATCAGGTCTACATTTTAAATTACCTTGGCCGATTCAGAAGACAGAGATCGTATCAAAGGAAACATACAGTATTCATTTCGGTTACAAGCAAGACAAGTCAGGTGAAATCGTGGATAAGGAAACGAAGATGATTACAGGGGATGAATACATCGTTCTGACCGATCTGACAGTGCAGTGGCGGATTGTGGATCCGAAGAAGTATCTATTCAATGCAGAAGACCCTATTGAAATCTTGAGGGATGCGGCATCTGCCTCTATTCGTTCAGTCATCGGTAGTTCCACAATCGATGCGGCACTAACGGATGGAAAAGCGGAAATCGAAGCAAAGACCCGTGAACTATTAACTAGTTTAGTAGAAAAATATGATATTGGTATAGCAGTACAAGGTGTGAAGTTGCAAGACGTGGAATTACCAAACGCAGAAGTCCGTGCAGCATTTACTGCTGTAACAGATGCGCGTGAAACGAAAAACACGAAAATTAACGAAGCGAAAAAGTACGAAAACCAAAGGACGAAAGAAGCGATTGGTGAACGTGACGCAATCAAATCCCAAGCGCAAGGAAAAAAGACGGCACGTATCGAACAAGCGCGTGGTGACGTAGCAGTATTCAGTGATTTGTATAATGAATATGCAAAAAGTAAAGATATCACTCGCGAGCGCTTGATCATTGAGACACTAGAGCAAGTGTTACCTAAAGCGAATCTTTATATCATGAACGACAGCGGAGAAACGATGAAGTATTTACCGCTCCAACAGCTGCAAAAAGATCAGCCGCCAGTAACGGAAGAAAAGGATAAGTCAGCTGAAAAAGGAGGGAAAGCTTCATGAGTAACGAACAAAACCCTTTCAAGAAGATAGAAGAGGCCCTCAAGAAGATGGGGGAAACTGATCAAAAAAGAACTGCACAGAAATCGGCACCGGAATCAGATCCTAAAGTGACGCAGATGCGACCGAAAAAAGCGTTAGATATGAAAAAGTACACAAAACTCATTATCTCGCTAACAGTAGTTTTTGCGATTCTTGTCATTCTGTTATCCAACTTATTTATCGTCAAAGAAAATGAGTACCGAGTCGTCCGTCAGTTCGGTGAGATTACACGAATTATCGAAAAGCCTGGTATGAATATGAAAATACCATTCATTCAAAGTGTCAGTACGTTGCCGAAAAATCGAATGACGTCTAACGTGTCAGAAGCGGAAATCAATACAAAAGACAAGAAACGGATCATCATTGATAACTATGCAATATGGCATATTACAGATCCCGCCAAAATGATTTCCAACGCGCGTAATATTGTCAATGCGGAAGCTAGAATGGAAGAATTCATTTATTCTGTAGTCCGTAATGAAATGGGACGTCTCGATTACGTCAATGTTGTCAATGATGAAGATTCTTCTCGCGGAAGCTTGAATGATGATGTGACGGCCAAAGTCAATAAGTTTTTGGACGATGGGAATTATGGTATCAAAGTGGTAGATGTCCGGATGAAACGTATTGATTTACCTGAAGAAAACGAACAATCTATTTACACACGAATGATTTCAGAGCGTGATTCGACTGCACAATCGTATCTTTCAGAGGGTGATGCAGCGAAGCAGAAGATTGAAGCGGAAACAGATCGTGAAGTTCAGGAAATGTTAGCAAAAGCGAAAAAAGAAGCAGCGATCGTCACTGCGCAAGGTGAAGCCGAAGCTGCAAAAATATACAACGATGCATATGCAAAAGATCCTGAATTCTACAAACTGTATAGAACACTTCAGTCCTATACGAAAGTCGTGAATGATGAAACGATGATCATCCTTCCAGCAGATTCTCCATATGCCAAGCTATTAACCGGCAATATCGAGTAATTATAAGTGCGTCATTTTCCTTCGAGTTGCCAAACGTGGTAAACTAGATGAAAATGACGTTTTTTTTATAGTGACGAACATGAAGGAGTGGGATGGATTTTGACGAAAAAGAAAGTCGTCTTATTGGATGGAAATAGCTTAGCCTATCGTGCATTTTTTGCTTTACCTTTATTAACGAATGAAAAAGGTGTGCATACCAACGCGGTATACGGCTTTACGATGATGTTAGAGACCATCTTAGCGAATGAAAAACCAACGCACGTAATCGTAGCATGGGATGCAGGTAAAACCACATTCCGTCATAGTACGTATACAGAATACAAAGGTGGACGTCAAAAAACACCACCCGAGCTTTCGGAACAGTTTCCGTATATTCGTAAACTAATTGAAGCTTTCGGCATCACGCAGTATGAACTTGATTTATATGAAGCGGATGACATTATCGGAACATTAAGCAGAGAGTGCAGTGATGCAGAAGCGGAAGTCGTTATCATTTCAGGAGATAAAGATTTAACGCAACTGGCGAATGATCAGACGACGGTATGTATTACAAGAAAAGGCATCACCGATCTTGAAAAATACACACCCGCGCATATCGAGGAAAAATATGGACTTGCACCATTGCAGATCATCGACATGAAAGGTTTGATGGGCGATGCGTCCGATAATATTCCAGGCGTACCTGGGATTGGCGAAAAAACTGCCATCAAATTGTTGAAGGAATACGGCTCTGTAGAAAATGTCTATGAATCGATAGAGCAAATCACCGCCAAGAAAATGAAAGAGAACCTCGTGAATAATAAAGACCAAGCATTCATGAGTAAAGAACTCGCGACGATTGAAGTTCACGCACCGATTACGGTGTCATTGGATGATATGGATTTTATCGGACGAAATGAAGAAGAAGTTATACAACTATATAAAGAATTACAATTTAAATCATTGCTTGAAAAGATGGATGTATTTGTCGAAGTTCAACCACTCGAAGAAATCAATGTTCATACCGTGGAAGAAATTACTTCAGAAATGCTGACGGACACGATGTCTTTGCACGTCGAGATCGATGGAGATAATTATTTATCTCAAGATATTTTAGGTATTGGTTTATCGAATGACACCGATACGTATTTCATTTCTACTGAATTAGCGACTTCATCTGATCTCTTTAGAAACTGGATGGCAGACCAAACAACATGTAAATATGTTTCGGATTCTAAATCAGCGTATGCAGCGATTGCACGACTTGGAATGGAACTACATGGTGCAGAATTCGATCTCATGCTGGCGGCGTACATCGTCAATCCTTCCTTCTCGACAAATGAAGTCTCCGAAATTGCACGGGCGTTTGGCTATCATGGTGTGGAAAGTGATGAAGTGGTCTACGGTAAAGGGGCTAAACGAACGGTGCCGCAATTGGAACAACTTGCCAACCATACTGCGAGAAAAGCGCATGCGGTGTGGGAGTTGTATCCAGTCGTCACAAAACAATTAGCGGACAATGAACAGCAAGATTTATTCCATGACCTGGAATTACCGTTAGCGAAGATACTTGGGAAAATGGAAGTAACGGGTGTGAAAACGGACGTAGGTGTGCTGAGAACGATTGGTGAGCAATTATCGGAACGTCTGGCGATAATTGAGAAGACGATTTATGAAATGGCTGGCGAGAAATTCAATATTAATTCGCCTAAACAGCTTGGTGTCATTTTATTTGAAAAAATCGGTTTGACGCCTATCAAGAAAACGAAGACGGGCTACTCGACAGCTGCGGATGTGCTAGAGAAGCTCGAAAGCGAACATGAAATCATTCAACATATTTTACTATACAGACAGCTCGGTAAATTAAACTCAACCTATATTGAAGGGCTGACAAAAGAAATTCATGAAGATGGAAAGATTCATACAAGATTCCAGCAGGCTTTAACACAGACAGGGAGATTGAGCTCGATCAATCCGAACTTGCAAAATATCCCGATTCGGTTGGAAGAAGGGCGCAAAATACGCGCAGCTTTCGTTCCATCTGAAACAGAATGGATTATGTTTGCGGCCGACTATTCACAGATTGAGTTGCGTGTACTTGCACATATTTCGCAAGATGAAAAATTAATTGAAGCATTCCGCCAAGGTGCGGACATTCATACGAAAACGGCAATGGACGTGTTTGGTGTCAAGGAAGAGGACGTCGATAGCAATATGCGTCGCGCAGCAAAAGCTGTCAACTTTGGTATCGTCTACGGCATCAGTGATTATGGATTATCACAGAGTTTAAATATTAATCGGAAAGAAGCAGCGACATTCATCGATACGTATTTAGCAAGCTTCCCAGGCGTCAAACAGTATATGGATGACAGTATTACGGATGCCAAGTTAAAAGGCTATGTCACGACACTATTAAAACGTAGACGTTATTTGCCGGATATCACGAGTTCGAATTTCAACTTGCGAGGTTTCGCGGAGCGTACAGCGATGAATACACCGATTCAAGGAACGGCGGCAGACATCATTAAACAAGCGATGATCGATATGGATACCAGACTTGAAAAAGAAAATATGCAAGCACGTATGTTACTACAAGTGCATGATGAATTGATCTTTGAAGCGCCAATGGAAGAGCTGGAGAAATTAAAAGAAATCGTGCCGGAAGTCATGGAACAAACGATTCAACTCGACGTTCCGTTGAAAGTCGATTGGAATTATGGCAAGTCTTGGTACGAAACAAAGTGAGTGATATATATGCCAGAATTACCGGAAGTAGAAGGAGTGGTGCGCGATCTTGCACCGCTCGTGGAAGGGCGGACGGTTAAACGACTTTCTGTATCGGATACCGTGGTCATTTCTAAAACTGCTGGAAAAGAAACGATTATTAAAGGAAAATCTGTGGACGACTTTCTTCACGGTATGGAGCACATGCAAATCGAGAAAATTGTACGTCGCAGTAAATATATTTATTTTCATTTATTGAAAGGAAATGAACCATACTTACTCGTCAGCCATCTTGGCATGACGGGTGCATGGTTTGTCGTAAACTCTCCTGATGAAATTACAGAAGAGAAGTTTCGGAAACATGCACATGTCTTTTTAGAAATGGAAGATGGCGGATTACTCGTCTACTCGGATATACGAAGATTCGGCGAAATGCGTTTACTTCAGGCGGAAGAAGATTTTCCCCCTTTATTAGAAATGGCACCCGAACCTTTTTCCGATGAAGCGCTAGACCATTTTTTATCGATGGCAGAAACTCCGAAGTATAAAAGAAAACCTATCAAAGAAGTGATCATGGATGGAAAAGTCATTTCAGGATGCGGCAATATTTACGCTACAGAAGCACTGTTTCATATGAAAATCCATCCGGGTCGTACAGCAGAACGAATTAGCAAGAAGCGTAAAATTTTATTGTTTGAAGAGATTGTACGTGTTTTGCAAGAAAGTATCGACGCAGGGGGCAGTACAATATCTGATTATCGTTCAGTGAACGGCAACGCGGGAACGATGCAGGATCGACTGCATATGTACGGTAAAAAAACATGTGTAGCATGCGATACACCGACTAAAAGTAAGCAGATTGCAGGCAGAACATCTGTCTATTGTCCAGCATGCCAAAAATAAGGAGTGGTGCACATGATTATCGGATTGACGGGAAGTATTGCAAGCGGGAAAAGTACGGTAGCCAACATGTTGCGTGAAAAAGGTTACCCTATTGTCGATGCGGATGTAATCGCGAGGGAAGTTGTTGAGCCAGGCAGCCCATTACTTGATAAAATTCAACAGACATTCGGTGAAGAAGTAGTACGTGAAGATGGTACACTAAATCGCGAACAGCTTGGCGCCATTATTTTTGGCGATGAAGTGAAACGGCGACAGTTAAATGAATTGATGCATCCTGCAATTAGAGGACGAATGATCAGTCAGAGAGAAGACTACGTTACACAAGGCTATCAAACCGTCATTATGGACATCCCATTACTTTTTGAAAGTAAACTTCAGGAGTATGTGGAGAAGATTGTCGTCGTGTCGGTCACGAAGCAAATTCAAAAGCAGAGACTGATGGCTCGCAATGAATGGACAGAACAAGAAGCGGCTGCCAGAATCGCGTCCCAGTTAGATATGAATATCAAAGAACAAGGCGCTGACGCGGTGATTTATAACAACGATACATTGGAAGAAACCGAAAAGCAGTTGGATGCAATCCTTGAAAACTGGCAAGCTGTGCCGAGATAAATGATAGAGGGAATTAATTTGTAAATTTATTGTGTAATAGTGTTGGCATAATGATAAAATGTGTTATACTAATGAACGATTAAAGATATAAAGTATAACATACATGCAGGAGGATCCCTTTAATGACTACAAAAATTGCAATTAACGGACTCGGCCGTATTGGACGGATGGTATTCCGCCAGATTATTAAAGAAGATGATGTGAATCTAGTTGCTGTCAATGCGACATATCCAGCTGAAACAATTGCACATCTCTTGAAATATGACTCAACACACGGAGTTTTCGATGGTGAAATCGTAGCGGAAGAAAACGCGATCATTATCGACGGCAAACGTGTACAGTTAATTTCTGAGCGTGACCCTTCGAAATTACCTTGGAAAGAACTTGGTGTAGATATCGTTATAGAATCAACAGGTGTATTCAACTCACGTGACAAAGCAGCACTTCATTTGGAATCCGGTGCAAAGAAAGTAATTTTAACAGCACCAGGTAAAAATGAAGACGTAACCGTTGTGATCGGAGTGAATGACGACAAATTAGACGTTACTAAACAAAGTGTAATTTCTAATGCTAGTTGTACGACAAATTGTTTAGCGCCAGTTGCAAAAGTATTGAATGATGAATTCGGTATTGTAAATGGCTTAATGACAACTGTCCATGCATATACGAATGATCAGAAGAACCTGGACAATCCCCATAAAGATTTGCGTCGCGCGCGTTCTTGCGGAGAGTCCATCATTCCTACTTCAACAGGTGCTGCAAAAGCTTTGTCTCTTGTACTCCCTGAGCTTGAAGGAAAGATTCATGGTTTGGCATTGCGTATTCCGACACCGAATGTGTCCCTTGTGGACTTGGTAGTGGACGTAGAAAAAGATGTAACGGTTGAAGAAGTGAACAACGCGTTCCGCAAAGCAGCAGAAGGCCCGATGAAAGGCATTCTTCGCTTTACTACAGAGCCTCTTGTATCGATCGATTTCAATACGACAACAGAATCCGCAACACTTGACGGCCTTTCTACTATCGTCATGGGCGATCGTAAAATCAAAGTGCTTGCTTGGTATGATAATGAATGGGGTTATTCAGCACGTGTTGTGCAATTGGCGAAAAAAGTCGCTTCTGCATTAACGGACAAAGTAACTTCTTAATGAACGAATTGGCACTTCATCTTATGGGATGAAGTGCTTTTCTGTGTCCGTTTGTTGTTGTATGGATAGTTTCTGTTATAATGAAAAGTACTAATGAAATGCGGAGGAACTAACTATGTTATGTCCAGCTTGTCACTACAACGGTACACGTGTAATAGATTCACGGCCTGCGGAAGAAAACCGCTCCATTCGACGAAGACGTGAATGCGAAAAATGTAGTTTTCGTTTCACGACTTTTGAAAAAGTAGAGCATTCTCCGCTAGTTGTCGTAAAGAAAGATAAGACGCGAGAAGAATTCAGCAGTGAAAAGTTGCTGAGAGGATTAATTCGTGCTTGTGAAAAACGTGCGGTACCGATCGAACAATTAAAAGATATCGTGGCTTCTATCGAAAAAGAACTAAGAAGCTCAGGGAATGTCGAAATAGATTCCGAACAAGTAGGAGAAATGGTGATGGAACGATTAGTGGATGTAGATGAAGTGGCATATGTACGATTTGCGTCTGTCTACCGCCACTACAAAGACATCACCATCTTTATAGACGAGTTGCAACAATTGCAAAACAGGAAAGATGAACAAGAGTAAGTTGTTGATCTAGAAGGGGAGGCGATTGTTTAAATGCTTTATACCGAGTTGCAGCCTGTCGATTCCTTCGAAGTAAAGTTAGCACATCCTTTTTCTGCGTATGATCGGCAGATGCTAACGCTATTTTATCAGCCACTTATCGGTCCCGAGGCGATCAGTCTGTTTATGACTCTTTGGACAGATGCGGAAAGCAAGGAACCGCAAGAACATACCCACTATTATTTGATGAATATGTCTTCTTTCCCACTTCAATCCATTTTTGAAGCGAGGATTTCATTGGAAGCTATTGGATTATTACGTACGTATAAGAAAAAACAAGAAATAGATAAGCGGTCTTTCCTATACGAGCTATTACCGCCGCTCGATGCATCTTCTTTCTTCAACGATCCGCTTTTGTCTACATTTTTATTCAGTAAAATCGGAGAGCAGCCCTACCGGCAGTTGCGTGACCGGTTTTTAGTGAAACCTATTGCAAAAGATGAGTATCAAGATATATCACGGACGTTTTTAGATGTTTATAAACCAGCAAGAGGCGATCAGGCGATGGAATTGACTGCAGGTATGCAATTTCAAGGGAAAAGTGAGCCTCCTGGCATACCGTTTTACGTATTGAATTTTAATTTTGATTTATTTTATAACGGACTATCCGATCAAATGATTCCTAAAGCTTCTCTGCGTTCTATTTCTCAAGAAATGATCGCGATGCTAGCTTTCTTGTATTCACTCAGTCCGCTTGATATGCAAAAAGTCGTGATGATTGCAATGGACGAAAACCATCAGCTGACAGAAGAAAAAGTTCGTAAGGCGGCTGCGGAGTTTTATAAGATGAATACATCAAAGCAACCACCAAAATTACAGTCGGTGTTTACACAACCGGTAGTCGACGAAGAGCCTAAAGAAAATATGAGTCGTGACGAAGAATTGCTATTTTATTTGGAACATACACCACCAAAAGAGATGTTACGTAAAGTAAGTAAAAAAGAACCATTCCTTGTAGATATTCAGCTTGCTGAACGATTAATCAATCTGCATAAATTCCCAGTGGGTGTCGTCAATGTCTTGCTACAATATGTCATGCTACGTAATGATGGAAAAATCACTAGTAGTTTTGTGGAACGCATTGCTTCCCATTGGGCGAATAAACAAGTAAATGATGCTAAAACAGCCTTGAAATTATCAAGAGAAGAACATGATCAATACATGAAATGGCTTAAAGAAGGGAAGCAATCGACGCCTAGAAGTCGAAAGCCGACCCGGGAAGAAAAAGTTCCAGAATGGTTTTCCAAGCGCGATAAAAAGAATAAGAAATCCGAAAAGCCTGATGACTTCAATGTGGAAGAAGAACGCCAGAAGTTATTGAAAGAATTGGGGATTCAAGAATCAGAGGTGAAATAACATGGAACGAATTGGGGATGCGATGAAACGCGTAGTGAATGCTCCTTCATTAGCCCAGAAATACGACGAGCTTCGAACGGAAGTGATGGAAGACCCGGCTGTACAAAAATTTATTAGCGATCATTCCGATGAAGTCAATACAGAAGTGGTCAACCGCAGTCTAGGTAAATTATATGAATTCACAACGGCTTCTCACGCATGTGAGCGCTGTCCGAATCTCGATGGATGTATTAATGTCATGAAAGGCTTTGAGCCGAAATTAGTCATCTCACAGCGCCTTATTGATATTGATTACGTAGTCTGTCCAACTAAGCAATTGGAAGATGAACGTAGAAACATCTCGAAAATGGTGAACAGTATGTACATGCCTAAAGAAGTGATGGAAGCGCGCCTGTCTGACGTGAACTTCCTCTCTGAAGATAGTCGCGTGATTGTAATGCGCGCTGCGAAAGACTTCCTGAATCAAATTGAGTCTACCGGTAAAGTCCCTGAAAGAGGCTTCTATTTATTCGGTAACTTCGGTATTGGAAAATCATTCATTTTAGGTGCGTTGGCGAATGAACTGGCAACTAGACGTATTCAGACTGTTGTAGTGTATGTGCCGGAGTTTCTGCGTGAAATGAAGCAATCTATCCAAAACCAAACATTGGACGAAAAAATAGAGTTTGTAAAAAGGGCTCCTGTCTTGATGCTGGATGATATAGGGGCAGAGACCATGTCAACGTGGACACGCGATGAAGTGCTAGGCACGATTTTGCAGTACCGTATGGCGGAAAAGCTCCCTGTATTCTTCACATCTAATTTTGATTATACGGAATTAGAACATCATCTGACAACGAGTCAGCGCGGGGAAAAAGAGCCGATTAAAGCTGCACGAATTATGGAGAGAATCCGCATGGTCAGCCAGCCATTCAAACTGGGCGGGGAGAACTGGCGAGATTAATCTTTCTTAGAAAATGGTTTTGTTGAAAGAATTACTAAATTATACTTGCAATTACGCTCAGACTTTTCTATACTATTACACAGTTCAACATTCATAACATATTACAATGCATCGAAGAGGACAATAATTTATTTTTTCACCTTTCCAGAGAACAGGGGCATGGCTGAAACCCTTGTAGGCAGAAGATAAATGTACCACCTCCGAGCAGCATCAGTGAAATTGAGTAGCTGATGACGGTAACGGCCCGTTAGCCGATCGAAAGCTTCGGTCTTTTCGCGTTTTTGCGAATGGAAGGAAGAAGGGTGGAACCACGAGCTCAAGCCTCGTCCCTTTAGGGATGAGGCTTTTTTGCGTTCAAAAAAAGAAAGGGAGTCATACACATGCCAGAAAATATTCATTTAACATTTCCAGATGGAGCAGTAAAAGAATTTGAAGACGGTGTTACTACAGAAGAAATTGCAGGCTCCATCAGTCCTGGATTGCGTAAAAGCGCATTGGCAGGGAAAATCGGAGATCAGCTGATCGATTTGAAATCACCAATCCATGCAGATGGAGATATTAGTATCATTACTCCAACTTCAGATGAAGCATTGGAAATTCTGCGCCATAGTACGGCTCACCTTTTAGCACAAGCCGTCAAACGCAAATTCCCGGATGCGAAACTTGGAATAGGTCCTACTATCGAAAATGGGTTCTATTATGATATCGATTCACCTACACCCATCACAGCAGAAGATCTACCAGAATTAGAAAAAGAAATGAAACGCATCATTGGCGAAAACTTGCCGATCATTCGTCACGATGTATCGCGTGCAGAAGCCGAAAAGCGCTTTAAAGAAATTGACGATGAATACAAATTGGAACTTCTTGAAGCGATTCCTGAAGATCAACAAGTGTCGATCTATGAACAAGGTGAATTTTTCGACTTATGCCGTGGTATCCATGTCCCGTCTACAGGTAAACTAAAAGAATTTAAATTGTTAAGCATTGCCGGCGCTTATTGGAGAGGGAACTCTGATAACAAAATGCTTCAACGTATTTACGGAACAGCTTTCTTCAAAAAAGACGAGCTAAAAGAACACTTGCGTATGCTCGAAGAAGCGAAAGAACGAGATCACCGTAAAATCGGTAAAGAACTGAATCTCTTTACGAACTCACAAAAAGTCGGACAAGGTCTTCCGCTCTGGTTGCCAAAAGGCGCTACAATTCGACGCGTAGTAGAGCGTTATATTGTGGATAAAGAAGAAAGACTAGGCTATCAGCACGTCTATACTCCGGTACTTGGAAGTGTAGAGCTCTACAAAACGTCAGGTCACTGGGATCACTATCAAGATGGCATGTTCCCAACAATGAGCATGGACAACGAAGATCTGGTTTTACGTCCAATGAACTGCCCTCATCACATGATGATTTACAAAAATGGGATTCATTCGTACCGTAACTTGCCTCTTCGTTTGGCAGAACTCGGCACCATGCACCGCTATGAAATGTCCGGAGCGCTTTCCGGTCTTCAGCGCGTACGCGGAATGACATTGAACGATGCGCATATCTTCGTGCGACCTGATCAGATTAAAGAAGAGTTTAAACGTGTCGTCATGTTGATCATCGAAGTGTACAAAGACTTCAATATTAAAGATTATTCATTCCGTCTATCGTATCGCGATCCTGAAGATACAACGAAATACTTTGATGACGATGAAATGTGGGAACGCGCACAAGCTATGTTAAAAGAAGCGATGGATGAGATGGGGCTTCCGTATACAGAAGAAGAAGGCGAGGCAGCATTCTACGGTCCGAAATTGGATGTACAAGTAAAAACAGCGATTGGAATGGAAGAGACACTTTCCACTGCACAACTGGACTTCTTATTACCTGAGCGCTTCGACCTTACGTATATCGGAGAAGACGGCAAGCAACATCGTCCAGTCGTAATCCATAGAGGCGTCGTGTCAACAATGGAACGATTTGTTGCCTTCTTAATTGAAGAATACAAAGGAGCTTTCCCAACATGGTTAGCACCAATTCAGGTAGAACTTATCCCAGTATCACCTGACGTTCACTTTGATTATGCAGAGGACGTAAAAGAGAAACTGATAATGGCTGGGTTCCGAGTAGATGTGGACAGCCGAGACGAGAAGATTGGTTATAAGATCCGTGAAGCACAAGTACAAAAAGTTCCTTATATGCTTGTTCTAGGAGATCGTGAAATGGAAGCCGGCGAAGTCAATGTTCGTAAATACGGTGAACAAAATTCCGAAAGCATGTCATTCGACGCGTTCCTTGAGTTAATTAAAAAAGACGTGAAGAAAGACTAATAGAAAGAAGTAAGTAACGTAGATCCGTTTTTTAAATCGAGTCTTCCCACTTCTAAAGGCTTCATACAAACAGTCAGCGTAGCAAAGAGACAGCCAGGAAGATCTTCCTGGCTAGTTTCATGGGAGAAGCCAAAAACATGCGTCAAAGTGGATTTAAAGCTGTTTTCATTCGGCTTTTCAAAAATGCTGAAAAAAAGTAGTTGCAATCCCATTTATAATACGCTATACTTTAAAAGTTGAATTAATTCAAACATAACCTGTGCATCCGACAATGAGATTTGCAGAGTTATTGACACTTGATACTAAAGATGTTATTATTAATAAGGTTAACTGAATACAGTTTGTGGTATAAGAAGAGGCTACCCGCTTCTCACCTGATCGACGCAATGAAGTTGTTGCCAGGTTAGCACAATAAGTTTATAACTATGCGTACGAGCATAGTATACTTACGCGGGTAGACAAATCATATTTGTCTACTTTTTTTATTTTGTAAAATGGATAGACCTATGGGACTTTAAATCGGAATTTCCGATATACCAAAACGTGTATTCACGAGACAATATTCGGAGGTGGATTACTATTAGCAAAGACATGTACGTAAATGATGGTATCAGAGCACGTGAGTTGCGATTAATCGATCACAACGGCGAACAACTCGGTATCAAAACACGTAATGAAGCTTTAGAAATTGCTGCTCAAGCAAACCTGGACTTAGTTCTTGTTGCTCCACAAGCGAAGCCCCCAGTAGCTCGTGTTATGGACCATGGAAAGTTCAAGTTCGAACAGCAAAAGAAAGAGCGTGAAGTACGTAAGAACCAAAAGATCATCAACGTAAAAGAAGTTCGACTTAGCCCTACAATTGATGAGCATGATTTCCAAACGAAACTTCGTAACGGAATCAAGTTCCTTGAAAATGGGGATAAGGTGAAAGCTTCGATTCGTTTCCGCGGTCGTGCGATTACGCATAAAGAAATTGGCCAACGAGTACTTGATCGCTTTGCAGAAGCTTGCAAAGAAGTAGCAACTGTTGAAGTTAAACCCAAAATGGAAGGTCGGAGCATGTTCTTAATACTTGCCCCACTTGCCGAGAAACAGTAACAGTAACACGAACAATTTAGGAGGAACAGAACATGCCAAAAATGAAAACTCACCGCGGTTCCGCGAAACGTTTCAAAAGAACTGGATCTGGTAAATTAAAACGTGGCCGTGCTTACACAAGTCACCTATTTGCTAACAAATCTACGAAGGCTAAGCGTCACTTACGTAAGTCTTCACTAGTTTCTTCAGGCGATTACAAGCGTATTCGCGAAATGCTAACAAACATGAAGTAAGATCGAACACACACTTATAGGATAAGCAGGAGGTAATGCACTATGCCACGCGTAAAAGGTGGAACAGTAACGCGCAAGCGTCATAAAAAAGTATTGAAATTAGCAAAAGGTTATTTCGGTTCAAAACATAGACTTTATAAGGTAGCAAACCAACAGGTAATGAAATCTTATAACTATGCTTACCGTGATCGTCGTAACAAAAAACGTGATTTCCGTAGACTATGGATTACACGTATCAACGCGGCTGCTCGTGTGAATGGTATTTCATACAGCACATTAATGCACGGCTTGAAAGTAGCTGGCATCGATGTTAACCGTAAGATGCTTGCAGAACTTGCAGTGACAGATGCATCAGCATTTGCACAACTTGCAGAGACAGCAAAAAAATCTGTAGCAAAATAAGATGAACCAAAATCCACTTTCGTTTTCATTCTTATATGGAAATGAAAGTGGATTTTTTCGTATGGAGGAATGGCTGAAATGGCACAAACTCTATTGATTTATATGGTCATCCTATCACTCTGGGCATTTGGGGCAATGGGATACGATAAACGACAAGCTAAAAAGAAACAGCAACGTGTGCCTGAAAGAAATTTATGGTTATTGGCACTGCTTGGTGGTGGAGTAGGCGCGTACTTTGGTATGCAATTCTTTCATCACAAAACAAGAAAGACCCATTTCCGTATTGGATTTCTACTTCTGATGATGATCGACATCGTGCTATTACTAGCGGTATATGGTGTGAAAGTACCAACAGCTATTACATTTTAATATAAAAAACGGAAATAGCTTTTTCGGCTATTTCCGTTTAATCAAGATTTCATTAATTGTTCAATTGGGTTCTTCCAGTTGATTTCAGCATGAGGATAATTCGCCCGAACTTCGGATTCGAGAAAAAGAAAATCTTCTTTCGTCATTCCTTGTAAATTCGCTTCATTTTTCACCCAAATGAAAATGGAAACTACATCAAAGGAATCAGTTGTGGTGCCTAGATATTTCTCACCTTCAAACATCGCACCTTTATACGTAATAAAGAAATTTTTACGGATATTTTTCACGTCATCATAAAAATAATAGTGTTCTTTTTCATACGCTTCGTCCAGCTTTCGCTTAGCATCTGTCAAATAGCGAATGCCGGCATAAAATAAATAAATAACCAATGCTATAATGAAGACGCGGATCAATAAAACCATGAAATCAGCTCCTGCAAACGATATAGTACTGTACTATACGGATGAGTAGGGGAAAAGGTTTCACTTTATAGCGAAATGGTGGAGGGAATTTAATTGAAATTACATCAACTATTTGAAATGCAAAGAGCGCTCGATACATATATTCAAAAAAATCATCAAACGAAGGAAACATTTACTGAAAGAGGTTTGGCATTAATCGTCGAACTTTCTGAGTTGGCTAACGAAACACGTTGTTTTAAATTCTGGAGCACAAAAGGTCCTTCAGCAGACCATGTCATTTTAGAAGAGTATGTGGATTCTATCCATTTCTTATTATCTTTAGGAATTGAAAAAAGCTTTGACGGATTGGAAGAATGGCCAACACGTGATGTTAAAGAGCAAAATCTTACACAACAGTTTATTCAAACGGGTCAATCTATTTATACATTCTTGGATTCATTAACATTTGAAGATTATAAAGAGATCTGGGTGAATTACGGAGCACTTGCGAATACGCTCGGTTTTACTGAAGATCAAATTATTCAAGCATATATTGATAAAAATGAAGAAAACTACGCACGTCAAAGAAGCGGCTACTAATTGGTATCAGTAGCTTCATCGCAATTTTAACTCTAGTAAAAATTTCATAAATAAATAAATTGACAAAAAGACTGTTTTGATAATAAAATTAATACAATACAGGTCATACAGGGGGTATTTCGTTGAACGAATGGAGCAAGGATGATTTTGGATTGCGTTTAAAGGCACTGAGAGAACGTCGAGGACTATCGATGATGGCATTTGGAGCGGCAATTGGCACATCAGCTAGTCGAATTAAAGATTGGGAGCGTGGTAAGAACGCACCATCTGCTGCATGGATCGCTAAAATTTCCGAGCGTTTTTCTGTTTCTACCGACGAGCTGATTATGGGTGAAGTAACATTTACTCCGTATTTCAAAGCGACAGGTAATACAGTAGAATCACTTTATGATCGTCTTCGTGAAACGATGAATGTCGAATTCTCTGGTAAATGGCCAACAGAAATTGATGAGCTATATGCAGAAATCGACGCAGTGAATAAAGAGAAGTATCGAAGCGGAAAAGGACGTCGATCGGCTGAGAAAGAACTAATGGAGTTAGCGATCCGTCTTCCTAAGAAAGATGTACTAGAATTACTTGAACTGGCTAAATATAAAAGACGCACACTATAAAAATAACCCTAGAAGTGATTATACTTCTAGGGTTATTTTTGTATAAGCTGAAGCTTAAAATCTAAATAGGGTAAGTATAATGAATAAGTTTGAGAGTACGAGGGGATGGTAGCTCCAGTCGGCAGACGCTTTCCATGGGCCGTGCGGTGAGCTCACCAAGTCGAAAGCTCCTTCTGAATGTCTCACCTGTCGGGCTTGATCCTCCCTGAGTCACACTAACTTCCGATTGAATCCTGCATAAATAGATGTAGACCATTTACTGGCAGTAGAGTGGGTATTGTTGTAGTCTTTGAACTTATTCTTAGTTTAAGTGCAGATCCAGTTCAATACTATTTACTATCCTGACTTTAATGCTTAACAAAAAGTAACTACTATTTACTGTGCAGGGACCTCCCCTAATACAAAATAATGAATAATCAAATAGCATGAAATGTAGGAAAATAGAATGAAATACGTTATGATAGAATCGTAGATAAACCTAAGGAGGATGAGTTGATTGAAAGCATTCGTTCATGAAAATGGTGAGCTGCACTATACAGATATCGCCGATCCCTCAGCTGGAAACGGTGAAGTAATTGTCGCATTGAAAACAGCAGGATTAAATCGACGTGATACGGCTATACCCAAACGACGTGGAGACGCTAAAGAACCACTGGTACTAGGGTCAGACGGCGCAGGCACGATTGAATCAATCGGAGAAGGTGTAACTGGTTGGAACGTAGGTGACGAAGTCATAATTAATCCTTCCCTTCGCTGGTTCGAAGAAAGCGACGCGCCTCCAGCTGAATTTGATATTCTAGGTATGCCGGATCATGGTACATTTGCTGAGAAGATTTGCATATCCTCAGAACAGTTAGAGAAAAAGCCGATACATCTCACATGGAATGAATCTGCAGTTCTCGCTCTAGCGGGACTTACAGGTTATCGGGCACTAGTGACGAGGGGCCAAATAGAAGAAGGACAAACCGTCTTTATTCCTGGAGCAGGAAGTGGAGTCGCGACCTATATGATTCAATTTGCAAAGAAAATGGGAGCGCGTGTTATCGTGACGTCTAGAAGTGAAGAGAAAAGAAATCACGCAATGAACATCGGTGCGGATATAGCAATCGATACGAATAGCGATTGGCCTACAGAACTAAAAGATGAACGTGTGGATCTTGTGATTGAGAGTGTGGGAAGGGCAACATTCAATCGTTCTCTTGAAATTCTTAAAAAAGGTGGTCGGATCGTAGTATTTGGTGCCACAACAGAAGATACCGTCGAACTGAACTTACGTGATTTCTTTTATGGTCAGTATTCGTTACTAGGCACTACAATGGGAAGTCGGGAAGAATTACGGGATATGTTAGCGTTAGTTGAAGAGCATCAACTCCATCCTGTTATTGATTCAGTGATTCCTCTTGAAAAAACAAGTGAGGCATTTACTAAACTGGATGACAGTGTACAATTTGGTAAAATCGTTTTAGCTATTTCGAAATAAACAACATAACCGGTATAGAGAGGCAGTGGAAGTAGTGACGAAAGAAGTTAAGACTCTGACAGATTTGGAAATCGCATCAAAAGCAACTATGCAACCAATTGAAAATATAGCAGACAAAGCAGGTATTCCATTGGATGCGTTAGAGCGATATGGTAAATACAAAGCGAAGATCAATGTAGACCTCATTCCAAAAAACACTTCACAAGCGAAAGTCGTACTTGTAACTGCTACGAGTCCAACACCAGCAGGAGAAGGGAAATCTACAGTGACAGTTGGTTTGGGTGATGCACTTTCCCGTTTAGGTAAGAAAACAATGATTGCATTGCGTGAACCGTCGTTAGGGCCGGTAATGGGTGTCAAAGGTGGAGCGACGGGTGGCGGCTTCTCTCAAGTACTGCCTATGGAAGACATCAATTTGCACTTCACTGGAGACCTTCATGCCATTACAACGGTTAATAATGCGTTGAGCGCGATGATTGATAACCATTTGCACCAGGGAAATATGTTACACATCGATCCTCGTCGTATTACATGGAAACGCGTCATGGATATGAATGACCGTGCGCTTCGTCATGTGACGATTGGGTTAGGTGGGCCATCACAAGGCGTGCCACGGGAAGACGGTTTTGATATTACAGTAGCGTCCGAAATTATGGCTGTATTCTGTCTGGCGACTAGCTTACAAGACTTGAAAGAGCGCTTGTCCGAAATTGTGATTGGCTATACGTATGAAAAAGAAGCTGTGACTGTGCGTGATTTAGGCGTAGAGGGTGCGTTGACGCTTCTGCTTAAAGATGCATTCAAACCAAATCTCGTTCAAACGATCGAAGGCACACCCGCTCTAATTCACGGTGGACCATTTGCAAATATTGCACATGGCTGTAACTCGTTGATCGCAACAAATACAGCGCGTAATCTGGCTGACTATGTCGTGACAGAAGCAGGGTTCGGATCAGATTTAGGTGCAGAAAAGTTTATGGATATTAAAGCGCGCATCGGTAAATTCCAGCCGGATGCAGTCGTTCTTGTGACAACGATTCGTGCGCTTAAAATGCATGGCGGAGTAGCGAAGCAGGAATTAAAAGCGGAGAATAGTCAAGCTGTAGAAAAAGGTTTAGTTAATTTGGAAAAGCATATTGAGACGATTCTATCGTTCGGCGTGCAACCTGTCGTCGCGCTTAATCATTTTGTGGGGGACTCTGATAGTGAATTGCAGATAGTCCAGAAGTGGTGTCAGGACCATGACGTAAAAATGGCTTTAACGGATGTATGGCAAGACGGTGGAGCAGGCGGAGAAGCATTGGCGAAAGAAGTCTTAAAAGTGATGGAAGAGCCAAATAATTTCGCGCCAATTTATGAAGTAGAGCAATCAGTAGAAGAAAAACTCACAGCGATTGTTCAAAAAGTATATGGTGGCACAGGCGTTTTATTTACCGATCAGGCAAAGAAAGATTTAGCGGAAATCAAAAAGAATGGCTGGGATCTGTTGCCGGTCTGTATGGCGAAGACGCAGTACTCGTTTTCTGACGACCCTAAAAAGTTAGGACGTCCAACAGACTTTACGATCACCATCCGCAATATTTTACCGAAACTTGGTGCTGGATTCTTAGTTTGTTTGACAGGCGATATTATGACGATGCCTGGTTTACCAAAAAAACCAGCAGCGCTCAATATGGATGTCGATTCGGGTGGTAATGCGAAAGGGTTAATGTAATATTTACTATAGTTGTGAAATGAAAAGCAAAGAGCCCATACGGCTTTTTGCTTTTTTATAATTAAAGTAAAAAAAGTAAGTAAAGTAAAAAAAATCATGTTGTGCGGTTCTAATGGCCTAGATCTATGCTATACTATTGTCAGATGTTTTACTGGATGAAAGCGTGAAGGGGTGCCATGAAGTGGATAAGAATTTTCGTATAAAGTTAACGGGTATCCTGATTTCTTTCACGTTGCTTTTGTCATTGATTATTGTCATAGCAGATTATATTCGACTGAAAAAGAACGTGGAAATGGGTTTAGAAATACAAATTCAAATGGCGGAAGATGAAATCATAACAAGTCTTGTCACAATCGATAAAGTATATAATCTACTAGATATTGAACGCGCAGAAAACATGAAAGAATACTCATACAGCTTACTCGAAAAATACGAAAAACAACCTAATTTTTTAAAATGGGATTTTCAAGCTTTGAAAGCAGAAAGCGGTATGGATATCTTTATTATTGATAAAAACAACGAAGTGATTGCAAGCAGTTATACACCCGATATAGGATTGAATTTTAATGAATGTTGCGCGAGATTCAGCTCTTTATTAACGGAACGAAGGGAACTTGGCATATTTTCTCACGATGCACTTGATATTCAACAGGAAACAGGAGAATTTAAGAAATTCAGTTATATGCCAACGCCGGATAAGAATTACATAATTGAGTTGGGGTATTACCTGGAAGACAAACTGGTCTTTAAGGAATTCAACTTTTTAGATACGATGAGTAGATTAGAAAGTGAAAACGAACAGATTAAGTCAGTGAATGTATATAATTATTTAGGTTTATTGTTAGGGGAGCGAGAGATAGGCAAAGAAGAGAAAATCAATCCTTCCAGAAGAGCGGTTTTCGAAGCATCCTATAAAAACTTTGAAATTAAAGAAACAACTGTTAAAGAAGAAGGCAAACTCATAACCTATAGATACATACCATATAAAGCGGATACAGTACCTGGATTATCTACTAATAGGGTAGTCGAAATTGTGTATCATGATGTACCTTTTTCAAGAGTTCTAACTTCGTACCGTAATCAATTTCTATTCCAAACGGTAGCGATCTCTATCATCACAATTATCTTGTCCATTGTTCTTGCTAAAATGATCGCAAAACCTGTTCATCTTGCATTCCATGATGTATTGACAGGATTAAAGAACAGGGCGGCATTTGAAGATGCTGCAGTAAAATGGCTTCATCAAAAAAGAGGTCCATTACAGTTCATGATTATTGATTTAGATAATTTCAAATCCGTAAATGATTCTTTAGGGCATGGAGAAGGCGATAAATTATTAGTCCGAGCCGCAAAAATTATTGATAAAGAAAGCGGAAAAGATCAGTTGGCCGCTCGAATCGGCGGTGATGAGTTTGTGGTTCTATTTTCACGCATGACTATCGATGAAGTCACAGAACGGGCGAACAGTATGCTTGAAGCAATGAGAGAGTCATTCAGCTATTTGGAAAATGATCATATTCATTTATCTATCAGTATTGGAATTGCAATAGCGGAAAAGACAGATACTATTCATACACTTTATCATAAAGCCGATCTCGCTTTATACGATTCGAAGAAAAAAGGCAAAGATCAATATTCTTTATACCAGGCGGTTGAGTCCTAAAAAGGATGTACAGAAAGTCGTCAAACGACATTCTGTACATCCTTTTGTATTGCTTATAATCAAAAGATCTTATGTTCAACTAGCCAATCACTAACGAAATCCATGATTGACTCAACCGTCCCATCTTCAAATGGTGACTTCAAGTGTGCCGTTGCAACAAGCTCTAAAAATGATTTACTTCCGCCTAATTGACACAGTGCCAAATAATCCGTCCATGCACCATCGAAGTCATCTAAGGATCGTTGCCAAAATTGGAGCGCACAGATTTGTGCCAAAGCATAATCAATATAATAAAACGGCACTTCATAGATATGACCTTGTCTCTGCCAAAAACCACCTTGTTCTAAATAGGGATGTCCATCATAATCCCGATTAGGTAAATAAATGGTTTCAAGATCTTTCCATACCGCTTTACGTTCACTTGGTGTCATGTCAGGATGGTCATAGATGCGTTGCTGAAACTCATCTACCGCAACTCCATATGGTAAAAACAATACACTTTCAAGTAAATGTGCATAACGATAACGTTCTGCATCGCTACCAAAAAAGCGATCCATCCAAAACCAAGTGAAAAACTCCATACTCATGGAATGAATTTCTGCAGCTTCAGTCGTTGGCCAAATGTATTCGGGGATGCCAATCGAACGGCTTGAATATACTTGGAATGCATGGCCTGCTTCGTGCGTCAACACGTCAATATCACCTGAAGTTCCATTAAAGTTAGAGAAGATGAACGGAGAATCATAATTATCTATAAATGTACAGTAGCCGCCAGCCTCTTTGCCTTTTTTTGCCACCAAATCCAATAAATTTTTACGTTTCATATAATCAAAAAAACGTCCGGTTTCACGCGATAGCTCTTGATACATTTTTTGCCCATTTTCCAAAATCCATTCAGGGGAACCTTTAGGTTGAGGGTTTCCCTCGGGGTAATGCAATGGTTCATCATAGAACTTCATTTCAGAAATCCCTATTCGTCGCCTTTGCATACCTCGAATCTTCTCAGCTAATGGCACTACATGTGTCCGAATCTGATTTCGGAAGTGTTCCATCATATGTACATCATAGCCGATCCGGTCCATACGAATATATCCTAGTTCTGTAAAGTTTTTAAATCCGAGTGTTGTAGCGATTTCATGACGTACTGCAACGAGACGATCAAAAATTCTATCAAAATGAACTTCATTTGACGCGTAAAAGTCAGCAGTGGCATTCATAGCATCTTTTCTAACCGAGCGATCAAGTGACTCTTTAAATGGTCCAAGTTGTGCCAATGTCAGCGTTTTACCTTGGAACTCGATTTGTGCTGAAGCGACGAGGTTGGAGTATTCGGAAACTAATTTGTTTTCTTGCTGTAAAAGAGGCAAGACTTCATCTGAATACGAACGAATGGCATTTTCTGCAAGCTTAAATAGTTGTGGGCCCCATTTATCTTCTAATTGTGCTCGAAAAGGCGTAGAGATTACAGCTTGGTAATAATCGCTTTGCAAAGCTTGAAATTGAGGACCAATCTCATCAAAATAATCCCGTTCATCTTGAAAAAATTTATCATTCGTATCAATCGAAGAACGGATATACATGATGTTTTCCGCCGTACTGTAATCACTCGTCAACATGTTTATATGCTCCATTATTGCGGCTTGATCTTCAAATGAGTTTGCTTGTTTAAACTGTTCAAGTGCAGTCTTGAATTCTGTTTGCAGTTTTTCGATATCCGGGCGAGTATACTCATACTCTTCAAAAGTAAGCATTGCACTCCTCCTCGTTTCTATATAATGTAACTATCCCTTCATTTTCTAGCAACCAGTAAAGAAAAGCAAACTATTTATCGAAAGTGACGTTCATAAATTGCCACAATCTTATGAAATGATGTAGGATAGAGAGAGTAAACTCTAAGTGAGCGGGAAGAAGGAGAAATTGAATGCAAATAGTAAATGGTAAAGTACAAGAACTGGTAGATCCAACAGGTATTATCGACGGTCAGCGCTACGAATTTCTATTGACAGTTAAGCTAGATGAAGAAGATGAACTGTTCAAAGAAGAGGGTACTGGCTTACGTATGCTATATTCTGTAAAGGATGGCCAACGAAAGATGCTTACGTACCAATTTTATGAATTGGCAACGGAAAGCCCATTTAACGTGGAGTGGGACGAAGAAGAACAAGCATCAGCAGAGCAATTCTGCACAGAACATTTTCCTGAAATCTGAATACAAAATAGATGTTTTTCTCTTTCGTATAGGGGATAATAGACTAGAGAAACATAAGTGGTACACCCCAATAGCTTCTCATTAAAGAATTAATTATAGGAGTGTTTTAAATGAATCATGAAATAGTGGATATTACGATTATCGGCGGAGGCCCAACTGGATTATTCTCTTCGTTCTACGCGGGTATGCGTGAGATGTCTGTCAAAATTATCGATAGTTTGCCACAGCTTGGCGGCCAATTAATCGAGCTATATCCTGATAAATACATTTATGATGTAGGCGGATTCCCTAAAATCTTGGCGAAAGATTTAGTGGCAAACTTAGTGACGCAAGCGCACTATGCAAAACCTGAAATTTGTTTAGGGGAAGCGGCATTGTCCATAGAAAAGAAGGATGACCACTTTGTTTTAACAACTGACAAAGGACAGCATTTGACACGGACTATTTTGTTAACTGCGGGAATTGGTGCTTTTCAACCGCGTAAAATCGGTTTGAAAGAAGAACCGATTTTTGAAGGCAAAACATTGCACTACGGTATTAAGGACTTGTCTATGTTTAAAGATCAGAATATCTGTGTTTGTGGCGGGGGAGACTCTGCACTAGACTGGGCATTGATGCTTGAAGATATTGCAAGCGAGGTAACGCTTGTTCACCGTAGAGAACGTTTCACTGCGCATGAAACCAGTGTCAATCAATTGCGCGAATCTAGTATTACTGTTTTAACTTCACATGCTGTAAGTGAGTTACATGGCGACGGAGATACATTAGATAAAGTCATTTTAAAGGAAAAAGACGGCAGCGTGAAAGAACTAACATTTGATCATGTAGTAGTCAATTACGGCAACATTTCCTCACTCGGTCCATTGAAAGACTGGGGCTTAGATATGGATCGTAATTCGATTAAAGTGAACTCTCGCATGGAGACGAATATCGAAGGCATATATGCAGCGGGTGACGTCACAACATACGATGGCAAAGTGAAATTGATTGCAGTAGGTATGGGCGAAGCGCCGGTTGCCATCAGCCACGCGAAAGCGTTCCTCGATCCGAAAGCAAAAGTGCAACCATTGCACAGTACGAGCGTATTCGGTTAATAAAAACTATGCACCTTGTATGGAGATTTTTGCACTGTACAAGGTGTTTTCTATGCAAGTAATATAAAAGGCTATCCCGGGAATTTCTCGAGATAGCCTTTTTTCATTGCATTCTGTTTAGTGCTTTGTTGTTTCATAATCAGCGACTTTGACCAGCTGTTTTCCTAAATTGGTTCCATCGAATAAACCAAGAAACGCATCTGGAATATTGTCAAAGCCTTCGACAATCGTTTCTTCATACTTCAACTTGCCTTCTGATAGCCATTTACCTAAATCAGTGGATGCAGTAGCGAAGTCTGCCGCATAATCTCCTACTGTAAAGCCTTTCATCAAAGCGCTTGTTTTGATCATCGTAGATTGAAGACGAGGACCGATGTCTTGTTGTTCTTTATTGTAAGAGGAAATAGCACCGCATAACGCAATTCGCGCATGTTTATTTAGTAATGTAAAGACTGCATCCGTCACTTCGCCGCCGACATTGTCAAAATAGACATCTACACCGTCAGTGGCAACTTTAGCTAAGTCTTCTTTAAAGCTGTCTAATTTATAATTGACAGCCTCATCAAATCCGAGTTCATTTTTTAAGTACTCGATTTTTTCTTGAGAACCTGCAATTCCGATCACTCTGGCCCCTTTCATTTTGGCGATTTGGCCTACTACTGAACCAACTGCTCCGGCAGCGCCAGAAACGACGACAGTTTCACCTTCTTGCGGTTTACCGATATCGAGTAAACCGAAGTATGCAGTGAGCCCTGTCATACCAAGGATGCCTAGATGTGTAGTGATTGGGGCGATATTTGGATCGATTTTACGTACTTCTTTCTCGGAAGCTGCCGTATATTCTGCCCAATTCAAATTTCCTACAACGAAATCTCCTGGTTTGAATGAATCGGAAGTAGATTTTGTTACTTCACCAACGACTCCTCCAGTAATCACTTCATCCAGTTTAAATGGAGGGATATAAGATTTCGCATCTATCATTCTTCCTCGCATGTACGGGTCAACTGATACATATAGCGTACGAATCAGAACTTCATGGTCTTTCAGCTCAGGCATAGGTTTTTCCACAAAATTGAAAGCTTCCATAGTAGGCAAGCCTTTTGGTCGGTTAGCTAAATGAATTTCTCTTTGCATTTCTAGTGTCATAAAAATTCCTCCTGTGTAATCAATATTTCAACTTATCAACTAACTAAAAGTAAGCTTAAGTACAAGGTTACTAGCATGAAGTACCGATGTCAATTAATTGCACTGACATGAAAATTCGGCTGTACATATAGTAACAGGCCAAGTCATTTAATTTGAATGAACCCTTTACTGTATTTACAACAAAAAAGATTTGAGTGGACATTTTCTTGACGTCAAAGTAGAGTAGAGACGTAGACTTTCAGAAAAATTAATGATCTAGCGGTAAAGGAGCTAACCAAATGAAAAAGATTTTGGTTGTGGAAGATGAACAGTCAATAGCTACTCTTTTGCAATACAACTTGGAGCAGGCAGGATACACTGTGTATATAGCCCGAGATGGTAATACAGCCATTGCAATGACGCTTTCTGAAGAACCGGATTTACTATTGCTCGATATTATGCTGCCTGGCATGGATGGCATGGATGTATGCAAAAAACTTCGCCAAGAAAAAATTCATACACCCATTTTAATGTTGACAGCGAAAGGGGATGAATTCGATAAAGTCCTTGGGCTGGAACTTGGAGCAGATGATTATTTAACAAAACCATTTAGCCCACGAGAGGTACTTGCGCGTGTAAAAGCTATCTTGCGCAGAATAGAGTTACAGAATTCTGCACAAGTAAAAGAACTGGGAACGGAACTAAGTAATGGACGTTTACTAGTTTATCCAGATCGAATTGAAGCCTTTTTGGATGGAAGCCCCTTGGAATTGACTCCTAAAGAATTTGAGCTGCTTTTATACTTAATGCGACATTCAGGTAAAGTACTACACCGTGAGCAGTTGCTAAATGCGATATGGAATTATGACTACACTGGAGATTCTCGTATCGTAGATGTTCATATTAGCCACCTGAGGGAAAAAATTGAACCGGATACAAAAAGTCCAGTCTATATTAAGACTGTCAGAGGATTTGGTTATAAATTCGAAGAAGTGACAAACTGAATATTTTTGATACATACGAAGGCTAAAGACAAACCTAAAAGGGTTGTGTCGTTGGCCTTTTATTAATGTTTAAGCATAAGTATTCCTTTCATATTACAGAGATCCACTAAATTATCTATCTATACAGAACCTTTACACAACCTTTACGTTTCTTTCATCAGCCTTTAATATTCATTGCTTATAGTAAAGAAGCAGTAGAAAGTCACTACTAAAACGAAATATCCTAGGGGGCGCAGTGATGAGGAAACGTAATCGAATAACCGTATTGGCGTTTGTTTTACTTTGTACGTGGGTGGTCGCGGCTTGTAGTAGTACGAAAGCAAGTGATAGTGAAAAGGGAGAAGCTAAACAACAAACTGAACCCATCACGGCAGTAGGATCAAGTGCACTACAACCTTTAGTTGAAGCTGCAGCACAGCAGTATACGTTAAAAAATCCAGGCTCGGTTATCAATGTCCAAGGTGGAGGGAGCGGTACTGGGTTAAGTAAAATCAGCGAAGGTGCAGTAGACATTGGAAACTCGGATATATTCGCGGAAGAAAAAGAAGGCGTGGACGCGGGTAACTTAGTTGACCATAAAGTTGCGGTTGTTGGAATGGGTCCGGTAAGTCACCCAGAAACGGGTGTAGAAGATGTTACGACTGAAGAATTGATTGGAATCTTTACAGGAGAAATCACAAACTGGAAAGAACTTGGCGGGATGGATCAAGAAATTATTGTCATCAACCGTGCAAAAGGATCTGGAACACGCGCTACTTTTGAAGCATTAGTATTGCAAGGAAAACAACCACTCGAGGCTCAAGAACAAGACTCTTCGGGTACGGTACGAAAAATTGTCAGTGAAACACCAGGAGCAATCAGCTACTTAGCATTTTCTTACTTCGATGAAACGACTACAGCTCTACGAGTTAATGGTGTGACTCCAAATCAAGAAAATGTCGAGTCAAATAAATGGGAAATTTGGGCTTACCAGCATATGTATACTAATGGTGAAGCAACAGGTCTTGCAAAGGACTTGATCGAGTATATACTTTCGGATGAAGTGCAGCAAACTATACTTCCTGAAATGGACTACTTACCGGTAACGGGAATGCAAGTAGAACGTGATGCGGAAGGAACTGTTAAAGGAAAATGATAGAAACTTATAAATTCCTCCTATCTCGAAAGGAGCGTACATGATGGCGAAGATGGTCAAAGAGACAGAACATCCATTGTATAGAAAAAGTAGTAAAATGCGAATGGAACGGTTCGGAAAATGGCTTACCTTCCTTTCAGTGGCTTTGACTGCAGCCATCACTATAGCCATTCTGTTTTTAGTTTTTTCAAAAGGTTTGTCTACGTTCATTACAAATGATGGTAGTGTTAAAGACTTTTTAACAGGTACGACTTGGAACCCAGCGGAAGTAAATTCCCTGGGTAAACCTATTATTGGAGCTTTGCCATTTATAGTCGGTTCATTGGCGGTTACAGGAATATCCGCTTTAATTGCCGGACCGCTTGCAATTGGCGCAGCCATTTTCATGAGCGAGATTGCACCAAATGCGGGAAAAAGAATTATGCAGCCTGTGATCGAGTTGTTAGTAGGTATACCTTCAGTCGTCTATGGGTTTATCGGATTAAGTGTCGTCGTACCTTTTTTACGCGATCTATTTCCAGGTAGCGGATTTGGTATTGCAGCGGGCACTATTGTGTTATCCGTCATGATCTTACCGACAGTCACAAGTTTAGCATTGGACGCTATTCAGTCTGTGCCACGTTCATTGCGTGAAGCATCATTGGCGCTAGGTTCCACAAGATGGCAAATGATTTGTAAAGTGGTATTGAAAACTGCGAAACCTGGCTTACTGATGGCGATTATTTTCGGAATGGCACGAGCATTCGGTGAAGCTCTCGCAGTACAGATGGTTATTGGGAATGCTTCTGTCATTCCGCACTCTTTATTCGAACCAGCCTCCACAGTCACTAGTATTTTAACAATGGGCATGGGGTATACGGTGATGGGACAAACTGAAAATAATGCGCTCTGGTCACTCGCGCTCATACTTTTACTGATGTCGCTATTCTTCACGATTACAGTACGAATGATTGGAAAGGGGAAAAGTAAGTAATGTCAGCTAAAAGTAAAGATCGGCTCGCCACGGCTGGGCTATATGTCATTGTAGGCATCATCATTACGGTTTTGGCAGGCTTGCTTGGATTTGTCTTTGTCAAAGGTATTCCTCAGCTAAGCTGGCAATTCATCACGTCACCTCCTCAGATTTTCAAAGAAGGAGGAGGAGTGGGACCTCAATTATTTAATTCCTTTTATTTACTCGTTTTGACACTGATGATTTCAGTGCCGATTGCGATTGGTGCGGGTATTTATTTAGCTGAGTATGCAAAAGATCATTGGATCATTCGTTGTATTCGCGTCCTGATTGAAGTGCTATCTTCATTACCTTCTATAGTGGTTGGATTGTTTGGATTCCTCTTTTTCGTTTTGTATATGGGCTGGGGTTTTTCGATTTTGTCAGGTGCCTTCGCACTTTCACTATTCAATCTACCTTTACTCGTACGAGTTGTGGAACAATCAATTCATAACGTGCCGAAATCACAACGTGAAGCAGGATGGGCGCTTGGTTTTTCAAAATGGGAAACTATTACGACAATCATACTTCCAGCGGCACTACCTGGTATTGTGACGGGTGTCATTCTAGCATCAGGAAGAGTATTCGGCGAGGCGGCTGCTTTGATTTACACAGCAGGAATGAGCACACCGATCATAGATTTCACCAATTGGAATCCGTTGTCACCAACATCTCCTTTAAATCCATTTAGGCCAGCTGAAACAATGGCGGTTCACATTTGGAAAATCAACGGCGAGGGAATTATGCCAGACGCAGCAGCGATCTCTGACGGAGCGGCGGCATTATTGATCATCTCGATTTTATTCTTTAATTTCACATCACGCTTTATCGGTAACTTGATGTTTAAAAAAATGGGTGCCAATTAAAGGAGGATATGTATGCAATCGGTCGCTTTACAGCCTGTCAAAATGAAAACGAATAGAGTTACATTAGCGGACAGTCCTGATTTTCAACGCAGTTCAGTATTGCAAACTACCGATTTATCGGTCTATTATGGTGGACATTGTGCTGTTGATCAAGTCAGTCTATCATTCCCAAAACAATCCGTTATGGCATTAATCGGTCCGTCGGGATGTGGGAAATCTACTTTCCTGCGTTCTATTAATCGAATGAATGATGACATCGACTCATGTCGTACGGAAGGAAACATCTATTATGAAGGGATAGACTTGCATTCATCCAACGTAAATTTACATGAAGTACGCAAACAGATTGGAATGGTATTTCAAAGACCTGTCCCTTTTGCCAAATCTATTTTTAAGAATGTTGCCGCTGGACCTATGCGCCACGGAGTAAAGGATAAGAGGGAATTACAAAGAATTGTAGAAGAGAATCTAAAAAAAGCAGCACTGTGGGAAGAAGTAAAAGATCAATTACATACATCAGCTTTGCGCCTTTCAGGTGGGCAACAACAACGTCTTTGTATCGCCAGGGCACTTGCAATGCAACCGAGCGTGTTATTACTAGATGAACCTGCATCTGCACTTGATCCTGTATCGACAGCAAAAATAGAAGAACTGATATCACAATTAAAAAAAGATTATACGATCGTGATTGTCACACATAATATGCAACAAGCAGCACGTGTCTCGGATGAAGTAGCGTATTTTTACATGGGGCGTGTCATTGAGCATGGATCCACTGAACAAATTTTTACTAATCCACATCATGAACAAACCGCACATTATATTAATGGACGCATTGGATAGGGGAGATTGAAATGAATGTAGTGGAGACCATCGAACGATCAATCATTCAAACAGAAAATCTACACTTCTATTATAATTCCCATCATGCATTAAAAGATATCAATCTGAAGTTTGAAGAAAAGAAAATTACTGCACTTATAGGGCCATCGGGATGTGGAAAATCAACTTTTTTGCGGACAATGAACCGTATGAATGATCTGATTCCCAAAGTGAAGACAGAAGGGGCAATTTGGATCGGTAATGAAAATATAACAGAGCCTTCAATTGATCCAGTAGAATTGCGAAAGAAAGTAGGAATGGTATTTCAACATGCGTCAGTCTTTCCGTTCTCAATTTATGAAAACATTGCGTATGGACCTCGTATTCATGGAGAAAAGAATAAAAAAGTACTGGATGAAATCGTAGAAGAAAATCTGCGCGCTGCTGCTTTATGGGACGAAGTAAAAGATCATTTGGACCAGTCTGCTACAGGTCTTTCGGGCGGACAACAGCAACGGCTAACCATTGCACGCACATTAGCGACTAAGCCGGAGATTTTATTGATGGATGAACCTACTTCAGCCCTAGATCCGATCTCTACTGCCAAAGTGGAAGAACTGATCCAAACGTTAAAAGAGCACTATACGATTATCATCGTAACGCATAATATGCAACAAGCTGCGCGCATATCTGATTTCGCAGCTTTCTTTTTGAATGGTGAAGTAAAAGAATATGGACAGACAGCGACACTATTTACTAACCCACTATTTTCCGAAACGAAAGATTATATAGCAGGAAAGTTCGGATGAGCAGGTATAGGAAAATATGTAAATAATTTTGCAAATCAGTACATAATCAAACAAACAGCCAGCTTCCTATAAAAGGATGCTGGCTGTTCACGTATTATGAAATGGTTTCACGAGCACGTGATGCTTCAATTTTTGCCATTCGTGCGTCATATTCATCCACTGTCATATCGTGTTCTACAAAATAACGATTACGAGGATGTGTACGGCAGTCGTCTGAACAACTGCGCATATAGAAATGTTCATTCTCTTCTGAGCATAGAATTTTTGCATTACACTCGGGATTTGCACAGTTTACATAGCGTTCACAAGGTGTGCCGTCAAAATGGTCGCGTCCCACGATGACGTGCTCCACTTGGTTGATGGGAACCGCAATACGCTCATCGAATACGTAGCATTGACCGTCCCATAACTGTCCTTTTGCTTTAGGGTCTTTACCGTAAGAAACGATACCGCCGTGCAAATGTGCTACATCTTCGAATCCTTCACGTTTCAACCAGCCAGTGAACTTCTCACAACGAATCCCACCCGTACAATACGCAAGAATTTTCTTGCCTTCAAGTTGTTCTTTGTTTTCAACTACCCATTCAGGAAGATCACGGAAGTTTTCAATATCCGGGCGTATCGCACCACGGAAATGACCTAGGTCATACTCATAATCATTACGAGCATCCAAAACAATAGTGTTCTCATCTTGCATTTGTTGTAAGAACTCTTCTGGTTCCAAATATTCACCTGTAAGCTCTAACGGATTGACATCTTCAGGTAAGCTGAGATTAACAATCTCCGGACGGAAGCGAACGTGCATTTTTTTGAATGCGTGGCCATCTGTTTCATCAATTTTGAACCATACATCAGCAAAACGTGGATCAGCTTTCATATGCTCCATATACGCATCCGTTTGTTCAATTGTTCCTGAACAAGTACCGTTGATGCCTTCTGCACCGACAAGAATACGTCCCTTTAATCCAGTTTCCTTACAGAATTCCAAATGTGCAGCCGCAAACTCTTCAGGCTCCTCGATCGTTACATACTTATAAAACAATAATACTCGATAGTCTTTCTTTTCCATGTAAATTACCGCCTTCTGTTTGATCTTTGCAATAGACAACAGCCGAGATCGGTGTGTACAAAGGGATTGTATGTCCCTTGAACCCGAATTTGCAAGAATCGGGCCCAGAATAGTATAGCATAATTTCATTTTCGAGAAAAGGATTCAAAAAGCTATTCCAAGTAAAAATCTTTTTTTTAAGCAACACATCATTACATACACACCTTTGTATCATCATGGATTTGTTGTATACTAGGAGATGGAAAAACCTTCATACATGTCCATTGAAATTAAAGGTAGCAGATTGTAAAATATAAGAGTGGAGTACAGAATACTTTTTGAACGTAAAGGGTATAGTAGTTCTATTGCTAGTAAACTGTAATGTATATGTAAAGCTGGTGAGTGTGTAGTAAAGGAGTTTTTTCATGAACGAAACAAATAAAAGACGTCGATCAACATGGATCGATAGTGCATTAATTATCACTATCATTACTCTAATATCTATTACGCTACTATTAATAGTGAATGTAGTGAAAACTAAAGATACCAGCTCTACTAAACCCGTAACACATGAAATTATACCCGCACCGAAACAAGAAGTGTCGGTTGAATCGATTATATCGCCTTATCCAGGTATTAAAATGTTTACCGAGATACCTAAAGACTCAAAGTATCCTTTTATCATTCGTTATCCCCAAACAGAATATGATGGCTTTAATCAGCAAGTGTTAGATTATATAGATGAATTGAAAACAAGATATGCCGAAGAGCAACAAACGGAAAATAAAGTGTCCAAGTTAGATGTATCTTTTGAAACGCTTCAGCATCTTTCGGGTAATTATTCTTTTGTCATGCGAGCTGTTACGTACTATGCTGATCAAGATAGTCAAATGGAGATACACACATTTCATATCAATCCTGAAACAGGGGAAGAAGTAACGATTGAAGATATTGTGGATCATAATTTGGAAAAGCTAAAACGAATGGCGAGTGTAGTGCGTGACGAAATTCATCATAGTCCTTTGTTAGAAGGCGATGTGATTAAGGAAAGTGTATGGCGACCTACTGAGCCTATGTGGGTAAACTACCGCAACTTCGCCTTGACAGATGATTCATTATTTCTTTATTTTGGAACAGGTGAATTTACAAAGAGACAAGCTGGACCGGCAACAGTAGAAATTCCGCTACGCAAATTGAATCCATTCTTAGCAAAGGAATTCCAAGTAGCAACAGATGATACTAAAAAGGAAAAGACGATTGCTCTGACGTTTGATGATGGTCCTGATCCAATTTATACGGTAAGAATTTTAGAGACACTTGAAAAATACGATGCAAAAGCTACATTTTTTATGCTCGGCAATAGAGTTCATTCATATCCTGGCGTCGCTAAGAAAGTAGCTGAAGCTGGCCATGAGATAGGTAACCACTCATGGAATCATCCTTCCTTGACAGAGATCACGGATGTTGCACTTCAAGGTGAAGTCAAGGGTACATCCGATATCATTGAAGCGATAACCGGACAGCCGGCAACTGTTTTCAGACCCCCATATGGTGCTGTTGATGATCGAGTACGAGAAAGCACGAAATTACCTGTTGTTTTATGGAATGTAGATACATTGGACTGGGAGCACAATGACCCTGAATTGTTATTGGAGCATATTGCAGAAGATGCTCGTACAGGCAGTATCATTTTGATGCATGATATTCATAAATCGACCGCTGATGGACTGGACGCGGTACTTGAAAATTTGCAGTCTCAAGGTTATAAATTCGTGACGGTATCTGAAATGGATGATTATTAATGAAGTTGTTCCATTGTTTTTGTCTAACAATGGAACAACTTTTGTTTTGTACAGTCCTATTAACGTACAGAAATTTATATTCTGTCCAAATAGCTGTAACATATAAAGAAAATAAATAATGGTAAGCTGTAATTAGTGTAGCACAGCGTGATATACTAAACGGACTGAAATAATTGGAGGAACAATGAGCATGGAATGGAGAAATTTATACCGCGGGTTTTTGATGGGCATCAGTGACTTGGTTCCCGGAGTAAGTGGCGGAACGATTGCATTTATATTAGGCATCTATGATCAGTTGCTTATTTCAATAAGCGGATTTTTTAGTAAAGACTGGAAGAAACATATTGGTTTCCTCATTCCTCTTGGTATCGGGATGGGTGCGACAATCATTATATTTAGTAAAGTTATCTCCTATTTATTGAAGCATTATCATGAACCTACTCAATACTTCTTTTTGGGGTTGATTGTGGGTGTCATTCCATTTGTTTCAAAGCAAGCAGGACTGAGAAAGAACTTTACATTCCGTCATATGATGTTGATGGTAGTGGTGGCAGCAGCATTAGCTTCTACTGCTTTTATGAATCCTATTGATCCAATATCTATCACTCATCTAACAGTGAAAAATACGATCATTCTATTCCTATCGGGATGGGCGGGGAGTATGGCGATGCTGTTGCCAGGTATCAGTGGGTCATTCATTTTACTGTTATTAGGTGTTTATGCGACAGTCATTACAGCTATTTCAGACTTTAATATACCGATTATTATCGCGACGGGTTGTGGTATAGTCTTCGGGTTTATAATCAGCAGTAAACTAATTCGCTACCTTCTTGCTAATTTCCATACGGGAATGTTTGCCGTCATCATGGGGTTAATCATCGGATCGGTTTTCGTGATTTTTCCAGGCATGCCTGAAAGTGGTACGCCGTTTGTCATGAGTGTGATGGCAGTTGTTCTTGGACTTCTGATTGCCAATATATTAAATGGTGTAGGCGATAAAGCGTAGAATGCAAAAACCGCTTGGAGTAATTCTCCAAGCGGTTTTTTATATGATGTTATTCTTCTACAATCGTTGTTGTATTTTCGATATCTACATCTGCCATGGAAATATCCAACGCTTTCGCTACACCTTCACCGTATTTCGGATCTGCCAGGTAGCAGTGACGGATATGTTTGATTTTGATTTCTTTTGGAGCGTCACCCATATTTCGCGCAGTATTCTCGAATAGACGCTGCTGCTCTTCTAGATTCAAAATATTGAATAACTTTCCAGGTTGTGTAAAGTAGTCATCGTCATCTTCACGGAAGTTCCAGTGGTCTGCGTCGCCATAAATTTTTAGTGGCGGCTCTTTGAAGTCTGGTTGTTCTTGCCATTCACCATAGCTGTTTGGTTCATAGTGAGGAGTAGAGCCCAAATTGCCATCAACGCGCATTGCCCCATCACGGTGGAAGCTGTGGAACGGACATTTTGGAGCATTAACGGGAATCTGGTGGTGATTGACACCTAAGCGATAACGCTGCGCATCGCCATAAGAGAATAGACGGGCTTGCAACATTTTATCAGGCGAGAATCCAATGCCTGGAACGACCGCAGCTGGTGTAAACGCAGCTTGCTCTACTTCAGCAAAGTAGTTTTCAGGATTGCGGTTCAATTCGAATTCACCGACTTCAATCAATGGGAAGTCTTTTTTGTACCAAACCTTTGTTAAATCGAATGGATTATATGGCATTTCCATTGCTTCTTCTTCCGTCATAACTTGAATATACATTTTCCATTTAGGGAAATTGCCATTGTCGATATTGCTGAGTAAATCACGTTGTGAACTTTCACGATCCGTTGCAACAGTCGCTGCAGCCTGTTCATCTGACATATTTTCAATACCTTGCTGGGAACGGAAATGGAACTTAACCCAGTGGCGTTCGTTATTTGCATTGATCATACTGAATGTATGGCTACCGAAACCATGCATTTCACGGAATGAACGAGGAATACCACGGTCGCTCATTAGAATAGTGATCTGATGGAGTGCTTCAGGAAGTCCAGTCCAGAAATCCCAGTTGTTTGTTGCGCTACGTAAGTTTGTACGTGGATCACGTTTGACTGCGTGATTCAGGTCTGGGAATTGCAATGGATCGCGGAAGAAGAATACAGGTGTATTATTTCCGACCATGTCCCAGTTTCCTTCCTCAGTATAGAACTTCAAAGAAAATCCGCGGATATCGCGTTCTGCATCGGCTGCACCACGTTCGCCTGCAACTGTAGAAAAGCGTGCGAACATCTCCGTCTGTTTACCAATCTCTGAAAATAACTTTGCTTTCGTATACTTTGTAATATCATGCGTCACTGTGAAAGTACCATATGCTCCAGATCCTTTTGCGTGCATACGACGTTCAGGAATAACTTCGCGATCAAAATGTGCTAACTTTTCAAGTAACCAAACATCTTGCAATAGAAGCGGACCTCTTGGACCAGCAGACATAGAGTTTTGGTTATCAACTACTGGTGCTCCCGCAGCGGTTGTCAATTTTCTTTTTTGAGAATTATTATCATTGTTATTCAAAATACATTCCTCCTCAGTTGTTGGTTTGTAACCTATGAATATAATTGTATCAAAGCCTAATACAAAAAGAAAGCCTTATTTATAATTATTATCAACTAATAATTAATACTAATAAGTACAAGTTATTATGTACTGTATATTTATCATAATTTGTAGCCAACTATTTGTCTAGAAATACGATTTATATTAAGAATAATTGTAGAATGATGTATAATAATGATAGAAAAGGTTTCACGTAGAAAGGATATCAATAGATGAGCATTATGAAAAAGTGGTTTATTTATGCCACAGTACTAAGCTGTTTATCATTAGTATTAGTTGCTTGCAGCGATAAAGAAGAAGCAAAACCAGCAGAAAACATACCTGAACTAACCCCTGAAATTCTAGAACAAGAGGAAGTCGTTGTGGCGGCAGTGGAAGATGAAGAGTTATATCAGAAAGTGGTAAGTCAGCTAGAAGAGACAGGCTTCACAGTAAGCGAACCTGCTGAAGCTGCGATGGATATGTTTAGAGCGGAAAGTGGTATGACTGTAACGATCAATGGAGATGCTTTGCTTCCATTGCATCTCTATAAACTAGATCCATCTGACAAACGTCTTGAAATAGTTGAAGATACAGGTAATCTTCCTGTCTATATCGGCAGTAAGACAGAGCAGTTGGGCGTGATCAAGGTAGATCACTTCGTTATGTATCTTCATAAAGGACATCCTGATTATGAAGAGATTGTGAAAGTACTAGATAACATCTGATAAAACGACTTGCTTCCTCTATAGAGAGAAGGCAAGTCGTTTTTGTATATTCGAAGATTGACATATTAGAGAGGGGCTTGGTGAATTAATAAATGCTCATAGAAATGGCTTAACCGCTCAAACCTATCCTCAAGCGCTCATAGTTCTTGCATACCCGCTCTATGGCATGTTCTAACCGCTCATACCTATGAAACAACCGCTCTATACTACTTGTTAACCGCTCTATTTAGTTATTTACCCTATGCTTTCCCTCTATATGATGAAGAATACCTTCTTTTACTTCAATAAAATTAACTTCCACCCTTCATCAGATATACACCATCCTATTCAATATGTAAGGAAATGTGTATCTATCAATGTTTTAAGTAAAAGTGAAAAATGAATCTAGATGAATGGTGAAGAAGTTAATATGTAACAAAAATTCAAAATGGGCGAATGACCTAACCTGACTATACCTAAGTGACATATAGATAATAGGACACCACAAAGGAGGCTACAATGGAATGAATAAAGAGACGTTAAATACATTAGTAGGTAAGGTAATAAGAGTAGACCGAGGAGGACCAGAGTCAAGAATCGGAAAACTATTAGCAGGAAATGATGAATATTTAACACTTTTAACGGAGAATGATGGAATTGTCTACTACAAAACACATCATATTAAAAGTATTACAGACAACTCAAAAAATGAAATGTCCATTAATGTAGAATTGCCGGAGGATTTCACCTTGATTGATGAAGAAGATTTTCCAGGGGTATTAAAAAAGCTTGAATATCAATGGGTGAAAATTAATCGTGGTGGACCTGAAACTTTAGAAGGTGTTGTAAAGGAAGTAACAAATGATTTCATTGTCATTGTTTTTAATGAAGAGGTCATTCGACTTTCCATGTTTCATATTCGAAACGTTAGTCATGGAGTAAAAGTGGAACGGACAAAAGAAGTAAAAGATAAGGACAAAAAAGAAACTAGTGAGAACAGAGATAGAAGTGAGAGAAAGGAAAAGAGTCAAGGTAAAGAAAAGGTTGAGAATAAAGAAAAAAGTGAGAGTAAAGAAAAAAGCGGAAATAAAGATAGAGGCGAAAAGAAAGGATAAAGTTACTGATCATCTCTTCTATAAAAGAAGAGGTGATCATTTTATAGAGGAGGTGTATCGATTGAATATAAGGGATTGTGGAACGGTTTTTCGAAATTTTACAGGCTATAGAGTTTGCGTATCACTTTCATATGGCAAGCCGATAGAAGGGGTACTGATTGGCTCACATCAGGAGTATATACTGATGGTAGTTGATGACTCTATTTTGTATATCTTGGTTCCATCTATTACATCAATCACTAAAAACACAAAAGACCTGAGTAGTACAAAATATGATCAGGATTATGATGTTCCATCTCTATTCGAGCTACGTGAGCAATGGGTGACGTTAAACGAATTTAGTAAACGGCCAATGTATGGAGTCTTAAGTGAAATCGAGAAGTCATATTTTCTGTTAATAAATAAGGAAGAGTTACAATTGATTCCGGTAACCTCCATTGAAACCATACGCAAGGGAAGTAATAGGATAGAACAAACGGTGGATCCTAAACCTAAACAGGTGAAGAAAGAGCAACCGGTTGCTGTAGAAGTAGTAAGTAATGAAAAAGATACTGAAGCTAAAAAAATAATTAAAGAAGCTATTGTACTTTCCAACGAGAGTATTGAAAATATTCATAAACCAGTTAGTACTTTCGATCAGTCTCTCGATTTAAAAGTAGTAGATACAAATGAACAGGAAGAGATTTACAAACAAGATGAAATATTGATAGAAGATAGTGAGAGACTTCCAATTAAAGAGATTCGAATATTAAATAACACCTCGTTTAGAGATCTTATGGCGAAGGCAAACAATGATTTGGAGCAAACTATGACCTCTATTGAAAGTGAAGAGAACATTGAACTTTTAAAAATGATAACTCCTCTAGATCACCATATAGAAAACGAGAAATTTTTGACGTGTATTGACTGTTTGCAGGATTCACATGTGAGAAATTCATTAGATGTACCTATGGACTTTATTCCTCAGCAAGAAATCGAAAATTTGGAGATTATTAATCATACCGAAATGCAAATGAGTTCTGAAGAACAGATGGCTATGTTAGAAAAGCAATACTATGCATTGATGAAGCACGCCGCAAAGAATTCTTGTTCATCCAATTTTCATTATGAAAATGATTCGATAGAAACAGTTATAACGGAGGGGCAGTATACCGCGCTACTAAAGCATGCAGCTGATATGCACCGCACTATTATATCCAAATAAGATAACGTTGAGCAGTCCGAATAAGGGATTGTTCAGCGTTTTTTTGTATTCATCTAAAGATGATTGGAGAATGGACTAACGACACTACGATGGACTTGTTGTCCGAATATACATACAAGACAGGATGAAATATGTAAGAAAATTTAAGTGGAAAGGAGTTGGGACACAGTGACCATGCAAATCATATTCACTTATATAGTATTCATATCAACAATGATCGTCATCTTTTGGCGACCCAAAGGAATTAACGAAGCATGGCCTGCTACTATTGGGGCAGTTCTTATTCTTGTCATGGGAATCGTATCAAGTACCGATTTGCTAGATATTATCGATAAAGTTGGAGGAGCTTCTGTAACGATAATTTCAACTATTGTAATGGCTGTTATATTGGAAAGCTTCGGTTTTTTTCACTGGGCTGCCATTAGACTTGCTTCATTTTCCAAGCAGTCAGGCTACCGATTGTATTGGAACATACAATTGTTATGTTTTCTCATGACATTGTTGTTTAACAATGATGGTAGTATATTAATTACAACGCCTATACTACTTTTACTTTTAAAACATTTGCAATTAAAAACGGAGCAGCAAATCCTTTATTTGCTAAGTGGTGCATTAATCGCAACAGCTTCTAGTGCTCCGATTGGCGTTAGCAATATTGTGAATTTAATTGCATTAAAGATAGTAGATTTATCGCTTTGGATGCATACAGCTATGATGTTTGTACCTGCTACAATCGGATTGCTCTTTATGTCCATCTTAATGTTCGTTGTTATGAGAAAAAAATTGCCGCGAACCCTACCAGATACAGTCTATATAGAAAAGGTATTCGAAGAGAAGTATATTAAAAAGTTGCATCGGCGCAATTTGTTTACAAGTAATAAAGACCGCACATTCTTTATGTTGAAAATATTGTTCTTTGTTTTCTGTATGCGATGTATGTTATTCATTGCATCGTATATTAATGTGCCAATAGAACTTGTTGCTGTCCTGGGATCTATAGTATTACTCGTTTGGCGTTGGATAAAACTAGGTATAACTCCTTGGGATATTATCAAAAAAACTCCTTGGCACATACTCGTTTTTGCTTTCTCCATGTACATCATCATCTATGGATTGCATAACGTTGGTCTAACTGAATTACTAGTTAGCTGGAGTGAGCCAATTGTCAATCAAGGGCTACTGTCTGCAAGTATTTTGATGGGTGGAATCGTTTCCTTTCTGTCCAATATATTCAATAATCATCCCGCGTTGATGATAGGCACGATAACTTTAACTGAAATGGGTATAGATCCCATTACCTTAAAAACCATCTACTTGGCTAATATTATCGGAAGTGATATAGGTGCATTACTGTTGCCGATTGGAACATTAGCTTCACTCATTTGGTTTAGTATCTTGCGTAAGCACGGCATTGAAATAAAATGGAGGGATTATACCAACATCTCATTCAAAGTGATTCCACTCACCACGATCGTCACATTATTTTTATTATACTTTTGGATTAAACTTGTTTTTCATTGAAATTAAGCACTTGCTTTTTCAACAGTGATTTAACTTTAACAAGATGTAGTTGGAAGTATAGTAAGAAAATAAGAATAATTAGTTCTATATTACTTCAAAAGGCAAACCGTATAATCGGTTTGCCTTTTTATTCGGACCGTTTTACTATGCGCATGACAATATAGGAGAAATGGGTTAATTGTTAAAGAGTATACTATTTCACTAGCCTTCGAATAATGGATATTGAGAAAAAATATGGAGTGCATAGTAAATACTTTATATTCTTGAAGAGGTTCCATACAAAAACCTCATCTACTTAAGATTTCCACACTCCGATCCGATCACCAACTTGAACTTCTGTAAAAGGCATTTCTTCTGGACTGAATGCGTTATTCTGTTCTACGAATAAAATAACAGTGGATCCAAATGCAAAATGACCAAAATCTTGTCCTTTCACACAAGCAGTTTCAGAATTTGCAATGCGAACGCTATTTACATTTAATGCTCCGACTTTAACGATTGCTACATGTCCGAAGTCAGTCGAGAGTTCCGAAATGACTCTATGGTTGGAAGAAAATACATCATTACGCATGCGAATTCCCACATCGTTAACGGGATACGAAGTAGAACCTAATGCATAGCGATTCATAAGAGTTCCAGAAATAGGATAATGGAAATGATGATAATGTCTTGGAGAAAGATAGAATAGATAATAATAGCCATTCGTATAGCGGGCGGCTTTTTCCGAATCGCCAAGCAGCGAATGTAGACTGTATGTTTTATCTTTTACTATAAATTGTTGTTGTGTATCGATGCTGCCTGAATCGCTTAATACACCGTCAACTGGTGAGATTAAATTCTTTGGGTGGCTATCAATCGGTCTACTGCCCGCCTGTAATGAACGAGTGAAAAAGCTGTTAAGACTAGTATATTGGTCTATTGGGTATTCCGCTTCGTCTACTTGAATATGATAGAACGATGCAAAAGGCTTAATTAACGGCTTGCTAATTCGAGAAGTCGTCAAAGTTTTAAGTAGCGCTGAACTGACTGGTGATCCTGTTAATTCTACGAATGATTTAAAAATACGTGTTTTCATCTTTTCTTCCTTTCATTAAAAGCTTATACTAAAGAAATATACGAGGAGGTCGTAACTTGTTTTCATTCAGATATTTTGATTATACTAAACTAAAATCACAATTGGCGAATATCATAACACTTTTTAATTTGAGTTTAGGGATCATAGCGATATTACTCGTGCTTCAAGGTCATGCACATATGAGTTTGATGTTCATCTTCTTTGCTGCATTATTTGATCGGTTTGACGGTATGGTGGCTAGGCATTATCATGCAGAGTCGGCATTTGGTAAAGAACTTGATTCGCTCAGCGATTTAGTTTCATTTGGTGTAGCTCCTGCTATTCTGATCTATGACACGGCGTTGACGGATACGATGTGGATTGGTTTGTCCGCTGTGATTTTTTATATTTTAGCTGGCGCCGTTCGTTTGGCTCGCTATAACGTAGAAGAGTTCGATGGTTCATATTATGGAATGCCTATAACAGCAGCTGGTGTCTTGCTAACATTGAGTTATTTTGTAGTTCCGTATTTGATTGCACCTTACTTTGTGATTTATATGTGTCTACTCGCATGGCTTATGGTCAGTCGCATTCGAATAGCGAAAGTGTGAAAAGTGTCTTACAGAGAATTTTTCTGTGAGGCTCTTTTCATTGTAGGAAGCTATCACTGACTTAGAAATTCTGTTATGCTTAAGGAAAACTAGAAGGAGTGGTCAGCATGTCAGGACCTGCATTAAGACAGCTTCATTCACATAAAGCGATTCATGAAGGCGGACTTTCTGGTGCCATAATGAAAACAGATGATTTAATCGAATATGTAGAACAAGATGAAACTGAAATGGTTCAGCAAGCCTGTGATCATTTATTGGATTATTGGAAGACCCGTGTCATCAGTCATGCAGATGCCGAAGAAGAAGGTTTTTATAAACAAGTAATGGAAGAGCGGCCTGAATTGGAGCGAGACATTATTCAGCTTACACGCGACCATGATTTGATGCGAATACTTGTTGCAGACATCGAGGCGTTACGTGAGGAAGATCCAACCGTAACAACTGAAATTATACAGAAATTCAATGGCTTGATTGTAGTGAATGAATTACATAGCCGAGAAGAAGAGCGGTTATTGTTCTCATAAAAACTAGTAACTAAGGGAAGGTGGTGGCAATCATTCAAAATCCGTTAGATATATTGGATAAGTATTTTGGTTATTCAGCATTTCGGGAAGGGCAGCAACGAGTGATTGAACAAGTATTACAAGGTGATGATTCACTTTGCGTAATGCCGACAGGTGGCGGTAAGTCTGTCTGCTATCAAGTACCGGCATTGGCAATGGAAGGGACGATTCTTGTCATTTCACCGCTGATCTCCTTGATGAAGGACCAAGTCGATGCATTGCATCAGTTGGGCATTCCAGCGGCGTATATTAATAGTACGTTATCTTCGGAAGAATACTTTGGCACGATGGATAATGCACTCGAAGGAAAGTATAAGCTGTTGTACGTTGCACCTGAACGATTGGATTCCGAATCCTTTCTCAATCAATTGCAAAAAATGACGATACCGCTGATTGCGATCGATGAAGCACATTGTATTTCACAATGGGGCCATGATTTCCGTCCAAGTTATCGTAATATCCACCGAGTTTTTGATTATTTAAGTAACCGACCGATTATTCTTGCATTGACTGCAACCGCTACGCCTGAAGTACAGGATGATATATGCCAGCAATTACATATACCTCCTGTTAGCCGTGTTGTAACCGGTTTTGAGCGGAGTAATCTACTATTTTCGGTAGTGAAAGGTCAAAATCGGGATCAATTCGTCAAAGAGTACACGCAGAAAAATAAAAATGAAGCTGGCATTATCTATGCTGCGACTAGGAAAGCGGTCGAGCAAGTATATTCGCTGCTTGAGAAAAGTGGTATTCCAGTTGCGAAATATCATGCAGGATTACCGGACTATGAACGGCAACATCAACAAGATCGGTTCATTATGGAAGACGCACGCGTGATGGTCGCAACTAACGCGTTTGGTATGGGGATCGATAAATCCAATATACGCTACGTCATTCATTATCAAATGCCGAAGAATATGGAAAGTTATTATCAGGAGGCTGGGAGAGCAGGGCGTGACGGGCTCGACAGCGATTGTTATTTGTTATTCTCCTCGCAAGACGTCTTAACGCAACGCTTCCTCATCGAACAATCTCCAGATCCTTCCCGTGTATCGAATGAAATCAAAAAGATGCAAGTGATGGTTGATTACTGCCATACGGAAGGCTGTCTGCAAAAACACATTATCAAGTATTTTGGCGAAGAGGATGTCGAAGATTGCGGTCGCTGTGGTAACTGCACTGACACGCGTGAGCAGTTTGATGTAACAGTCGATACACAAAAAGTACTTTCCTGTGTTATACGAATGGGGCAACGTTTTGGTAAGACAATGGTTGCGCAAGTACTGACAGGATCGAGAAACAAAAAGTTGAAAGAATTGAACTTCGATGAGCTATCGACATACGGATTGATGAAAGGACGCAATGCCAAAGACGTGGCAGATTTCATTGAATTTTTGATTTCGAAGAATTATTTACAAGTTGAAAGTGGGCCGTATCCGACTATCTTCGTCAGCGAAGACGGAAAAGATGTGTTGTTAGGAAAAGTGAAAGTCTGGCGTAAAGGCGAGATGGTGACAACTGTCGTCGCTAAAGAGGATCCGTTATTCAACGAACTACGGGCGATGCGCTTGAAACTAGCACAAGAAGCGGGTGTCCCGCCATTCGTTATTTTCTCGGATAAAACATTGCGGGATATGGTAACTAAAATGCCTGCCACGAATGAAGAGTTATTGGCTGTACAAGGTATAGGCGAAACGAAGCTTGAACGTTATGGGGAAGTTTTCCTCGAGATTATCGATTCGTTTTCTACGCAGCAAGCGTAATATAGGAGATATCCAGAAAGTCGTGTAGCAACGACTTCTTGTGACATCTTCTTTTTTATTCCCATTACACCACGCAAAAAAGGTATGTCCGTTGAAGTCTTGTGACCTCGATGGACATACCTTTTCACATATAATTTATTAAACAAATCGATATTACTCTGTAGGACGGATATCTTTTCGCAGACCGATTAAGGTGAAAATGGCCGCGATCAACAAAATGCCACTTGCAAGCATAAAGGCATGATGGAATTGCAAATCTAATATACCGATCGCACTAGACCCCACTACGACGCCAAAGGAGAAGAATGCGTAGAAGAACCCGTACGCTTTCCCTCTTGTTTCAGGTTCCGTGGAATCAATAAGTAACGAGTTGATAGAAGGGAATAGGAATGCGAACCCCGTACCATAGATAACCATTGCCAACATCATCAACGATAGTTCGTCGACTTGCGACAAGAACAACATACTGCTACTCATTAATAGCAAGCCAGCTGCCAATGTGACCATCGGGCGGACGATATCGAAAATACGGTTGATCGGTAAAACAAAAACCAACACAGCAACTAGACCAAACACACTCAACAGCATTCCTGTCATTTTCGCATCAAACTGAAGGTGCTCTACTTTCAAAGGGAGCACCAATGCCAACACACCTTGTGAGAACATCAGGAAGAACGCGCCAAGGAATGCCCGTATGATACCAGGGTGGCGGAAAAAAGCTAACGGCTTTACTGCTTTTTGCTTCACTGTCTTCACTTTTCTCACGTATGTAAAGGAACGTAAAAATATAACGGCGCCAATTGTCAACAGAATCATAAATACACCATTGATGGCCATAATGGTCACGACGCTTGTCTTAACGGAAACAATTCCGCTATAGGCAGGTCCGAAAATGGCCGCAAGCCCGACAAATGCACCTGAGATCGCAGCATTCCTCCCACGCTTAGAACGTTCGGAGCCATTAGCGAGAAACGTGAAGGCGGCAGGAATGATCAAACCTTCTGTCAAGCCGTGTAAAAATCGAATGCCAATTAATGAACCAGAACCGGAAATCAATCCGTATGAGAACAGCGACAAAGCCGACGTGAACAAACCGAATAATAGAATGTAAAAGGGTCCTTTGCGATCTGTCAAAATACCTGAAATGATATTCCCGAAAACATTTGCAAACGAGTAAATACCAACAGATAATCCGACGATGAAAGCGGAAACGCCAAGACCTGTAGCAAACGGACTAATGACCGGTAGCTGTGAAAATAAATCAAAGAACGAAAAGAAAACTATTAGATAGACAAAAAAGCGCATGAAAGATCCCTACTTTACAAATAATTCAACTACAATCTATTTTACCATGAAACTTTTCGAATTGAACCGAACTGCTCAAAGATAATTATTCGCAATCTATCACCCTTACCGGTAAAATGAGAAACGTAAACAAGAAACAAAAAGGGGATGAGTGATCTTGACGAAAGAAATTCGAGTAGGAATCGCTGGTTACGGTAATTTAGGGCGTGGAGTAGAATCAGCTATCAGTCAAAATAAAGATATGACATTAGTTGGTGTATTCACGCGAAGAGAACCGAAAGACGTACAATTACTTTCAGAGCAAGTACCTGTCTATAAGTTGGATGAAATTGAATCTTTTAAAGAAGATATTGATGTATTGATTTTATGCGGTGGATCTAAAAATGACTTACCTGAACAAGGGCCGGCACTTGCGAAACACTTTACAACAGTAGATAGCTTTGACACGCATGCAAAGATTCCGGAGTACTTCGCAGCTGTTGATGAAGTAGCGAAAGAAGCTGGAACTACTGCCATTATTTCTGTCGGTTGGGATCCGGGTTTATTTTCGATCAACCGCTTAATGGGAGAATCCATTTTGCCTGAAGGTGAAACCTATACATTCTGGGGGAAAGGACTAAGCCAAGGTCACTCTGATGCAGTGCGCCGTGTTGACGGTGTGAAAGCAGGCGTTCAGTATACATTGCCCGCTGAGGACGCGATCAATCGTGTGCGTAACGGTGAGCATCCTGAGCTTTCAACTAAAGATAAACATACACGTGAATGTTATGTCGTTCTTGAAGAAGGTGCAAGTGAAGATCGAGTTCGTGAAACGATTGTCACCATGCCTGACTACTTCGCAGACTACGATACGACCGTTCATTTTATTACGGAAGAAGAACTTCGTCTTGATCATTCAAAGATGCCACATGGTGGTTTCGTCATTCGAAGCGGCAACACGGGGAAGCATACAGATCAAGTCATGGAATTCTCACTTAAATTAGATAGCAATCCCGAATTTACATCGAGTGTCTTAGTCGCGTATGCAAGAGCAGCTTATAAATTGCAGCAAAAAGGCGATACTGGAGCGAAAACAGTCTATGACATCGCACCAGGGTTGTTATCACCTAAATCACCTGCAACTATTCGTAAAGAATTACTGTAATACATGAGTCATCACATTGGATTGTAGAATGAGGAGGCAGAATCTTTTATGAAACTAGATGAGACGTTGGAGATGTTAAAAGACTTAACAGATGCACGAGGAATTCCGGGCAATGAACGCGAAGCTCGAGACGTCATGACGAAACACATCAAACCATATGCAGATGAAATCGATCATGATGGATTAGGTTCACTGATCGCTAGCAAAGAAGGCGATGCAAAAGGACCGAAGATTATGATCGCTGGGCACTTGGATGAAGTAGGCTTCATGTTGACACGAATCGATGACAAAGGCTTCATTTACTTTCAGACAGTAGGTGGCTGGTGGTCACAAGTCATGTTGGCGCAACGTGTTTCGATCGTTACACGTTCTGGTGAAACGATTACAGGAGTGATCGGCTCAAAGCCACCACATATTTTGCCGCCTGAAGCTCGCAAGAAACCTGTCGATATTAAAGACATGTTCATTGACGTAGGCGCAGAGTCAAAAGAAGAAGTTCTTTCATGGGGCGTTCTTCCTGGCGACATGATTGTGCCGTACTTCGAATTCACGGTCATGAAAAACGAAAATTACTTGCTTGCAAAAGCATGGGATAATCGTATCGGCTGTGCCATCGCTATTGAAGTGATGAAGCAGCTAAAAGGTGAAAAGCACCCGAATCGTTTGTATAGTGTAGGTGCTATTCAAGAAGAAGTAGGTCTGCGTGGAGCGAAAACAGCGACGAATAAAATTCAACCGGATATCGGTTTCGCAGTAGATGTAGGAATTGCTGGGGATACACCAGGTATTACAGCAAAGGAATCTGTTGGTACAATGGGAGAGGGTCCGCAGATCTTGTTGTATGATGCTTCGATGGTATCTCATAGAGGATTACGCAATTTCGTAGTCGATACAGCAGAAGAGCTGAATATTCCGTATCAATTCGCGACGATGTCCGGTGGCGGAACGGATGGTGGGTCAATCCACGTAAGTGGAACAGGAATTCCTACATTGGCTATCTGTATACCGACTCGCTACATCCATAGTCATGCGGCAATGCTTCACCGTCAAGATTTTGAGAATACAGTTAAACTATTAGTCGAAATAGTTAAGCGCCTAGACGCAAATACAGTGAAAAATATCACATTTGAATAATTTATACGCTCACACAGCGGTGCCGAAAAAGCATCGCTGTTTTTTAATGAAATAAAGTAAAAGTTATAAAGATTCATTTGACTTCATAAATATACAATTGTATACTAGTTTACACATACTTCAAATGGATGGTAGGGGATCAACAAATGGTAAAGACAAATCAAACAACTACAGGCATAGAGAAGGATAGCTTAAAAGGACGCGACTTTTTAACACTGCTCGATTATTCTAGTGAGGAAATTGCATATCTCATACAACTAGCATATGACATGAAGCAAGATACATTGGCTGGTAAGACACCGGATATCTTGGCGGGTAAGACACTAGGCATGATTTTTGAAAAGAACTCTACACGTACGCGTATTTCATTCGAAGTAGGCATGATCCAATTGGGCGGACATGGTTTGTTCATGAATGCACGGGATTTACAGATTGGTCGTGGAGAATCTGTTTCAGATACTGGAAAAGTATTATCCGAGTTTCTAGATGGTGTCATGATCCGTGCGAAATCCCATAAAATGGTGGAAGAATTGGCAGAACATACTTCAGTCCCAATCATTAACGGATTAACTGATCTATTCCACCCGTGCCAGGCGATGGCGGATTTACTAACCATCAAAGAAGTTAAAGGCGATTTGAAAGGCTTGAAACTCTCCTATATTGGGGACGGAAACAACGTTGCGCATTCATTAGTAATTGCCGGTGCACATATGGGCATGCATGTTTCTGTCGCGACACCTAAAGGATATGAATACCACGCAGGATTGTTTGAAAAGGCGAAGAAAATTGCTGAGTCGAATGGTGGAAGCGTGACGTCGACGTACGATCCGATTGAGTCTTCCACTGATGCAGATGCAATTTATACGGATGTTTGGACTAGTATGGGGCAGGAAGAGGAAGCGGCGAAGCGTCTAGTAGACTTCAAAGACTTCCAGATCAATGATCAATTGGTTGGCCATGCGAAAAAAGATTATGTGTTCTTGCATTGTCTACCAGCACACCGTGAAGAAGAAGTGTCGACTTCCGTAATCGACGGGAATAACTCGTATGTATTCCAGCAAGCAGGAAACCGTCTGCATGCACAAAAAGCGATCCTCGCATCTTTACTATAATAAATCGATTAGCTGCTTTCCTGGTAATTCGGAAAGCAGTTTTTTTATGTTGTGCCATCTTACATTTGATATACTGAATGGAATCCGAATAGGGGAGGAAAATAGTTGATTACGTATTTACTTGTATTTCTTGCGGGTGCAGCTCCGGGATTTGAAGTGTTGGTGGCGGTTCCTTTGGGAATTCTACGGGGGATGTCTTCGCCAACTGCTATAGTGGTTGGTTTTGCAGGAAACGCTTTCACTATAGTACTTGAAATTATAGTTTTTCAGAAATTGAAAAACTGGTGGGAAAGCAAAAAGAAAACCGATGTAAAAACTCCGTCAAAGCGTACAGAGCGTGCGGAGAAAATTTGGAAACGCTTTGGTGTTCCAGGTCTAGCATTGCTCGGGCCAGTACTGATCGGCTCCCATCTGGCAGCATTCCTAGCACTTGCCCTCGGTTCATCTAAATCACAAACAGCTTTTTGGTTGCTGTTAAGCCTTGCTATTTGGTCGATCGTCTTTGGCACACTAACCGTTTTGGGTGTAGATGCCTTCTTTTGGACTCGTCAAAAAATAGGATAAGCGATATACTGCTGAATCGTGTAGACAGAATAGTTTGATAATGTGTATACTATATTCAGAAAGTAAAGATAGTACGTATTCATAGAGTGGTTTATTTGCGCATAGAGTACATTCTGAGAATCATTCCATCTGCGCATAGATTTCATTGAAATGAATAGGACATGCTTTGGAATATGCACGACGGATTGATAATTTCACTTCTAAACGAAAGAGGAGCGGATGGATATGATGCAAACACCACTGATTCTATCTACATTTATTACACGCGCAGAGCGGTTTTTTCCAAACAAGATGGTTATTTCACGAACAGGAGAACAGCGTATACAGCGTTTTACGTATCGTGAATGGGCAAAGAGAACACGTAAACTATCGAATGCACTGACACAGTTAGGAATGGAGCATGGAACGAAAGTTGGGACGTTCGCTTGGAATCATCACCGTCATCTAGAAGCGTATTTTGCGGTGCCTTGTACGGGTGCAATCCTGCATATGATCAACATCCGACTATCACCTGAACATATTATATATATTATCAATCACGCAGAAGATGAAATCTTGTTAGTAGACGCAGAATTTTTCCCTCATCTTGAAAAAATGGCACCCATGTTGAAAACGGTAAAACATTTTGTGGTCATGGGGGACAGTAAAGAAATCCCTGAGACTACACTAGAAAATGTGCATTCCTATGAAGCACTGTTAGAAAGTGCCTCAGATGAGTACGACTATCCACAAGATTTGGATGAAAATACACCAGCTGGTCTTTGCTACACATCAGCCACGACAGGACTACCAAAAGGAGTTATTTATACGCACCGGGGATTAGTTCTACAATGTTACGCACTTGGATTATCGGATGCAATGGGAGTGTGTGAACGAGATATTGCCATGTCCGTTGTACCGATGTTTCACGTCAACGCATGGGGAATTCCGTTCGCAAGTGTTTTCTACGGCACGACACAAGTCTTGCCGGGACCAGGATTTAATCCGACGGTACTCCTTGATCTAATTGAAAGTGAAAAAGTAACCCTTACTGCAGGCGTACCGACGATTTGGCTCGCTGTACTGAAAGAATTGGAACAAAATCCACGTGATATCTCTTCACTGCGTGCTATTGTGTGTGGTGGCTCTGCTTCACCAAAAGGCTTAATTCGTACTTATGAAGAGAAATACAAAGTTCCATTCATTGTCGGCTATGGCATGACGGAAACTTCCCCACTTGTCAGTTTATCTGTATTAACTTCTTCCATGGATAATTTGACAGTAGATGAGAGAATCGATATGCGTGCGTTACAAGGCTTGGTCATGCCGGGACTTGATATTCGTGTAGTCAATGAAGAAGGGGAAGTACCGTGGGACGGTCTGACGATGGGTGAGTTGACTGTCAGAGGCCCATGGATTGCAAGTGAATATTATAAAGATGAGCGTACAGAAGAAGCGTTTAAAGATGGTTGGCTTTATACAGGAGATATAGCGGTTATGACAGAGGATGGCTATTTGAAGTTGATGGATCGTACGAAGGACCTGATCAAGAGTGGCGGCGAATGGATTTCTTCTGTAGATTTGGAAAATGCTTTGATGTCACATGGCGACGTGTACGAGGCAGCGGTAATTGCGGTTCCGCACGAGAAGTGGATGGAGCGCCCGGTGGCTTGTGTAGTGTTGAATGAGAATGTGGCGGAGAGTGACGCGAAAGTGCAAGAGTTGAAAGATTCGCTAAAGGGGCAGTTTGCGAGTTGGTGGATTCCGGATGAGATTTTGTTTGTCAAGGAGATTCCTAAGACGTCTGTTGGGAAGTTTTTGAAGGCGGCTTTGCGTGATCAGTTGAAAGAGCGCTATACGAAGAAGTAAAAGACACGCGGGTGCACCGTTTCCCTGCATTCCAGGCGGACGCGTTCGGGAGGGCCCGCGGTTAGCCAACTAGGTCGCAAGTTCAAAGAAGTGCTCCTAACGCTTCGCTTTTACTCGCAAAAGCCGTCCTTCGTTACGGCTCTTGCTCCCTTTAGTTGTCTAACCTATCGGGCTGATCCTCCCCGAGTCGCCGCCTTACACTTCGGTCCACTAGCGTTTTTTCTGAAAAATGCGATGATAAGAAAATATAGTTCAAAAGATAAACCCTTCACACTTTAATCAATGTGAAGGGTTTATCTTTTCTTTACTGGTCTTTTATTGTGCTTGGGCGAATGCTTGTGATAGTTCGTTAGTGATTTCTACTTTTTCTGTTTCGTCTGCCCGTTTCCATAGTTGCTCGAAAAACACACCCAATCCAGGTAATAGGTGTTCTTCGCCTCGTTGAATGGCATCATCGATAACACCTCGTACGTCAGTGGAGCTATTGTTTGTCATGTTTGCTGAGATCGCATCGCGTATTTGGAAATTCATGTTCTTCAGCCTCCTTTATTCTCATCTTTTCCACAAAAGTCGCTAAATATACGTCGATTTGATACACTAAAAAGAAAAAAAGGATGTTCAGCCTCTTGAATAAACGAATTGAATCAACTCAAAACTCATTAGTGAAACATTGGAAGAAATTAGTTACGACTAGAAAGGAACGCGATCAAACAAAAGAGTTCCTTGTGGAAGGTTTTCATCTTGTCGAAGAAGCCATTAAACAGCCCGATTTGGTTATTCAATTACTTGTACGCGAAGATATTGAAATTCCGGCACATTGGACAGCGCCAATTATTGAATTGACAGCTGCAGTCGCTAAGGAAATTTCCGAAACAGAGCAGACACAAGGTGTTTTTGCCTATTGTCGACAACCCCACTACGCAGAAACAGATCAGTATCAGTGGAAGCGAGTGTTGTTAATTGATGCTGTACAGGATCCAGGAAATATGGGTACGATGATTCGTACTGCAGACGCAGCAGGTCTGGATGCGGTAATCTTAGGTAAAGGATGTGCAGATCCATTCAATCCGAAAACGGTTCGCTCCGCGCAAGGTTCTCATTTCCATATTCCTGTAGTACGTGAAGAGTTGTCCGTTTGGATAGATCGTTTAAAAAACCAACAAGTACCGATCATTGGCACCGGTTTGCAGCAAGCTGTTACCCTCAATGAATTGCAAGCACACACTTCATTTGCCCTACTTGTAGGAAATGAAGGCAGCGGTGTCGATAGCGAATTACTATCCCAGGCCGACCAGGTAGTGAAAATTCCGTTGTACGGTCAGGCGGAATCACTGAATGTGGCAGTTGCTACAGGTATTTTGTTGTATACACTTCGTCAGCACTGACATCTCTATTGAAGGCGTAATCGATTTACGGTATACTAGAAGGCGAATCAAAGAAAATAGCAATGACCGGGAAAAGTAAATGGTGAGACACGTTTACCAGGGATTCCACACCTTGACTGAAAGTGTGGAAAACGATGCTCCATTGAAGTTCACCCCGCGAGCTGCGCGCTTGGACCAAACATGTAAAGGCGTGCCGGCATAGGACCGTTATTCCAATTCAAGTGATTTTGCATCGTTGTTTTTTGATGCAAACTAATCAGGGTGGTACCGCGAAATCGACCTCGTCCCTTTTATAGGGGCGAGTTTTTTGTTTTCCGGAAAGTTTCGTAATTCCCCCCACGGAAATAGAGAGAGGAGCAAGTACACATGAAAGAACAGTTGCATGAACTGAAAGAACAGGTAATGCTGAAAATTAAAGAATCTACTACTGTCAAAGAATTGAACGATGTGCGCGTAGCGTACCTCGGAAAAAAAGGTCCGATTACCGATCTGTTAAAAGGAATGGGTAAACTACCTGCTGAAGAACGTCCCAAGATGGGGGCGCTCGTCAACGAAATCCGTGAAAGTGTAACGGGAATTCTTGAAGAACGAAAAGAAACACTTGAACAGCAAGCGATCCAAGAACAATTGGAAAATGAATCGATTGATGTGACATTGCCAGGCCGTCCAATAGAACTTGGCAATCATCATCCGATAACACGAGTAGTAGAGGAAATTGAAGACTTTTTCATTAGTATGGGCTACGAGATCGCAGAAGGTCCCGAAGTAGAAAAGGATTATTACAACTTTGAAGCGTTGAACTTGCCAAAAGGTCATCCGGCACGTGATATGCAAGATTCCTTCTATATTACAGAAGACATTTTATTGCGCACACACACTTCTCCTGTCCAAGCGCGTACGATGGAAGCGAAAGATGGGGCTGAAATCAAAATCATTTGTCCGGGTAAAGTATGCCGCCGAGATTCAGATGATGCGACGCACTCTCATCAATTCACACAGATTGAAGGACTTGTTGTGGGCGAAAACATCCGCATGAGTGACTTGAAAGGCACACTGGATTTATTGGCAAAGAAATTATTCGGTGCTGAGCGTGAAATCCGTTTGCGTCCAAGCTTCTTCCCATTCACTGAGCCTTCAGTTGAAATGGATATTTCTTGTTTTAAGTGTGGCGGAACAGGTTGTAACGTTTGTAAGAAAACAGGCTGGATCGAAATTTTAGGAGCGGGTATGGTTCATCCAAACGTTTTAGAAATGGCCGGCTATAATCCAGAAGAAGTTACAGGATTTGCATTCGGTATGGGAGCGGAAAGAATTGCGATGTTAAAATACGGAGTGGAAGATATTCGTCAATTCTATACAAATGACATTCGGTTTATATCACAATTTTACCGGTCAGAGGCATAAGGAGGAATATGGATGTTAGTATCAACAAATTGGTTAAGTAATTACGTAGATTGGAACGAACTGTCCATAGAAGAACTGGCAGAAAAAATCACTCGTTCTGGAATAGAAGTAGACGGCATCATCGATCGCTCTTTCGGTATGGATCATATTGTCATTGGACACGTGAGTAGTTGTGTAAAGCATCCTGAGGCGGATAAATTACATATTTGTCAAGTCGATGTAGGTGGAGAGATTTCACAAATTATTTGTGGAGCTTCAAATATCGCAGAAGGACAAAATGTTATTGTCGCACGACCAGGAGCTGTCCTGCCTGGTGGAATGAAAATCAAGAAAGCGAAACTTCGTGGTGAAGAGTCTAACGGTATGATCTGTTCACTACAAGAACTCGGTATAGAAGGAAAGTTGGTTCCTAAAGCGTATGCAGAAGGAATCTATGTGTTACCGAATGATGTCCGTGCTGGAGATAGCGCATTGACGCATCTTGGATTGTACGACCGTATTTTGGAATTGGATTTAACGCCAAATCGTTCTGATGCATTAAGTATGCTCGGCGTTGCGTACGAAGTAGGGGCGATTTTATCGAAAGATATTAAATTGCCAGAAATTACGTATTCAGAATCTGCTGAGAAAGCTCAAGACGTTTTGAAAATTTCTGTAGAAGCAGCAGAAGACAATCCCATGTATGTGGCAAAAGTAGTGAAGAACGTCAAAGTTGCAGAATCACCTCAGTGGTTGCAAAACACGTTGATGTCTGCGGGTATCCGACCGCATAATAACGTAGTGGATATCACGAACTACGTATTGATGGAATATGGTCAGCCTCTTCACGCATTTGACTATGATCGTCTTGAAACAAAAGAGATTGTCGTGCGTCATGCTCATGAAGGCGAAAAAATCGTAACACTTGACCAAGTAGAGCGCACATTGAATGATCAGCAACTAGTCATAACGAATGGCAAAGAGCCAGTTGCACTTGCGGGTGTAATGGGCGGCGCTAATTCAGAAGTGTATGAAGGTACGACAACAGTTGTCATCGAGTCCGCGTATTTTGCACCAAGTTCTGTTCGTCAAACTTCTAAAGAAGTCGGCTTACGCAGTGATGCAAGCACACGCTTTGAAAAAGGTGTGGATCCGAATCGTGTAGCAGAAGCAGCAGAGCGAGCGGCACAATTGATGGCTGACCTTGCAGGTGGAGAAGTTCTTGAAGGATCTGTTACGTTCGACGAACTCGACAAAACATCCGAGAAAATTATTCTTTCACCGGACTATGTAAATAATCGTCTAGGTATGAAGATAGCTATGGATGAAATGAAAACGATTATGGATCGTTTACAAATCCCGACAGAATTAATCAATGGGCAACTCGTAATGGATATTCCGACACGACGTCAAGATTTGAAAATCAAAGAAGACATGATTGAAGAAATCGCGCGTCTCTATGGTTACGACGAAATTCCAAAAACATTACCCATCGTAGAAAGTACACCAGGCGGTTTGACTCCTTATCAGGCGAAGCGTCGTATTGTCCGCAGATACCTTGAAGCGGCAGGTCTATCGCAAGCTTTGACGTATTCATTGGCTTCACCGAAAGATGCGCAAGCTTTCGCGCTAGAGACAGCTCCTGTAACGAAATTGCTTATGCCGATGAGTGAAGAGCGCAGCGTTCTACGTCAAAGCATCATTCCACACCTTCTCGATGCGACAACGTATAACGTGGCTCGTCGAAATGAATCGATTGCACTTTATGAAACAGGATCTGTTTTCCTTGGTTTAGAAGAAGATGGTTTGCCGAAAGAAGTCGAACACGTTGCAGCCGTATTGACTGGCAAATGGGTTCATCATGCATGGCAAGGTGAAACGAAAAAAGTCGACTTCTTCGTCATGAAGGGAATTGTGGAGGGATTGTTTGAGCAGTTAGGTTTGCTAGAACGACTACAATTCACAAAAGCGACAGTAGATCAAATGCACCCAGGTCGTACAGCGACAGTATGGTTGGACGATCAGTCAGTGGGTATCATCGGTCAAGTACACCCAACCATTCAAAAACAGCGTGACTTACAGGACACATATGTCATGGAAATGAACTTGCAGGCTATTATGCAAACTGCAACGGAAGAGCTTTTGTATGAAGCTGTTCCGCGCTACCCTTCCATCTCTCGTGATATTGCCTTAGTAGTGGACCGAGACACATCTGCAGCAAACTTGGAGAAAATTATCCAGCAAGCAGGCGGCAAATTACTGAAAAAAATTCAGTTGTTTGATTTGTACGAAGGGAAGAACGTAGAAGAAGGAACAAAATCCGTTGCGTTCTCTCTGACATACTTCGATCCTGAGCGTACGTTAACGGATGAAGACGTAGTACAGGCGCATAGTAAAGTATTGGACGCGTTAACTGTACAAGCGAACGCACAACTCCGATCATAATAAATAAGCAGGCTATCTATCAGTTTTCTGACAGGTAGCCTGCTTTATTTAATTGCAGTCCTATTATTTTTTATAAGCGAGTTTCAATGCTTTTTGTGTATTGGCGAAATGTACTTTTGTGATGGTGTGTAGAAATGGCTCTCCTTTTTTACGGATGATTTGACAAGCTATTTGATCCACTTTAGGTCCAGCACCTTTTGGTAATGTCACACCAGCTTGACTGCTTAATTGATCCATTGCTTCAAGGAATGCAACCCGTGCCAGAATAGAAGCAGTGGCTACCGATACGTGGAGATTTTCTGCTTTTGTCGAAAACAGCACTTTGTCTCGGATAATACTAGATTCATCCTTTAGATAATTATAATAGACACGTCGATCCGCAAACTGGTCAATGAGAATGTGTTCCGGTAAGACAGGACTCATTTTATCCAGTACTTCCTGAAGCGCTTGATTATGAAGAATAGCCTTGATCTTACCTTGCGACCATCCTCTGCTCTGAATCTCATTATATTTCATGTTATCAAGCGTCAGCACAGAGTATGTTACAACTCGTTTCAGATCATCTGCGATTTGCTGCATATACGCATCTGTAAGTTGTTTGGAATCCTTTACTCCTAGTTCCTTTACCAATTCAATCTGGTCACTACTGACAAAACAGGCGGCCACTGTGATAGGACCGAAGAAATCCCCAGTCCCCGTCTCATCCGAGCCAAGAACGGATAGCGATGCGAAATTTGCAGGTAATGTGTCACCTTTTGCTCCAGATGGTGTCACTTTCGTTACAGTTCCTAGAGTTCCCCAACGTGCAGCCTCTCTGTCTGCACCTGCACCTTGAAACAACACTTTACCAGACCGGTAAGCAGTAATAGACGTATCCGCAATCTTAGCTGCGAAAATGACACCTGGTGCATTACGAGTGACTTTATTTGTTTCATAGAAGCGAAGTACTTCCGGCATTTCTTTTTCAGACAGGACAATGACCTGATTACTCATTTATTTACCCACTCCTTGAAATGATCTATTTCTCAGTATACCTGAAACAAGAGTTTCTAATGAAGAAAATGTCTGAAATTCGAACCTCGTGTCAATAAGAGGTATAATTGATTCACAAGTACTTGATTTTCATGGTATGATTATGAGAGGGTTTTTAGGGGAGGGCATAAAAATGGCGGACACTAAAAGGGCAAGAGTGACAGTTGAAATCTACGGACAAACATATACAGTTGTTGGTACGGAACCATCTTCACATGTGCGTTATGTGGCCTCGCTCGTTGATGAAAAAATGCGCGAAATTAGTAAGCATAATCGACATCTCGACAGCAAAAGGATTGCTGTTCTGACGGCGGTAAATAATGTGCATGAATTTCTAAAATTACAAGAGAGAGTAAAAGAATTAGAAGATGAAGTGAAAAAACTGAAGGGTTGAGGAGCGAAACATGATAGATTTACTCATTATTTTACTGCTTGTAGGCGGCTTGATTGCGGGTTTTAGACGCGGATTCATCGTACAGCTCATCCATATGTTAGGATTGATTGTATCGGTAATCGTGGCGTATAAGTTCTACAAGCCATTTGCAGAAAAATTAATATTATGGATACCATATCCGGGGGCAACTGCAGTTGATACACTTAGCTGGACGTTCGAAAACTTGGATATGGATATGACGTTTTATCGTTTGATCGCATTTATTTTAATTTTTATCGGAATGAAGCTGATTTTGCAATTCGTTGGTTCTATGTTGGATTTTATCAAGCATATTCCGATTCTTGGTTTCGGCGCACGTCTAATTGGGGCTGGACTGGGCTTTATTGAATTCTACGTCATCATCTTTTTCTTATTATCTTTACTTGCGATGCTTCCTGCTGAAGTCATTCAAAACTCATTAAGTCATTCATTGCTGGCAAAAGCAATATTCGAACATACACCAATTATTTCCTCGGCAATAAGAAATTGGTGGTTCGTTTATCTAGGCTAACGCTTGTAAATAATGTACTGTACATATGAACCAAAAGCTTCCCGAACGCGTGGAAGCTTTTTTAAAAGAGTGGGGAGGACACTAACTTGAATAAAAAGACGATCATTCGTACATTTGAAAAAATTGCATTATATATGGAGTTACTAGGAGAAAACCATTTTAAGGTAGCTGCGTTCAGGAAAGCCGCTTCGATTCTGGAATTGGACACAAGAAGTCTCGCTGAGATGGATGATATCTTGTCGTTGAAGGGAATTGGTAAAGGAACCGGTGCGGTCATTACGGATTTAATGGAAAAAGGAACTTCAGATGTCTTGATGGAGCTTGAAGAGAAGGTTCCAAAAGGTTTGATTCCTCTCTTGAATATACCTGGATTAGGCGGAAAGAAAATAGCCAAATTACGGGAAGCGTTGAACATCGATTCGATTGAATCACTTCAAGCAGCTTGTGAAAGACAAGAGGTAAGCAAAATTCCGGGATTCGGTAAAAAGACAGAAGAAAACTTATTGCGTGAAATGGAAATACTCGCAAATCGTTCGGGCAAGACACCGATTTGGCAAGTGGCGAAAATCGTGGATATCGTTCAGGCTGAACTACAGTTGATTGATGAAATTCAGAAGTTTCAAGTAGCGGGCAGTTATCGTAGGCGCGAAGAAGAAAGTTCGGATGTGGACTGGATTCTCGTAACGAACAAACCGCAAATTGTTCGTGAAAAAATCTTAGCGGCGTTACCAATAGAAAAAGTGATCGCAGCAGGCGATGCTAAACTATCGATTTCGCTTGATACAGAACACCCAATCGATGCAGATTTTCGTTTTGTCACTGAAGACCAATTCGCGACAGCACTTCATCACTTTACTGGCTCTGCCGCGCATAATATACGGATGCGCCAGTTGGCTAAAAACCGTAAACAGAAAATTAGTGAATACGGTGTAGAAGATGAATCAGGCCATGTACAGACATTTTCTAGTGAAAAAGAATTCTTTGCTCATTTTGATTTGCCATTTATTCCACCAAGTATCCGCAAGGACGGTACGGAACTCGATCGGGCAAGTGAGATTTCTAAACTTGTCACGCCTGAACTGATTCGTTCCGATCTTCATATGCATACTACTTGGTCAGATGGCGGGCATTCAATAGAAGAGATGGTGGAAGCTTGTCGTGCAAAAGGCTATTCACATCTGGTCATCACCGATCATTCGCAGTATTTAAAAGTGGCAAATGGTTTAACACCTGAGCGTCTATTACAGCAAATTGAAGAAATACGTGAAGTGAACGCGAAGTATGATGACATTGAAGTATTCTGTGGAACCGAGATGGATATTCTACCGGATGGAAAATTAGATTTTGAAGATGAGATTCTAGAGCAACTTGACTTTGTCATTGCATCCATTCACTCTAGTTTCAATCAACCACAGGAGCAGATTATGGAGCGCCTACATGCTGCATGTAAAAATCCACACGTGCACATGATTGCCCACCCGACAGGCCGTATTATTGGTCAACGTGAAGGATATAATCCAGACATCGAGCAACTCATCAAATGGGCGAGCGAATACGGCAAAATACTTGAAGTGAACGCAAGTCCATATCGTTTGGATTTGCGCACAGAACATGTAATCCAAGCTATGAAAGCTGGTGTCAATATTGCGATCAATACAGATGCGCACGCGACAGAACAACTTGATATTATGCCGATTGGCGTGGAATATGCACAAAAAGCTTGGCTTCCTGCTGAGCAGGTAATCAACACATGGCCACTTGAAACATTTATTGAGAAAGTGATTCGTAAATGAAAGGGAGTGTAAGACATTGGAAAAGCGTGTCTTAAAAACACTTGAATTTGATAAAATCATTCAACAAGTAGCGGCACAATGTACGTCCATTGTGGGCCGTGCACATATAGAGCAATTAGTACCTTCAAAAAGTCTGGAAGATGTCAATCGGTTACTTGAGGAAACAGATGAAGGTTTGGCGCTTCTACGAATCCGTGGGAATGTCCCGATGGGTGGAATCCATGATATACGATCCCATGCGAAACGAGCGCAAATTGGTGGAATGTTAAGCGCAATGGAACTGGTGGAAATTGCAGATACTATCCGTGCCAGCAGAATTCTTCGTCAGTTTTTAGAAGCTGTTGCAACTGAAGGCGAGATTTCTATTCCTCATTTAATCGCCCGTAAAGAAGCGATGCCGGTCTTGACAGCAATCGAACATGAAATTAATGCAGCAATCGATGATAATGGTCGAGTGATGGACAGTGCATCATCCGCGTTACGTTCGATTCGTCAGAGCTTACGTATCCAAGAAAGCCGTGTGCGTGAACGTCTTGAAAGTTATACTAAAGGGAAGAACGCATCGAAAATGCTTTCTGACGCAATCGTAACGATGCGTAATGATCGTTATTGTATTCCCGTTAAAGCGGAATATCGTTCTCACTATGGCGGTGTTATTCACGATATGTCTTCATCTGGCCAAACATTATTCATCGAACCGGATGCAGTCGTTCAGGCAAATAACGAGATTCGTGAACTGAAAGTTAAAGAGCAGGAAGAAGTCGAAAAGATTTTGCTTGCCTTGTCTGCAAGTGTTCAAGAAATTGCTCATGAGTTATTCACATTAGTACAGCTATTGGCAGAAGTTGATGTCATTTTAGCGAAAGCGAAATACGGTACTGCCAATAAATGTACGAAACCAGCCGTTAACGCGGATGGCTATATGCGTCTCTCTAAAGCGCGTCACCCACTCCTACCTATTAATGAAGCGGTAGCGAATACGATTGAATTTGGTACAGACGTTACGACGATTGTGATCACTGGTCCAAATACAGGTGGGAAGACCGTTACGCTAAAAACAGTGGGACTTTGCACGTTGATGGCACAATCAGGTCTGCCTATTCCAGTACTTGACGGTTCTGAAATTGCTGTCTTTGATTCGATTTATGCAGATATCGGGGATGAGCAATCGATTGAACAGAGCTTGAGTACATTTTCTTCCCATATGGTCAACATCGTGAATATATTGAAGAAGTTCGATGATCGCTCTCTATTATTATTCGATGAATTAGGCTCAGGGACGGATCCTCAAGAAGGTGCTGCTCTTGCCATATCCATTCTGGATGAAGTGCATGGTACTGGCGCACGTGTAATGGCAACGACTCATTATCCAGAATTAAAAGCGTATAGCTTTAACCGGGCGGGTGTGACCAATGCGAGTGTTGAATTCGACATTGATACGTTGAGTCCTACCTATCGTTTACTAATCGGTGTACCGGGACGAAGTAATGCGTTTGAAATTTCTAAACGATTAGGTTTACAAAGTCATGTAATAGATCGTGCAAAGAGTTTCACCGGAGAAAATCGTGGAGAAGTAGATTCTATGATCGCTTCTCTTGAAACGAGCCGTGTACAATCCGAAAAAGATGCTGAACGAACACATGACGTACTTTTGGAAACAGAGAAGCTGAAAAAAGAATTACACGATAAACTCCAAGAATTCGAAGAGCAAAAAGACCGTTTAACAGAAGCAGCCAAAGAGAAAGCAAAAAAAATCGTGGATCAGGCAAAGACAGAATCCGAAGCGGTTATTTCAGACTTACGTGCTTTACGAATGAATGCCGGAGCTAGTGTCAAAGAGCATGAGCTAATAGAAGCCCGAAAGCGTTTGGAAGGCGCGGCACCTGAAGAAAAGAAAAAGAAAACCATTAAAGCACAAGCGGGACCTCGTCCATTACAAATAGGGGACGAAGTAAAAGTACTCGCATACGGACAAAAGGGAACTCTTGTTGAGAAGGTTTCAGATAAAGAATGGATCGTTCAAATTGGTATTTTGAAGATGAAATTACAGGAGTCTGGACTGCAATATACGAAGCCTGAGAAAGAAAAGAAACATGTCACAGTCTCAGCAGTAAAAGGTCGTTCTGAGCATGTGAAAATGGAGCTCGATTTACGTGGTGAACGATATGAAGATGCTCTAGTACGCACTGAGAAGTATATTGATGACGCGTTATTGTCCAACTACCATCAAGTGAACATTATTCACGGTAAAGGAACGGGGGCACTTCGACAAGGTGTTCAACAATACTTGAAAAAACATTCACGCGTGAAATCCTATCGCTTTGGTGAAGCAAGCGAAGGCGGAAGTGGCGTTACTGTAGTAGAATTAAAATAAATGAAACCTTTCAGCTGCTTGGATCGTATGACAAGCAAGAGAACATAAAGAAGGTGTAGCGTTATGAATCATACGGGATTTTGGAGTCATCCATTGGTTGAGACGGCCGGGTATTTCAGTGTCGTTACACTGTGCTTGATCGTGTCGATGGTGCTATTTGAAATTGTAACAAAATATAAAAACTGGGAAGAGATTCGTAAAGGAAACTTGTCAGTGGCGATGGCGACAGGCGGAAAGATATTTGGTGTCGCAAATATTTTCCGCTATTCAATCGAGCAGCACAACAGTTTGCCGCAGATGATGGGCTGGGGCTTATTCGGTTTCGTGCTTCTTGTCTTTGCCTACTTGCTGTTCGAATTCCTGACACCGAAGTTTAAAGTGGACGAGGAGATTCAAGCGGACAACCGCTCCGTCGGCTTCATCTCACTCTGCATTTCGGTAGGTCTGTCATTCGTCATCGGCGCCAGTATTTCATAGGAGACCGCATATTATGGAAAGATTAATTAAGATATTATTAGTAGTCTGTGTACTCTTCGTCCTTGTCGGAGTATACTGGCTTGTCACCAACACACCTTGACCTCGGTCTTGGTGTGTTTTTTACATTTAAAACGTAAAAGATCAAAACTAAACGGAGGATTGTTTAGTGTTTACGAGGGGATTGAAGCACAAATTGCCTCCCCGCTTCGCATGGCCAGCTTCTCAAACTCTTAAAAATGTATAATAGTCATTACACTCACATAGACTAAGAGGCATTTATACAGATAAATAAAGCGCTTTCATATTTATCTTGTAAACTAATTAGTTTATCGATATACTAATGAACAAGGAATATTCAAACTACTATATTAGTGTAAAGGAGTTGTAAAGATGACAAAGAAACCTTGGCTTGCTGCATATCCAAAAGAAATCCCGACTACTTTAGCTTATGAAAATATTCCATTGCAAGACTATCTAACGAGGTCGGGCAAAAAATATTCAAACAACACAGCGATGCATTTTATGGGGAAAGACATCACGTTTAAAGAATTTCACGAGTCCGCCTTAAAATTTGCGACCTATTTACAAAAGTTAGGGATCGTAAAAGGTGATCGCGTTGCCATTATGCTACCGAACTGTCCGCAAAGCGCTATCGCGTACTTTGGAATTCTCTATGCAGGTGCAATTGTGGTTCAGACAAATCCATTATATACAGAGCGCGAATTGCACTACCAACTTTCTGATTCGGGTGCAAAAGTGATTATATCACTTGATATTTTGTTCCCCCGTGTCACGAAAGCCATGGACGGAACTGCGCTTGAAAATATTATTATTACGGGGATCAAAGATTATCTCCCATTCCCAAAAAATCTAGTCTATCCATTCATTCAGAAAAAAGAACATAAGTTGATGGTGAAAGTGGAGCATCGTGGTATGCATCATGTATATACAGAAATAATGAAAACGACAAAACCCGATCCAATTCATGTAGCTTATGAAAATGGTGATATTGCATTATTGCAGTATACCGGAGGAACTACAGGACCGCCAAAAGGTGTAGAACTGACACATTCCAATTTAATTAGCAATACTGAAATGTGCAGTGCATGGTTATACAAAACGGCTGATGGCGAAGAAACGATTATGGGCATTCTACCGTTTTTCCATGTTTATGGTATGACGACAGTTTTAATTTTTGCTGTAATGAAAGGTCATAAAATGGTCTTGATACCTAAATTTGATTTCAAGACGGCATTGAAAGATATTGATAAACAAAAACCTACATTATTCCCGGGAGCACCAACGATCTATATTGGGCTATTGAATCATCCTGATTTGGAAAAATATGATCTATCTTCTATTAAAGCTTGTATTAGTGGATCTGCTGCATTACCAATTGAAGTGAAAGAAAAGTTTGAAGCGGTAACCGGTGGAAAGCTTGTAGAAGGATATGGCTTAACTGAGACATCTCCAGTCGCTATGGCTAACTTTGTGTGGGATGGATTGGAAAAGCGTGGCTCTATTGGAGTTCCATGGCCTGATACAGATGGATGTGTACTTGGCCCAAGTTCATCAGAACCGTTGCCGGTAGGAGAAATTGGGGAGATTGCGATAAAAGGACCTCAAGTAATGAAAGGTTATTGGAATAGACCTGATGACACACAGGAATCATTCCGTGAAGGATGGTTTTTGACAGGAGATCTAGGGTATATGGATGAGGACGGCTACTTCTATGTTGTCGATCGTAAAAAAGATATGATTATTGCAAGCGGGTTCAATGTCTATCCACGTGAGATCGAAGAAGTCCTGTATGAGCACCCAGCTATTCAAGAATGTATCGTAGCAGGTGTACCGGATCCATATCGTGGTGAAACAGTTAAAGCGTATATTGTCTTAAAAGAAGGATATTCCGTAACAGAAAAAGAATTAGATACGTATTGCAGAAAACAACTTGCTGCATTTAAAGTTCCAAAGCATTATGACTTCCGAGAAGATCTTCCTAAAACGGCGGTAGGTAAAATACTGCGCAGAACATTAGTGGAAGAAGAACGAAAGAAATTAACGGAAGTTCAAAATTCATTAAAAAGTTCGTAATTAAATGCTTGACTATAACCCAAAAGAATATTAACATGAAGATATGAATGAATCATCATTCATATTTTCTTTTTGGTGGTGAATCATTAATGAAGCGAACAAAACCTAAATATAGACAAATTGTAGATGCTGCAGTGATTGTTATTGCAGAGAATGGGTACCACCAAGCACAAGTCTCGAAAATAGCTAAAGAAGCTGGAGTCGCGGATGGAACCATTTATTTGTACTTTAAAAATAAAGAAGACATTCTAATATCCGTATTCAGAGACAAATTGGCGATTTTTGTAGAAAATATTAAAGAAATATTAAAAAAAGATCTTCCGATCGCAGAAAAATTGCAATTGGTTGTAGAAAACCATTTTAGAATACTAGAAGAAGATCATCATTTAGCGATCGTCACACAATTGGAACTCAGACAGTCAAATAAAGATCTGCGACTTCAAATCAATAATGTGTTGAAAGAATATACGGTTTTGTTGGATATTTTGCTGGAAGAAGGGGTAGAGAAAGGAGAGTTGTCTCCTGAGCTTGACCTTAGACTAGCGAGGCAGATGCTATTTGGCACTATGGACGAGACGATTACCTCTTGGGTGATGAACGAACAGAAGTTTAATTTGGTCAACTTAGCACCTAAAGTTACCGATATGCTATTGCATGGCTATGAACAAAAGTAAGCATTGTATTAGAGGAGAGATAGTAGATGACATTGATTAACTTGGAGAAAGACGGTCATGTCGCATTAGCGAAAATTGACCATCCGCCAGCGAATGCACTATCTTCAAAATTGATTGAGGAAGTGGATCAGTTGTTAACCAGCCTAGAGCATGACGATGAAGTTCGCGTTGTTGTTCTATATGGTGAAGGTCGATTCTTCTCAGCGGGTGCGGACATCAAAGAATTCACAACGGTGGACACAGGAGCAGCGTTCTCGAAGCTTTCTAGTAAAGGACAAGAAGTTTTCGAGCGTTTAGAAAACTTCCCTAAAACTGTAATCGCTTCCATTCATGGAGCGGCACTTGGAGGTGGTTTAGAGCTTGCTATGGCTTGCCACATTCGTTTAGTTACGAAGAGTGCGAAATTAGGCTTGCCTGAATTGCAATTAGGTCTTATTCCTGGGTTTGCAGGTACGCAACGTTTGCCGCGTTTGGTTGGTGTAGCGAAGGCAGCAGAAATCATGTTGACGAGTGATCCAATCTCAGGTGAAGATGCAGTACAATGGGGACTTGCCAATCATGCATATGCAGATGAAGAACTATCGGCTGAAACATTAAAGATGGCAAAGAAAATTGCTCAAAAGAGTCCGATTGCCGTGAAACATGCATTGCGTATGCTTTCCTACTCAAAAGATCAGTCCTTCTATGAAGGTGTCGAAGAAGAAGCCAAGTCATTTGGAGAAGTGTTCGTATCCGAAGATGCTAAGGAAGGTATTCAAGCATTTATTGAAAAGCGTCAACCTACATTTACTGGGAAGTAATTATCAAAAAGGGAGGTTCTATTAATGAACATTTATGCATTAGTAAAAAGAACATTTGATACGGAAGAAAAGATTTCAATCTCAAACGGTGCCATTGCTGAAGATGGCGCAGAATTCATCATCAATCCATACGATGAGTACGCAGTGGAAGAAGCTATTAAACTACGTGACGAACACGGTGGGGAAGTAACTGTATTATCAATCGGTAACGAAGATTCCGAGAAACAATTGCGAACAGCATTGGCAATGGGTGCAGATAAAGCGGTACTCATCAATATTGAAGACGACATTGATGAGATAGACGAACACACTTCCGCAAGAGTCATTGCAGATTACCTAAAAGATAAAGATGCTGATCTAATTTTGGCAGGTAACGTAGCAATCGATGGCGGTTCAGGACAAGTGGGACCCCGTGTTGCAGAATTACTAGGCATTAACTATGTTACGACAATTACAGAATTAACGATCGACGGAACGAACGCAACGGTTGTGCGGGACGTAGAAGGGGATTCAGAAACGATTGAAACATCCCTACCGCTTCTGGTGACAGCACAACAAGGACTGAACGAACCACGCTATCCATCTTTGCCTGGTATTATGAAAGCGAAGAAAAAGCCACTTGAAGACCTAGAGTTCGATGATTTGGACCTAGAGGAAGATGACGTGGAAGCGAAGACGGAAACGAAGGAAGTCTTCTTACCACCCGAGAAAGCAGCAGGGCGTGTACTTGAAGGAGAGCCAGCAGATCAAGCAGCTGAACTTATAAAATTATTGCGTAACGAAGCGAAAGTAATTTAATTCATATAGAGAACCGTAATTAGGAGGGACTACATTATGTCAAAGAAAATGTTGGTTTTAGGTGAAGCACGTGATGGAGAACTACGCAACGTATCATTTGAAACAATTGCAGCAGCTAAGAATATTTCAGACGGCGGAGAAGTTGTCGCTGTTCTTATAGGGGATCAAGTTCAGTCACTTGGCGAAGAAATGATTCATTATGGAGCGGATCGTGTAGTAGCGGTTGAGCACCCGCATTTGAAGCACTACACACCAGACGGTTTTGGTCAGGCATTCCTAGCAGTTTACGAAGATGAATCTCCTGATGGTGTGGTATTTGGACACACAGCAATGGGTAAAGATCTATCACCGAAAATTGCAAGTAAACTTGGAACGGGATTAATTTCAGATGTTACAAAAATCGAAGGAGAAGGCGACGACGCAGAGTTCATCCGCCCGATCTATTCTGGTAAAGCATTTGAAAAAGTGGAAATCAAAGAAGGTTTGCAATTTATCACCATCCGTCCGAACAACATCGAGCCATTAGCACATGATGCAAGCCGCTCAGGTGACGTAACAGCGAAAACTGTCGAAATTACGAATCTTCGTTCTGTTATCAAAGACGTAGTACGTAAATCAACTGAAGGCGTGGATCTATCTGAAGCGAAAGTAATCGTAGCGGGCGGCCGTGGCGTCAAAGGACCTGAAGGATTTGAGCCTTTAAAAGAATTAGCAAATCTTCTAGGTGGTGCAGTCGGTGCTTCGCGTGGAGCGTGTGATGCAGATTACTGCGACTATTCACTACAAATTGGTCAAACGGGTAAAGTAGTAACACCAGATTTGTATATTGCAGCTGGAATTTCTGGGGCGATCCAGCACGTAGCAGGTATGTCCAACTCGAAAGTCATCGTGGCAATTAACAAAGATCCAGAAGCGAACATCTTTAAAATTGCAGACTACGGTATCGTAGGTGACATCTTCGAAATCATTCCAATCATGATCGAAGAAATTAAAAAGATCAAAGTAAGCTAATAAAGTGATACAGGCATTTTTTTAGCTCCTTCTATACCTCCATGATATAATACGAATATAGTTAAAGACTAAGGAGGAAATTAGAATGGCGATTATCAATGCAACCGATTCGAACTTTGCTGAAAATGTAAAAGAAGGCGTAGTACTAGTAGACTTTTGGGCACCTTGGTGTGGACCATGTAAAATGATCGCTCCTGTACTTGAAGAACTTTCAGGAGAACTTGAAGGAAAAGCGAACATTGTAAAAGTAAACGTGGATGATAACCAAGAAACTGCTAGCCAGTTTGGTATCATGTCGATCCCAACACTTCTTCTGTTTAAAGACGGAGAAGTAGCTGAGAAAGTAGTAGGCTTCCAACCGAAAGAAGCACTTGCACAACTAATCGAAAAACACGCATAAATACAAGAGACCGGGCCGCAGAGCAGCCCGGTCTTTTAGTAGGTGAAAATAATGAATGAAATCATTGAACATAAACTTTCGATCCTCCCCGAATTGCCGGGTTGTTATTTGATGAAGGATCGTCAAGGTACTGTCATTTATGTAGGGAAAGCAAAAGTGTTAAAAAACCGTGTGCGTAGCTATTTCACGGGTTCCCATGATGGCAAGACACAGCGATTGGTCGGAGAAATAGAGGATTTTGAATATATAGTTACCAATTCTGAAATTGAGGCATTAATTTTGGAATTGAACATGATAAAGAAGTACGATCCAAAGTACAACATCATGCTAAAAGATGACAAAACATATCCTTACTTGAAAATCACTAACGAACGTCATCCGAAGTTAATTATCACGCGTAAAGTCAATAAGAAGTCAGGCAAGTATTTTGGACCTTATCCAAATGCTACGGCCGCGCATGAAACAAAAAAATTACTGGATCGCTTATATCCATACCGCAAATGTCAAAGTATTCCTACACGCGCGTGTTTGTATTATCATATCGGTCAATGTCTTGCACCTTGTATTAAAGAGGTACCTGCCGATGCTTATACTGAAATGATTGCAGACATTACACGATTCCTAAATGGCGGCTATAAAGAAGTCAAAAAGGAACTTCAGCAAAAAATGAATACAGCAGCGGAAGAATTAGAATTTGAACGTGCGAAAGAATATCGCGATCAAATTACTAACATTGAAACCGTTATGGAAAAGCAGAATATGAATGCGAATGATTTTACAGATCGTGATATTTTTGGCTATGCAGTGGATAAAGGCTGGATGTGTGTGCAAGTATTCTTCGTCAGACAAGGTAAGATGATAGAACGGGATGTCTCTATTTTTCCGGCCTATCAAGATCCGCAAGATGAATTACTAACATATCTCGGCCGTTTCTATGGAGAAGCCCAACATTTATTGCCGAAAGAAGTACTTCTACCGGAAACTGTTGATGTTACATTAGCAGATCAATTACTCGATACGAATGTGTTGATCCCACAACGTGGAAAGAAAAAAGAACTTGTCAAACTCGCTGCCAAGAATGCATCCATTGCATTGAATGCTAAATTCCAAATAATTGAACGCCAAGAAGAACGTACAATTGGTGCATGTGAAGAGCTTGGAGAAGCGATGAATATCAGTACGCCTCTTCGCATCGAAGCTTTCGATAACTCGCATACACATGGCGTGGAACCGGTATCCGCGATGATATCATTTGTAGATGGAAGACCAAATAGAAAAGATTACAGGAAATATAAAACTAAAACTGCTGCAGCGCATGATGATTATGGTGCGATGCGTGAAGTGGTTAGACGACGCTATACACGTGTCTTAAAAGATCAGTTGCCTTTACCTGATTTAATTGTCATTGATGGTGGGAAAGGACAGATGGAAATCGCTCGGGAAGTGTTGGAAGATGAACTGGGTCTTTCCATTCCAATAGCTGGACTAGCAAAAGATGATAAACATAATACAGCGCAGTTGTTGTACGGTCATCCGCCGGAGGTTGTTCCGTTAAAGAAAACGAGTGAAGCTTTTTACTTGTTACAACGCGTCCAAGATGAAGTCCATCGATTTGCTATTACGTTCCATAGACAGCGGCGGGGGGCATCTTCACTGACTTCTTCACTCGATGGAATTGAAGGAGTTGGACCAAAACGTAAACAGCAATTACTGAAACATTTTAAAACAGTGAAAGCCATACGCGAAGCAACATCTGAACAATTAAAAGAAGCAGGGATGCCACAGAAAGTAGCTGAAGAGCTATTCGCTCATTTCCAGCAACCTGAGAAGTCTGAAAAGCCCTTGATTGAATAAAAATCAAGGGGCTTTCATTAGTGTTTAGTGATCAGATTATTGATAGAGGTTTGAGTTTCGGTATACTTTATTTGAATAATCAGTTATTTTTTTCAAAGACTTATATTTTGTAAATAAATGCGTTATGTAATGCGAACAAAACAAATGATAATCTTTCTAACCCTTATTCGTATGGGCTTCAAACTATGTCAAGTGTTGTCAGATCATAGGAGAAAGTGAAGTGTTATTCGACGTTTTTGGAAAAATCATAATCTACTATGAAAAGTTCACAGCGTCTTGACCTGTCCAATACAGAGGAGTACAATATACATGTTATCATATTGTACCACGAAGAGAGATACTGGCGAATGCGAACTAGATAGAGAACCGCATCACTACAGTATAATCTCAGAAATAAGGGAGGGTAAAAGACTTGTCGAAAGAAACAGATTTTTTCTTACGCCGTCTACATTCGTTGCTTGGTGTAATTCCAGTTGGACTTTTTGTTGCCCAACACTTAGTAATTAACCATTTTGCAACGCGCGGTGAGGAAGCATTCAACACAGCATCTAATTTTATGGGGAACTTGCCGTTTGTACTTTTCTTGGAATGGTTTATTATTTACATTCCACTCATGTTCCACGCTTTTTACGGAGTGTACATAGCTTTCTCAGCGAAATACAATGTGGGCCATTACAGTACTTTCCGTAACTGGATGTTCACACTCCAACGTTTTACGGGTGTATTCCTCGTCATCTTCATTGCATGGCACGTATACGAAACTCGTATTCAAAAAGCGCTTGGAACTGAAGTAGACTTCAACATGATGGTCGATATTTTATCGAATCCACTTATGCTTGTATTCTATATCGTAGGTGTTGTATCTGCTACTTTCCATTTAGCAAACGGATTATGGTCTTTCTGTGTTACTTGGGGAATTGCACAATCACCAAGATCACAAAAAATCGTATCTTACATCACAATCGTTATATTCTTAATACTTTCTGTAATTGGAATTCAAGCACTTCTAGCTTTTGTGTAAATAACTAATAACTAATGAAATTACGTATAATTGAGGAGTGACACAATAATGGCAAAAGGCAGATTGATTGTCGTCGGTGGAGGACTAGCTGGACTAATGGCTACCATCAAATCAGCAGAAGCTGGTGTACCGGTTGACTTGTTCTCGCTAGTACCAGTAAAACGTTCCCACTCCGTATGTGCCCAAGGCGGCATTAACGGTGCTGTAAATACGAAAGGTGAAGGCGATTCCGTCGACATTCACTTTGATGATACAGTTTACGGTGGAGACTTCCTAGCGAATCAAAAACCAGTACAAGCAATGACGGCAGCAGCTCCTGGAATCATCCACTTATTGGACCGTATGGGTGTTATGTTTAACCGCACGCCAGAAGGTCTTTTGGATTTCCGTCGTTTCGGTGGTACACTTCACCACCGTACAGCATATGCAGGTGCAACAACTGGACAACAGTTACTTTATGCTCTTGACGAACAAGTGCGTTCTCACGAGGTAGCAGGATTAGTTCAAAAATATGAGCACTGGGAATTCCTTGGAATCATTAAAGATGAAGAGGGTACGTGCCGTGGGATCAAAGCCCAAAACATGAAGACAATGGAAATCCAAGCATTCAAAGCGGATGCTGTCATCATGGCAACAGGCGGCCCTGGTATTATCTTTGGTAAGTCTACAAACTCTGTGATCAACACAGGTTCTGCAGCTTCTATCGTATACCAGCAAGGTGCAAAATATGCAAACGGCGAATTCATCCAAATTCACCCAACAGCGATTCCTGGAGATGACAAGCTTCGTCTAATGAGTGAATCTGCACGCGGTGAAGGTGGACGAGTTTGGACATATAAAGATGGGAAGCCCTGGTACTTCTTGGAAGAAAAATATCCGGACTATGGTAACTTAGTTCCACGGGATATCGCAACACGTGAAATTTTTGACGTATGTGTAAACCAAAAACTAGGTATCAACGGTGAAAACATGGTGTACTTGGATCTATCCCACAAGGATCCTAAAGAACTAGACATTAAACTTGGTGGAATCATCGAGATTTATGAAAAGTTCACAGGAGACGATCCGCGTAAATTGCCGATGAAAATCTTCCCGGCTGTTCACTACTCAATGGGTGGACTATGGGTTGACGATCACCAGCAGACAAGCATTCCCGGCCTATTCGCAGCAGGCGAATGTGATTACTCACAGCACGGTGCAAACCGTCTAGGTGCTAACTCGTTACTATCTGCTATCTATGGTGGAATGGTCGCAGGACCAAACGCTATCGATTACATGAAGCATCTGAAGCGTACAGCTGATGAACTTCCTGGCACAATCTTCGAAGATGCAGTGAAAGAAGAGCAACAGAAATGGGAAGACACTCTTAAGATGGACGGTACAGAGAATGCGTACGTTCTTCACAGAGAGCTTGGCGAGTGGATGACAGACAACGTAACGGTTGTTCGTTTCAATGATAAATTGAAGCAGACAGACGAGAAAATTGTCGAGTTACTTGAGCGTTATGAAAACATTAATATTACGGATACACAGCAATGGTCTAACCAAGGAGCTATGTTCACACGTCAGTTGAAAAACATGCTATATCTAGCACGTGTAATCACTTTAGGTGCATTGAATCGTGATGAGAGTCGTGGCGCGCACTATAAGCCAGACTTCCCGAATCGTGACGATGAGAACTTCTTGAAAACAACAATTGCGGAATTTGATGGAGTCTCTGCACCAATTATTTCATATGAAGATGTAGATACATCTATCATTCCTCCACGTATCCGCGATTACTCAGCGAAGAAAGGAGATTGACAAAAGTGAGCGAACAACAAACAGCAACTGCTACAAAAACTGTCGTGTTTGACATTCATCGTCAAGATACTGCCACTTCAAGCCCTTATGTTGAAAGATTTGAAGTTCCATATCGTCCGAATATGAACGTAATTTCGGCTTTAATGGAAATCAGACGTAACCCAGTAAATGCTAAAGGTGAAAAAACGACTCCTATTAACTGGGATATGAACTGTTTGGAAGAAGTATGTGGTGCATGTTCAATGGTTATTAATGGTCGCCCTCGTCAGTCATGTACTGCGCTGGTTGATCAGTTAACACAACCTATAAAACTTGAGCCTATGCGTACATTCCCAGTCGTTCGTGACTTGGTTGTTGACCGTGAATTCATGTTCGATTCGTTAAAGCGTATCAAAGCATGGGTTCCGATCGATGGTACGTATGATCTTGGTGAAGGTCCTCGTATGCCTGAACGTAAGCGTCAATGGGCATATGAATTGTCTAAATGTATGACTTGCGGAGTATGTCTGGAAGCTTGTCCGAACGTCAACGACAAGACGAACTTCATGGGTCCTGCATTAATGTCACAAGTACGCCTTTTCAACGCACATCCGACAGGCGCAATGAACAAAGATGAGCGTTTGGCTACTGTTATGGGAGACGGAGGAATCACTGAGTGCGGTAACTCACAAAACTGTGTAGTTGCTTGTCCTAAAGGAATTCCATTGACGACTTCTATCGGTGCAATTGGTAGAGCGACAACGATCCAAATGTTCAAGAACTTCTTCGGAAGTGACCATCAAGTAGATTAATTTCTACAAACCAAACTGTCCAAGAAGTCTATGACTTCTGGACAGTTTTTTGGCGTTTACAGCTTGTCGACTATATGAGTTAGCTTGTGATTGTTCTTTTTAGAAAGAATTCTTCACGAGGTCTTCAACTCTTTAGTAATCATCAGTGTAATAAATGTTAATTGACGTTAACTTGTATTTTGATATAATGAATGATGATTCATTAAAAAGGGGTGTATGTAAATGAGAGCAAGTTATATTGACGATTTAGAGGAATGGGTAGAAAGATTTCATTTTCATGCAGATGTTTCAGTACGTTTTTCAGAGACAGATATGTATGGACATTTGAATAATACGAAGGTATTTGCATATTTTGAATATGCTAGAATTGAGTTTTTGAAACACTTAAACCATATGGCGAAGTGGATTGATCCGAAAGGTGAAACTATTCCAATAGTAGCGGATTTGCAATGCGATTTCGTAAAGCAAGTGTACTTTGACGAAAAGCTACAGATCCATGTAAAGGCTAATACTATGGGCACAAGTTCAGTTGATCTACATTATATGGCTACAAATGAACGTGATGAAATCGTCTTTACAGGTAGAGGCGCTATCGTTCAAATTGGAAAAAGTGATGGTAGGCCTGTTGCATGGACAGAGGAAGAAAAACAGTTGTTTCTTGAAAACTCGTAAAAGCCTACACAGCCGCCCTTACGCTTACATATCCTAAGGGGAAAGCGTAAAGAGGAGGGGCGCATCTTGGATGAAATGCAAAACCGTTCTTTATTAACAAATCGGGAACGACAAATTTTCACTTTGCTGGTAAACGATTTTACAACAAAAGAAATTGCTGGACAGCTGACCATTAGTGAGAAAACCGTACGAAACCATATTTCGAATACAATTCAAAAACTGGGTGTATCAGGCAGAGCACAGGCTATAGTCGAATTATTGCGATTGGGAGAATTACAGCTGAACTAAAATGATACCCAGCTTACGATAGTAGATCAATTTTGTGCAATCAGTGTCAATCACTTCTTCTCTAGCTTAAAATCGAAGGAAAAAATGTTGCGTTCATCAATGAAAACGGTACAATGAAAAGATAGGACTCATTTCAGGGAGCTGATTTTTTGTTGAATGAACAGAAAAACGTACCGAATGATATCGTAAAGATGGAAAAAGATTTGCGATACATTGCGTCCATCATTAAGGAACAAGGTCGAAAAATATTAAAAAACTCTACTATTACACCTCCTCAATTCAGCGCTCTTCAATGGTTGTTGGAATATGGTGATATGACCATCGGAGATCTATCCAATAGAATGTTCCTTGCATTCAGCACCACGACGGATTTAGTAGACCGGATGGAAAATAGTCAACTAGTGAAACGCGTGCGGGATGAAAAGGATCGTCGGGTGGTCCGTGTCCATTTATTACCTGAAGGAATACGGATTATTGAAGAGGTCATACAGAAGAGACAAGAGTATTTACAAGATGTTCTTGTAAATTCAAATGAGCAAGAAATTCAGCAGTTTTCAGGATTGCTGGCTAAACTACATGAACAGATGACAAGAGATTGAGGGATTACATTGAATGCACCTATTGGAGTAATTGATTCGGGAGTCGGCGGATTGACAGTTGTAAGAGAGTTACGCCACCACCTACCGAATGAACCTATTATTTATATTGGCGATGACGCACGTTGTCCGTATGGTCCACGGTCCGCCGAAGAAGTATTGCAATTTACGATAGAGATGGTCAACAGTTTGGCGCAAATGGGTATAAAAATGCTTGTTATTGCGTGTAATACTGCGACAGCTATCGCGTTAGAAGAAGTACGAAAGCAATTTGATTTTCCGGTTGTCGGTGTTATTGAGCCAGGGGCAAGAGCAGCTGTCAATGCGTCGCAAACAGGTGAAATTGCTGTGCTTGGTACAGAGGGCACCGTGAACAGTAAAGCGTATGACCAAGCGATACAGGCTTTAAAGAAGGAAGCAAAAGTCTATTCACTCGCATGTCCGGAATTTGTGCCCATCGTTGAAAGTGGAGAATATCGTACACAGGCTGCAAAGGATATAGTTGACAAGACATTACTGCCCTTGCATAACGATTCGTTTGATTCTGTAATACTTGGCTGTACGCATTATCCATTATTGCAAGAACATATCGAAGCGCATTTCTCCAATAAAAAAAATGTTATTTCGTCAGCGGCGGAGACTGTGATTGATGTGGAACGGATTCTAAAAGATGAGCAATTACTATCTATTTCAGCGGAAGAGCCGATATTTTACACGACAGGCTCGATGGAAAAGTTTCAAGCCATCGTTGAAGATTGGCTTGCCATTCCCCAGCCAGACGTACGCAAGTTAACTTTTTAAAGGATAGGGCAGTACCCGAAAACTGTACATCGTTTTCGGGTTTTTTGCTGTGAATATGGTAAGATGGATTGAACGTAGATTTGATGAGTACGTCACACTAAATAATTGAATCAAAATGGAGGATATTGTATGCGACATGATGGAAGAGCAACAGAAGATATTCGTACAGTAACGATAGAGAAAGATTATTTGATACATCCAGAAGGTTCCGTACTGATTTCAGTTGGCAATACTAAAGTGATTTGTACAGCGACGATTGAAGATCGGGTACCGCCGTTTATGCGTAATAGTGGAAAAGGGTGGATCTCAGCTGAATATTCCATGTTGCCACGGGCTACAGGACAACGGACAATCCGTGAATCATCCCGCGGTAAAGTAGGCGGTCGTACGATGGAAATCCAGCGTTTAATCGGACGAGCTTTGCGTGCAGTCGTTGATTTGGATGCTATAGGTGAGCGGACAATTTGGATCGATTGTGATGTCATTCAGGCAGACGGCGGAACGCGGACGTCTTCGATTACAGGTGCATTCGTTGCATTGGTCATTGCAGCAAATAAATTGCAAATCGAAAAGAAATTGCCTGTATTCCCCGTTCGTGACTTCTTAGCTGCTACAAGTGTTGGTAAACTAGCTGACGGTCAATTGATCACGGATCTTGACTATGTAGAGGATTCTTCTGCCGACGTCGACATGAATGTGGTGATGACAGGACAAGGCCAATTCGTGGAACTCCAAGGGACGGGTGAAGAAGCTACTTTTTCCCGAGCAGAAATGAATGATTTATTGACATTGGCTGAATCGGGAATTGAACAATTGATTGCAATTCAAAAAGAAGTATTAGGCGAGTTGGCGGATAAGATTGGGCAACAGGTAGGCGAGGCGCAATGAAAGAAGTATTAATCGCAACGAATAATACAGGTAAAGCGAAAGACTTTGAAGTTCTCTTTCGCCCTTTAGGTATCACGGTGTTGACATTGCAGGATATCGAAGAATCGATTGATGTTGAAGAAACGGGTACCACTTTCGTTGAAAATGCCATACTAAAAGCTGAGACTGTTGCAAATTTACTAGGGAAAGTAGTAATTGCAGACGACAGTGGGCTAGAAGTTGATGCATTGAATGGTGAGCCAGGTGTCTACTCTGCACGCTATGCAGGCGAGCCTTCGAACGATGAAGCGAATATCGATAAGTTGCTAGCTAATCTTGTAGAAGTACCTGAAACGGCGCGTCAAGCCCGTTTTCGGTGCGTTCTAGCGATTGCGGGTCCTACTATCGAGACAACTACTTATTCCGGTAGCTGTGAAGGCTTCATTACAGATCATCGACAAGGAACGAATGGATTCGGCTATGATCCAATATTTTATGTGCCTAGTAAAGAAAAGACCATGGCACAGTTATCTGCAGAAGAGAAAAGTGCCATCTCTCATCGCGGAGCGGCTTTAGCTCAGTTAAAAGAACGGCTACCAGAATTTATTGCGAAGTTTGGTGAAATGAAATGAAGTTACTTGTTTTAAGTGATTCACATGGCGATGTAAATACAGTGAAGCAGATTAAAACATTGCAAGCAGAGGCAATATTCCATTGTGGTGATAGTGAATTATTGGCAAATGATCCATTGCTTAATGGAATCCATATTGTTCGTGGTAACTGTGACGGTGATGATCAATTTCCAGCGAGCATTGTACAAAAGATGGGCGATGAGACTGTATTCATCGTCCACGGCCATGAGCACGACGTCAAGCGCTCTATGCTTACCCTTTCTTACGCAGCAGCTGAACAACAAGCAACCATTGCATTATTCGGACATTCTCATTTATATGGTGCGGAGATGATCAACGGTGTATTGTTTGTTAATCCGGGAAGCACGACCCAACCACGTGGTGGAAGGGAAGCAACATACGCAGTCATTGAAATCACTGATGTTTATACTGTAAGTTTTTATAGTATGAACGACGACATAATAGACGAAATAATATTAAATAAATAGTTTTATGAAATAGTGTTGACTTATCTTTGGATTATGCATATAATAGTTCTTGTGCCTGTGGTTGCAGGTGTTTGTCTCAGTAGCTCAGCTGGATAGAGCAATGCCCTTCTAAGGCATCGGTCGGGGGTTCGAATCCCTCCTGGGACGTAATTAAGACTTTTTTAAGTAGTTAGGAAATTAAAAAGAACTACAAACGTTGTAACAACGTTTGTAGTTCTTTTTTTTTTTCGTGCTTTTAAATCTACTACGCAAACGCTTGGTTTCCTCTCCATTTATCCACCCACAAACATTTTACTCATACCCGATCGAAATTTATTCTCCGATTGGATAAGTTTTCTAATTGTTTACTTATGTATGTACCCTACAAATGAGATGATAATATTTGTTTGTTTTTGACGTAGAAGAGTCATTTCTTACTCTGTAGAATTCATTTGTAGGTAAGGATAGTTTGATAATTCAAGAGATAAATTCTGTTTGGACTTCACTGTAAATTATGGAGTGAAAGAAATAATTTCGGCACTGAACAAATTTATTGAAACGGAAGTTGTCCCACATCAAGAAAAATATAAACGTGAGTTGGAAAATGAACGCAAAACGTTCGGTATGACAATTGGAAATCACCAAGCGATTCCAAAGATGTTAGCTGAATGTGCAATTGATATTTACGCCGGACATAATATATTGTTAAACTGTGCATGGAAGATGGAAAATCAATCCGATTTACCAATCAAGGAAATTTCGATAATCAAAGCATTCTGTACGGAAATGGCACAAAGGGTGATTGATAAATGCATGCAAATTCACGAAGGGATGGGATTAACAAATGAATTGAAACTTGAGAAAGCATGGAGATGGGCAAGGATGATGCGTATTCCTTATGGGACAACCGAGATTCAAAAAAGAATAATTGCAAAGAAGATGTTGCAAGGCGATTTGCACTTTTAGTTTGAACTAAGAATGAAAGCGGTTACTTACATTGGAAAAGGAGTGGTACAGATGAAAAAGATTTTTGGCATGTTAAGCTTGGTGTTAATATTAATTCTTGGTGCTTGTAATACTGAAAAGGACAGTAGTTCAGAAAGTACAAATGGTACAAACACTGAAAAAGTCTACGAATTGAACGTCAGTAACATCCAGCCTTCCACGCATCACTATGTGTACAACGTTTATGAACCGTGGACGGAATTTGTGGAAAAAGAAACAAATGGACGGGTGAAGGTGAATGTATTTCATGGAGGGACTTTGGGGAAGGCGACTTCAGCTTTTGAGGATACTCAAGGCGGCATAGCCGATTTAGCGCCGGTCATTTCAACTTATTATTTTGATAGTATCTTCTTCCCTTATACGATTGGGAATTTACCGTTCGCTTTCCCAGATTCTACGATAGGCAGTGAAATCATGACGAAGTTCGGGGAAAAATACGCTGTCGATGCGATTGAAGAGGAAGTTCATTATTTAGGTGGAAGCTTTGTAACAGATCCATATAATTTATTCTCCAAAAAGCCAGTTAGAAAAATTGAAGACATAAAAGGATTGAAAATGAGAGTCCAAGGTAAATCGGATGTCCCCCTCGTAGAAGCATGGGGCGGTGTTCCAGTATCGATTCCGTTGGATGAAACGTACGAAGCTTTGCAAAAAGGTACTTTGGATACTGCTTTCTATTCGACAATCGGTGTTTTGGGTCATAAATACTACGAAGTGGCACCATATGTCTTGAAAATGGGGACAACCGTTACGCCTGTTATACCAATCATGAACAAAGATTACTATGAATCGCTGCCCGAAGACTTGCAAAAAATGTTTGACGAAGTGCTTGGGCCAAAATTGGCTGAGTTGTTTAGTGAGACGCACAAAAAGGAATTAGACAAAGCCTATGTCGAACTGGGCAAGTTAATTGAAGGTAAGGGAGAGATCATTGAATTAGCTCCTGAAGAAGAAGCGAAATTTAAAGCCTCTGCAAAAACGCTTTGGGATGAATGGGTGGAAGAAGCGAATGCGAAAGGGTATCCTGGTGACCAAATGATGGAAGATTTTAATGACATGCTTCTTGAAGCTGGATTAAAACTACCTTTCTAACTCAAAAGGAACATAATATGTCTTGGTTAACAATCAAGACATATTTTTCTATACGGAGGTGAAATGAATGGGAATTGTGGAAAAATGGATAGGTTTTTTAACGATAATTGGAAAGTGGATAGCGATTCTCACAATGACGAGTATGATGATCTTTACGACATATGCAGTCATCAGTCGCAAATTGGGAGCTCCTGTAGTGGGGGATGTTGAATTTATGCAACTAGGCATGGTTGTGTTGATTATGTTCGCGCTAGCATACACACAAAAAAGAGATGCACATATTTCAATCGGTTTGCTTGTCGATCGGTTACCCCAAAAAATACAAGAATTCACAGATGTCATCAGCTATCTTTTCACGTTTATCATTTGTCTCCTCATTGGATGGGTAAGCTTAAACATTGGATTGAATTCGATGACGGGGAATATAAAAACGACGGATTTGCTTGGCGTCCCACATTTTCCGTTTCGATTCATCATTGCATTAGGTTTCACGATGTGGGGGCTAGAAGTACTTTTGAAGTTCATCCGTTCCATCGTTATTTTGTTTGCCGGAAAGGAGGGGTAATGTGACTATAGAGATGATTGGATTAATGGGCATTGTGGTCATGTTCATCCTCATGTTTTTGCGACTTCCGATTGCTATTGCCATGGCGATTCCGGCTTTTCTCGGTATCTATTATTTAAAAGGTTGGAAAACACTCACTACCGCGATTGAGACCATTATTTGGGATCATAGTTTTAGCTATACATTAACGACGATTCCGCTCTTCATATGGATGGGGGAATTGCTTTTCGTTTCAGGAATTAGTAATGAGCTGTTTAAGATGTTCCGATTGTGGATGGGACGCCTAAGAGGGGGGCTCGGTTTAGCAACAATCGGTGCATCAGCGATTTTTGCAGCTGCTTCAGGCTCTAGCTTGGCGACTACTGGAACGATGGGTGCGATTGCATCGAAGGAAATGGATCGATTCGGATATAAAGACTCGTTCTCCGCTGGGACAATTGTTGCAGGCGGTACGTTGGGGATTCTCATACCACCGAGCACGGCATTTATCGTGTACGGTATGTTAACCGAGCAATCGATTGGTAAGTTGCTCATTGCCGGGATTATTCCAGGTATCATGTTAACCGGATTATATATGCTTACGGTCTATATTTCCGTGCTGTTAAATCCGGACATCGCCCCTATAGCATCGGGGGGTGGGTGGAAAGAAAAAATTAACTCGCTCAAATCGATGACATGGATTATATTATTGTTCACGCTAGTCATCGGGGGGATGTATGTCGGTCTATTCAGCCCGACGGAAGCCGCTGCAGTAGGTGCATTTGGAGCAATGCTCATCGCGTTGCTCAATCGGAAATTGACGTTCAAGAATTTTATCGAGTCCGCATCCAATACGTTAAAAACGACAGGGTTTTTATTTGCCATTATACTGGCTGCATTCATCTTGAATTACTTTCTTGCGATTACAAGAGTTCCGATGCTGATGGCGGATTTTATCGATTCACTATCGATGCCGAACTTTGTGATTTTTATGTTGATCATTGTCATGTATCTCATTCTTGGTGCATTCATGGATTCCATGGCAATGATTGTTATTACAATTCCGATCATTTTACCGATTATTCAAGCGATGGATATGGACTTGATTTGGTTCGGAGTGATAATCGTATTGATCATTGAATTAGGCTTAATCACACCACCTGTTGGAATGAATTGTTATGTATTGAAAGGTGTTTCCGATTATTCACTCGAAACCATCTTTAAAGGTGCGGCTCGGTTCATTATTCCAATCTTTGTTATGATTCTCATCTTATATTTCTTCCCTGAGATCGCATTGTTTTTACCATCCAAAATGTGATGAAGACAAATGTGGAGAAATACTTGTTTCAGACAAATAGAAATAGAGAGTGGGAATGTATTCATTCCTCCACTCTCTATTTTTTTCCATCACTCTTGTTTAACGAGCCGATGAATGATGATGGCGATTTGAAGGTTGAGACGGTATTGTGTATGCGTTAGATCGATCTCTAGGATGTCCTCGATTCGATTCAACCGGTACCGAAGAGTGTTGTAGTGGATATGGAGCTCTTTAGCGGAATGCTGGATAGCGGATTCGTTATCTAAAAAAACCTCTAACGTTTTTAGTAATTCAGACTTGTTTTGGAGATCGTATTCGATGATTTTTCCTAAGTAACGGTCCATGAACTCTTTCATGTATTCGGGATTCTCCGTATTGAATAACAACCCGATAATACCGAGTTCCTTGAAATGGACAATCGGTGCATTGAATTGGAAAGAATGAGCGAATTCAGAGGCTTTTTTGGCTTCGTTGAATCCTCTAAGGTATTCTTTTGTTTGTAGAATGGGATTGCTAATACCTACACGGAAGTGTAAATCGGGATGCTTTTCCTCCGTATAGTGGAGCACGAAGTTCGTGACGGTGCGAATATGCTCGTCAGGTGTGACAAGAATTATTTTCTGGCCTTGGATCATGCTGAGTGGCAATAGTTCTTGATCGATCATGTAACTAAACCTTTCAAGAATTCGATTTGATTGTTGTGTATCATCCACTTCGTTCTTTCTCGGGCTTAAAACAAGAATGGAATACGTCTTTTCGAAAGAGATATTTAAATAACGTGCTCTTCGAATAAGATTTTCCTCTGTTTCCAGGCCTGATATCAAATCGTGCAGATAGTCCTGGCGTAATCGGTTTTCGACTTCAATGCTTGTTTTTTCCTGATTTATTTGCAGTGCCAAGACGCTTTTTGCTTGTCCGATTGCGACAATGCTCAATGGATCATATGAATTCATTTTTTTTGCAAGAATTAAATAAGCGACGGTCTGATTATGCAACGTGATGGTGAAAACGGAATAAATTTGGCCGTTGTTCGATACTTCAAAAAAGGCTTGATGAATATTTTTTGAATGAAGGATGCGTTTATACAGTTCCACATGATTGAAATGGTCTTTGTTGTATGCGTGGTTTCGAGGCATAGCTTCATAAATGGAGTTTCCAAACTCGTCAAGCAATAAAATTGATTCCTCAATGAAATTGGCCACTCTTTGTAATATTCCTTCGTTACCGCCCTTATTGAGTGCTTCTTCAAAGAGTTCGTCGTGTAGCTTACTCACACGAACTTCATTCGTATACAGTTTTGCGTTTGAAATGGCAAGTGCTGTCTGGTAACAAAAGTGATTGAGCATTTGCAATAATGGCTGCTTTGAATGATACGTAGTGGTCCGGGCTAAAAAGACAACGCCGATCCGTTCCCCGTTGGCGATTAAAGGCGAACAGATGAGGGATACGATGTCTTTCTCCGCCAGGCGTTGCAATAAAGTGTATTCAAAAGAGGAGTGTTCAGCGATATCCGATAAGATGAAAGCCTCTTTGTTGTCTGCCAGTTCCATTTGGAACTTTGAATCTAAGGGTTCCTCAAAACACAACAAGTCGGACTGTTCTTCCCCTGCGACTGCATCAATGCGCATGCTTGATTTCTCGTGATCAATCATTCCGATGAGGACATAGTGCGCTTTGGAGGTATTCAATAAACGAGTTGCGCTTAAATTTAGAATGTCAGTTAGCGGAGCGAGAGAGGCGACTTCCAAATTAATTTGATGAAGGATTTCAAACGTACTCGTTGAGAATTTCAAGAAATCCGCCTTTTGTTTCAAAGATTGAAGTGCGTAAAAGTGGGAATGCAATTTTTCGTCTTTGTAATACACATGGAGCCTCGCTTTCAAAGTTTCCCATTCATTTTCATCATACTGACTGCTTTGGATAAGCGGAAAAAGCTCTTCGATAAAACCGTTGTAGCTGATTTCGTTTGTGGTCATTGGATATCCCCCTTCATTACTTTTATTTCGGAATCTATGTATTAGTATGAATTATACAATAATTCAAACAAACATTGTAGTCAATTGACATGGTTGATCTTTTTGGGAAGCAGTAAAATGAGGTGAATAGTAAAGTAGGGAGGGGTTTTATAATGAGATTTCAAGATCGGGTTGCAATTGTAACAGGTGGAGCGGATGGAATCGGTAAAGAAATTGCTCGTAAAATGCTTACCGAAGGCGCTACAGTCATTATTACCGACATTAATGAAACGTCATGTGAAGAGACGGTGAAGGAATTTCAAGTAGATGGTTTCAACGCCCATTCCATGCCGGCAGATGTTTCACAAAAAAGCGAAGTTATCGCTGTCGTACAACAAACGAAGGAACAGTTTGGCAAGATTGATATTTTAGTGAACAATGCGGGAATTGTCCGTGATGCAAGAATCACGGAAATGGAAGAGGAAGATTGGGATCTTGTTATAAATGTTTGCTTAAAAGGTTCCTTCCTTTTTGCGAAGTATACGGCTGAGTATATGATTTCCCAAGAATACGGGAAAATTGTCAACATTACTTCCCGTGCGTATTTGGGGAATCCAGGACAAGCCAATTACTCCTCTGCAAAGTCTGGTGTTCTTGGCCTTACGAAAGCGCTCTCAAAGGAGTTGGGCAAGCACAATATTACAGTGAATGCTGTAGCGCCGGGTCTGATTGAAACGAACGCCTTACGGGACCATCCAAAATGCGAAAAGATTAAAGAGCTTCAAAAACGTGATTCTCCGATTAAGCGTGTTGGCTCGACGGAAGATGTCGCAAATGCGGTGATGTTTTTCGCTTCGGATGATTCCTCTTACATAACGGGGGATATTTTACACGTGACAGGCGGAAGATTCGGCTAATCGAACGGGGGATGAGTGGAATGACGACAATTGAACGAAAAACGATTCCGGTTATGGATGGCCTTTGGCAATTGGAAACAGATGGCAAACCGCACTTATTGGGCAGTCGATGCGAGGCGTGTGGAGAGGTATTTTTTCCACGGAAAACATTGAACTTCTGTATGAATTGTCACAAAGAATCATTGGAAGAAATCACATTTTCCGGCAAAGGGCGTGTCTTGATGCTAACAAAAGTGGAAAGACAACCGGCCGGAGGTTTTTATAAAGGGGCAGTTCCTTATACATATGGAATTGTGCAACTAGATGAAGGTGTAAATATATTCTCACAGCTCATTGATGAACCGGCGCTCTCTAATGACGAACGTGTCGAGATGGTTGTAGTGAAGTTATATGAAGAAGAAGACAATGATGTTATGACTTTCAAGTTCAAAGCTGAAATTATTCGGGAAGGAGATAAGGGATGATGGGTAAAAATACTCAATGGAAAGATGTATATGTTCAAGGAACAAGTACGACAAAATGGGGTTTTTTCCCGGATGTATCCGCTAGCTCGATGGGATCTGAAGCGATTGTAAACGCCTTAAGGGATGCCCGAACCAAGTGGGGGGAAGTTGAAGCCGTTTTTGCAGGTAGTGTCTACCAAGGGACAGCTTCTGGGCATCGAGTAGTAGGGGAAATTGGATTTACAGGAATTCCAATCGTCAATGTGGAAAATGCCTGTTCAAGTGGAGCAACCGCGTTTCGACTTGCTTATGATTCGATTCGATTAGGGCAATACGAAACGGTACTCGCTATCGGATTTGAAAAGATGCCAAGAGGACCAATCCCAAGCACTGCTTTTCCGGGGTGGCAATTGGCAATGGGCTTTAACGTACAACCGGCCAACTATGCCTTGGAAACGATGGAATACATGCGCCAATACGGAGCTACGGTTGAAGATTTTGCAAGGGTCAGTGTGAAAAATAGGCGAAACGGTTCGCTAAATCCCAATGCACGATTTCAAAAAGAAGTTTCTGCAGAGGAGGTACTCCAATCAGCAATGATAGCTTCTCCACTTCGGTTACTGAATTGTTGTCCGTTGGCGGATGGGGCGGTCGCGATGGTTTTGACAAGCAAGCCAGAAAGCAATCGGGCGATTCATGTGGCAAGCTCTGTTTTGGTGTCGGGTGTATATGGAGAAGAATCATATCAATCCGGCATTACGGCAAGTGTCCAGCATTATCCTTCGGAAGGCATTGTAGAGAAATCAGCCCGCCAGGCCTTTGAGATGGCTGGCTACGGACCCAAGGATATCGACGTCGTGCAAGCGTACGACAGCATGGGACCCGGCGAACTTTGGGACATTGAAAAACTCGGTTTTTGTGCGAGAGGAACGGCACCTGAATTGTTGCGCGAAGGTGTCTTCGATTTGATGGGGAGATTGCCGGTTAATACGGACGGTGGACTATTATCAAGGGGTCATCCGCTCGGTGCGACAGCATTGGCACAAATTCATGAGCTTGTCTTACAATTGCGGGGAGAAGCTGGCCATCGACAAGTTGCCGATCCTAAGCTTGGCTTGGCACATGCGATGGGGGCAGGTCCGAATAGTGCCGTCACGATACTACAACGATGAAGGGTGTGAGGAAAGATGGAAGATAACGGGTTGTTTTATGAAGATTTTCAAATCGGAGATAAATTTTTATCCCCTTCACGTACCATTACAGAAACGGATGTTGTCAATTTTGCGGGTTTATCCGGCGATTATAATTTGCTCCATGTGGATAGGGAGTATGCAAAAAACACGGTTTTTCAAGAACGGATTGCACACGGTTTGTTGGGACTGTCCATCTCGTCCGGACTGTTTACCCGTACAGAGCTGAATCGACGGATGAGTAAAAACTTGATTGCTTTATTGGGTTTGGAGTCGTGGAAGTTTCTAGCGCCCATCAAAATTAACGATACGATTAATCTCGAAATTGAAATTGTTGAAATGAAAGAAACGAGTAAAAAAGACCGAGGGATTGTGAAGTTTGTTCGTAAAATCATCAATCAAAATGGGATGGTCGTTCAAGAGGGAGTGACCCCGATGATGATTGCGAGAAGACAAAACTAGGAGGAATTAGGAATGGCATTTCAATTAACGGATGAGCAACTGATGATTAAAGAAACTTTGGCGAAGTTTTTGGAAAAGGAAATTGCACCAATGGTGGAGGAATATGAAAGGCAGGAGAAGTATGTCACGAAAGAGATTGTACAAAAACTTGTCCCTTTTGGATTTTTAGGTGGATTGTTGCCGGTGGAGGCGGGTGGATATGGTCTGGATTACACAACATATTTTACGATGATTGAAGAATTATCCCGTGTTTGGCCTTCATTAAGAGCGACGGTAGGTATTTCTAACTCCGTTCTCACACATATTTACGAATACGGGACGGAAGAGCAGAAAGAAAAATATTTGGGACCATTATTACGTGGGGAAAAGCTCGGTTTCTTTGCTCTCACAGAGCCGAATGTCGGATCAGATGCTTCCAGTGTTGAAACACGTGCAGTGTTAAAAGGAGATAATTGGGTTATCAACGGAACAAAAATCTTTATAACGAATGGTCTGGAAGGAGAAATCGGTATCGTCATTGCACAGACGGACAAAACGTTAGGGAATAAAGGAATCACTGCTCTGCTCATAGATAAAGAGGAAACTTCTTTTCTAGCGACGAAAATTGAAAAGATGGGTACAGTTAGCTGTCCATTTGCTGAATTAGTTTTTGAAAATAGCGAAATCCCTGCCGAAAACGTGCTCGGCGATGTCGGTGAAGGTTTGAAACAAGGATTGAAGTTTTTGAACAGTGCGCGTGCCATGGTTGCATACATCGCCACGGGCATTTCACAAGCTTGCCTGAATGCATCCATTAAGTACGTAAAGGAACGTCATCAGTTTGGGAAACCAATCGGCAGTTTTCAATTGATACAAGAAAAAATAAGTGAAATGATTACACTGACCAATGCGATGCGCCTCCTAGGGCAGCAAGCGAGCACGTTGCTTGACCAAGGAAAAGATGCAAAGGTCGAGTGCTCGATGGCAAAGTATTTTGCAACGGATCGCGTGTTAAGAGTGGCGGAAGAGGCTTTGCAGATCCATGGTGGATATGGCTATACGAAGGAGTTTCCAGTTGAGCGATATTATCGTGATATCCGTTATTTTACCATTGCAGAAGGTACGAATGAGATGCAAAAATTAATCATCGGACGAGAAGTGCTAGGCATTTCCGCATTCGTGTGACCGTAAGGAAATAGACTGGATGAGAGGTGACGGAAGTGAGAGTGCTGGAGGGTATACGAGTTGTGGACTTGACGAATTTATTGCCAGGTCCATTTGCGACAAATATTTTAGCGGAATTGGGAGCGGAAGTCGTAAAAGTGGAAAGACCTGACGGAGGCGATCCTGTGCGACAGATGATTCCTGGATTATATGAAACTTTGAACAGTCGAAAAGAAAGTTTGACGCTAGATCTGAAAAATGAGGAAGATAAAGGAGTTCTTCGTGAACTGTTGCAGGGAAGTGATGTGTTGATTGAGGGATTCCGACCCGGCGTCATGGATCGATTGGGTTTTAGTAAGAACGAGGTTGCGAAACTGAATCCGGATCTTATCTACTGTTCGATTTCGGGATACGGGCAAAGCGGTCCTTACCGTGATGTTCCGGGACATGATTTGAACTATTTGGCAGTATCAGGGGTCCTTGGAATCAGTGGTCAGCCAAACGGAGGTCCTGAAGCGGCAGGGGGAATCCAAATAGCGGATCTTGCGGCATCGTTATACGCTACGATTTCGGTGTTAGGGGCATTGTTGAACAAGGCTCGATCCCATTCGAGTGGGGTTTACATCGATGTGTCTTTAGTGGAAAGCGCACTTGCTTTAATGTCTCCACGCATTGTGGAATATTACGCACGCAATGAACCGAGGAAATCCGATTTCATGGGTCGAGGGGCCTATGGAACATATTTGACAAAAGATGGACAATATATTTCCATTGCTTGTGTAGAAGAGAAGTTTTGGGAAACATTTTGTGAAACGGTGGGCATGAAAGAGTTTATGCTCGATAATTTATTCAATAGTTGGACAAAGAGGATGGAGAAAGCAGAAATCATTAATCGAAGGATTGAAACAATCATAGTCAAAAAAACATTGTCCGAGTGGTTGTCGATTTTCGGTGAGGTCGATTTACCGGTTAGTCGTGTCAACACGATTAACGATTTGTCGAAAGATCCACATTTGAAGTATCGAAACGCAATCAGCATAGAAGGGGAACGGGTAGAGATTCCATTTCCAGCGAAGATGATTCCAATGGAAGGGCTTAGTCAAAACTGATACGCCCAAAATATTGAAAGTAAAGGGGTTTTAAGGATGAGGCTATTAAATGGGAAAGTTGCAATCATAACGGGGGCGGGAAGAGGGATAGGTAGGGAAACCGCATTGGTGTTTGCGGAAAACGGTGCAACCGTTATCATTTCAGATTTGGATGCACAACCTGCGGCGGAAGTGGTAAGCGAAATCGAGGAAAAGGGTGGTCGGGCACTCGCGATTTGCGGCGATATTACAGATCCGGAGTTTCCACGGACTTTGATGGAAAAAACCGTTGAGGAGTTTGGAAGATTGGATATTTTGGTAAATAACGCCGGCGTCACGCGCGATAGCTTGATCCATAAAATGACGGACGAACAGTTTCAACAAGTGATGGATATTCATTTGGTCGCCCCTTTCCGTCTAATCCGCGAGGCGGCTCCCTATATGCGGGAAGCGGCAAAAGCGGAGAAGGAACAAGGAATTATAAATTACCGGAAAATTATTAACGTATCATCGGTTTCAGGACTTAGAGGGAATGTGGGGCAAGCCAACTATTCGTCTGCCAAAGCGGGAGTCGTCGGCTTAACAAAGGTCGTTGCCCAGGAATGGGGACGCTATAACATCAATTCGAATGCGGTGGCGTTCGGGTTCATCGAAACAAGGATGACACAATCGCTTGAGTCCAGTGAAGACCAGACAGGCGTTCCAGATAAAGTGCGTCAAATGTTTATTGACAAAATCCCTCAAAAAAGGACAGGGCAACCGAGAGAAGCAGCAGAGGGGATCCTTTACTTGGCTTCTCCTTTGTCCAATTATGTGAATGGACAAGTTTTGCAAATTAACGGTGGTTCTTACACTTGATCCGGTAAACCGTAAGGGATTGGTGGTGATGGGATGTATGAAAAAATAGGACCGATTGAAATTTTTGGGGACAATTCTAGCAAAGTGCCGTTTTGCACGACGCTACTGCTGACGCATAACCAGGAATCTGTATTATTAGAATGCGGAGCTGGCTTCGACAGTTTAAGATATATTGAAAAAAACCATTTCGTACGTGATATTTACTTGACCCATCATCATATCGATCACGTGTGGGGCGTGTCGTTTTTTCCTGAAGCTGACGTGCATATCAATCCGTTTGATTTTGAAAAAGTTTCTGATATTTATACCCTTTCACATGCGGACGGAATGTTAGCAGTTCAAGATGAAGAGACGTTTCAGGCTTGGTTGAAGCAACAGAAAAACAGGCATTTCGGAGATAAGGCTGTTGGAAAACGGACAATAAAGCCAAATCGGAAATACCCACTGAATGAACCAGTTGAAATAGCGGGCATGGACGTGCAGTTTATCCATGCCCCAGGCCATTCGGAGGGCTATACGGTTCCGTATATTGAAAAATACGGCATCGTCTATGTAGGGGATATCGACTTGACATCCTTTGGTCCTTTTTATAATGAATTGGAATCCGATATTGCCGATTTCATCACATCCGCAAAGAAAGTTGGGGATCTTGATGCGAAATATTTTGTAACGGGGCATCACAAAGGAATTGTTTCCAAAAAGGAGTATAACGAGAAAGTCATCGATTTTTTAAACGTCATTGAAAGGCGACATGAGAAAATTTCTCGTTGTATCCGTAATGGAATCTCTCCAAATCAATTGATCGAACAAGGTATTTTTTATCGGAAAGAACAAAGAGAAGGCTCGATTTTACGTCTAAAGAATGAAGTTATTGGTATTTATAAGCATTTACAACAGTTGTTGAAGGAAGGTGGAGTTTGTACGCAATTTGTTGACGCATTTATTAGAGAACATATCGCCAAACCGGAATACTTAAAATGGTAGTGGAAAGGGGCGCGGAAAAATGAGAAGAAAATGGCACGTTGTCTATCCGGAAGGGATTCCTTATGAAGTGGAAATTCCAACGGATGTGTCTATTTACGATTCTTTTGAAAAGGCGGTTAACAAATCGCCATCATCAATCGCCATCATTGATGAAGAACTTGTAATGACCTATTCGGAACTACAGGCAGCCACGGGGCGCCTTGCAAAGTATTTTCATAAGCAAGGCATGGGGAAAGGTGATCACGTCGCGGTCATGTTGCCGAATTCTGCGGAATACGCCGTGTGCTACTTTGCACTTCAAAGGATTGGTTGCACGCAAGTCCAAGTGAATATCCTATACCAGTCGAGCGAACTTTCCCACATCTTGAATGATAGTGAAGCAAAATGGATTGTATGTGACGATGCCCAGGTTTCTAAATTGAAGGCCATCGAATTACAGAGGAAAATCGAACAAATTGTTTTCGGTGCGGATAGGAATCTTTTTCAAAAAGTCTGCTTTCATGATGAGGCGACAGCGAGTGTCCAATTGCCGAATGTTCCGATTCATCCGACGGAGGATGTCGCCATTATTCAATACACAGGCGGTACGACGGGCCATCCCAAAGGGGTCATGTTGACGCATTACAATATTGTTGGGTATGTCATTCAAAATCGTGTATTCTACTCTTTAAAAGAAAAAGAAGAGGTTACACTCGGTAATACGCCGATGACCCACATCATGGGGGTCGGCTATCTAAATCTGACAATTGCATTGGGTGGGACGTACATCGTTATGAGGCGATTCAATATCCCAAAAGTAAAAGAGCTGCTACAGAAATACGCACCTACTGTATTTATTGGTGCACCTACAATTTATATTGCTTTATTGAACAGTGATGAAATCGTCGATGAAGATTTGAAGAGCTTGAAAGTATGTACGTGTGGTTCAGCACCGTTACCAGTAGAAGTAATCAAAGAATTCGAGGAACGTTCCGGTGCACAAATTATGGAAGGGTATGGGATGTCGGAGGTGCTTGTCACCCATCGGAACCCGCGAACGAAAAAGAAGACGGGCAGTATCGGGATTCCAATCCCGAGCGTTGATTGCAAAATCGTCAAGCTGGAAGATAGCAATGTGGAAGTCCCCGTAGGCGAAGAAGGGGAACTGCTGATCAAAGGACCGCAAGTGATGAAAGGATACTGGAACAATCCAGATGAAACCGCGCAAGTATTGATCGACGGATGGATGGCGACGGGCGATATCGCGGTGATGGATGACGAGGGCTATTTCTTTATTGTCGGTAGAAAAAAAGATTTGATCATTGCGAGCGGATATAACATTTATCCGATTGAAGTGGAAAATGTCGTTTATGAACATCCGTCTGTCTTGGAAGCGTGTGTGCTTGGTATCCCGGATTCTTATCGCGGGGAAACGGTTAAATGTGTCATTGTACGGAAAGAGGGGCACCAACTTTCGACTGAAGAAATCATAGCATTTTGCAAAGAAAGACTTGCAACGTATAAGGTGCCACGAATTATAGAATTTCGTGATTCCCTTCCGAAAACGGCTGTTGGGAAAACTATGAAACGGCAATTGATACAGGAGGAACTGTTGAAATAAGGGCTGAACGGTGACAGAATGTTGCTATTTAGACTTTCTCATAATGAACAAAGGCGAAGTGTGAAGACATGTGAAAAAGACGATATGAAAAAAGGGGGATTTGAATGTGAAAAGAAAAGTCAAAGTGATCGGCGTAGATATGGTGAAGTTTGTGAAGCCAGGCATGCAGGAACCGTATGAAGTGATGGCATCGAAAGCGATTAAAGGAGCAGTCAAAGATGCGGGAATCGATTTCAAAGAAATTGAACACGCCTTTGCCAGTTATGTTTATGGAGATAGTACGTCGGGACAAGCAGCTTTGTATAAAGTCGGGTTAAGCGGCATCCCGATATTCAATGTCAACAATAACTGTTCGTCCGGCTCGACGGCAATCTTTTTAGCAAGGCAAGCTGTTGAAAATGGCATTGTAGAATGTGCACTTGCCTTCGGTTTTGAAGAGATGAAGCCGGGGGCGCTTTCCTCTGTGTATTCAGATCGAATGACGCCGATGCAGGCATTTGTTGATCGGTTGGAAGAATTGAGACCCGGTTATTCTTTGGAATCTCCGCGTGCAGCCCGAATGTTCGGTTCCGGTGGGATGGAATACATCGAAAAGTACGGGGCAAATCCGGACATTTTTTCCAAAGTCGCGGTGAAAACTCGAAGCCACGCCATCCACAATCCTTATTCGATGTTCGACAATCCGTTAACCTTTGAAGAAGTACAAAACTCTCCGATGATTTTTCCGCCATATTTGACGAGATACCATGCATGCCCGCCTTCATGTGGTGCGGCAGCCGTAATCATTTGCAGCGAAGACTTTGCAAAAAAGCACGGCCATGAAAATGCCGTGGAAATTATCGCCCAATCCATGGCGACGGACACGGAACTGACTTTCACAACAGGCGCCATGAATTTAGTAGGCGCGGACATGACAAGAAGAGCGGCCCGTCAAGTGTTTGAGCAATCCGGAATCGGAGTGGAAGAGGTAGATGTCGTCGAATTGCATGACTGCTTCACCCCGAATGAAGTAATCACTTACGAAGGGCTTGGATTGTGTGAAGAAGGCGAAGCGGAAAAGTTCATCAATGATGGAGACAATACGTATGGTGGAAAATTCGTCGTTAACCCTTCCGGCGGTTTGATGTCAAAAGGCCATCCAATCGGAGCGACCGGTCTAGCCCAGTGTACGGAACTTGTTTGGCAACTCAGAGGGGTGACAGGAAAACGGCAAGTGGATAATGCAAGAGTTGCGCTACAACATAATCTTGGACTTGGTGGCGCAGTCGTTGTGACGATGTATCGAAAACCATGAAAGCAAAAAGATTGACAAAAACAATGAGGTGTTTCAATGCGGTATCCGGATTATCAAACAATTGACATCCAAATGGATGGAAGTGTCTGTATCGTTTCAATGAATAAGCCTGAAATACGAAATGCACTAATGGAAGAAATGCGAGAAGAATTGAAGCATTTTTTTCTTGCGGCTGGTGACGATTGTTCGATTCGATCAATCGTATTGGCGGCAAGAGGAGAAGTGTTTTCAGCGGGTGGGGATTTGAAGGCTCTTCAACATTTGAATCCCAAAGAAACTAAAGAGAGAATGGAAAAAAGTCAGGAACTCATCAAAAGCATCCTTCGTCTACAAAAACCGGTTCTTGCGGTTGTCCATGGGGCTGCTGCGGGAGCAGGCTTCAGCTTGGCACTTTCTTGCGATATGATTTTCGCCGCGAAATCTTCGGTCTTCATTCAAAGTTTTATCAAAATTGGTGTTGTGCCCGATTTAGGTGCAATGTATTTCCTCCCTGAATTAGTCGGGCGACAAAAGGCCATGGAAATGATGCTTCTAGGGGAAAAAGTGAGTGCCCATGAAATGGAGCGGGTTGGAGTGGTCAATCGTGTATTCGAAGATAATGTAGTGTTCGATGAAGCGTTAGTAGCGGCAAAAAAAATGGCAGAGAATCCACGACTTTCGATGGGACTCATTAAAAAGATGGCCAACTTCAATGTGTTAAATGAATTAGAGCAAACCTTTGAGTTGGAAATATCTTCGCAGTGCTTGTGTGTTGAATCCGAAGATTTCAAAGAAGGTGTACAAGCTTTTTTTGAGAAACGGAAAGCCGTCTATAATTGATGGGCAATTGTCATTGCTGCACTATGAAAAAAGGAGGGATTCCACTTGACCCGAACCGAATCACGTTTAGAACAGATCAAAAATACAAAAATCGAGGCGTTTACTTATACAATTGAAAAAGGGAAAATTAAGGAACTTGCCATTGCTTTGGGTGATCAAAAAGAAAGTTATTTGAACGGGGATGCAGTGCCGCCGACATTTTCAACCGTCATCGAATTTTGGGGCGATCCAACTTCCATTTCCAAAGTGCTTGATTTGAATCTTTCCAAAGTGCTGCACGGCGAGCAAAGTTACGAGTATGTAGGAACGTTGAAAGTTGGAGATGAAATTATTGTTCATACGGTCGTCGAAAAAGCTTTTGCGAAAGCGACCATGAATTTCATTGTACTGAAAAAGGAGTTTTTGAATCAACATGGCGAATTGGTGTTGATTGGCCGCTCTACGATCATTGAAAGACATTAGGAGGCGATTGCTTTGATGGTTGGTCATCAGTTTGAAACAATCCAAAAGGAAGAGGTCACACATACACAAATTGTGCGCTATGCAGGGGCGTCGGGCGATTTTAATCCGATTCATACTGTCGTTCCGTTTGCAGAAAAAGTGGGACTTGGCGGTGTCATTGCACATGGCATGATGATCATGGGGTTTATCGGACAAGCGATTGTCGACTGGTTCCCTTCGAACTGTCTGGAAAACTTCACGGTCCGCTTTAATGCGATGACGAAGCCGGGCGAGAAAATCGTTGTCAATGGACAGATTGTTGGAGAAACGGATGATTCATGGCTTTGTGAGTCGATTGCATCAAATGAAAATGGGGAAATAAAGGTGACGGCGAAGTTTACCATTCACAAAAGACGTTAGGAGGTTTTTAGTGAATGAAAATGACGGAGGAGAAGAAAAAAGCGCACATTGGTCAGACGGACATCTCGGTTATCATGGCGCCGATGTTCCTCGTCTCAAGCCCTCAATCGGTCATTGAAGCATGTAAAGCGCGGATTATCGGAACTTTCTCGTTATTGAACGCACGGACTTCCGATGAGCTGGAGGAATGTTTCGAAACGATTCGGAAAGCATTGGATTCCAAGCTAAATTATCCGGCGGCCCCTATTTCCACTTGGGATGTCAACCTAATCGTCCATAAGACGAATAAACGGTTGGATGCCGATCTGGAGGCAATTCGAAAATACGAGTCTCCAATTGTCATTACATCGCTTGGAAATCCGGAAGAATTTGTGGGAATCGTCTATCAATACGGGGGCGTTGTCTTATCGGATGTCATTTACATCAAGCATGCCCAGAAAGCAGCGGAATCGGGAGTGAATGGGCTCATCCTCGTCTGCAATGGCGCGGGTGGCCACGGAGGTACTTTCAATCTGTTCGCATTCGTTTCGGAAGTGCGAAAATTTTGGAAAGGGCTTACTATTGTGACGGGATGCATTTCAAACGGACAAGACATTGTCACCGTTCAAGCGTTAGGTGCGGATTTCGCCTATATGGGAACAAAGTTCATCGCGGCGGAAGAGACCATGGCGAACGATGTGTATAAGGAAATGCTTATTGAATCGACGTCGGAGGATATCATCTACACCGATGCCATTTCGGGCGAGAATGGGAATTATTTGATTCCGAGCATTCTGAATGCTGGTCTCAATCTGGAAAATTTACAGAAGAAACGCGATTTCAACACAGGTTAGAGGGAAAACGAGCCAAAATCATGGAAAAACATTTGAGGTGCCGGGCAAGGTGTTGGAGCAATCGGGGAAATTGAATCTATTGAAAAAGTTGTGGAAACGTTGAAAGAAGGGTATTTCCAAGCGTTGGGTCAATTGAAGAAGTTTTGAAGTTGCAAGAGAGGGATTTTAATGAGCATTTAGGTACTTTTTAAACGTTCATTCGACACGTAAGAAAAAATCGCAGTGAAAAATGGTAAGATTACGGAAAATGGAGCGAATTTTATCCTCAACCCGGATGAATATGCGGTTAAGAAAGCATAAAAATACATGGAGGTATAAAAATGACAAAAACTAATTCGGCAGCCAAAAGTAAAAATCGATCTTATTTTTCTGAGCAACATATTATGTTTCGAGATTCACTTCGAAGGTTTTTAGAAAAAGAAGCTGTACCTTATTTTGATCAATGGGAAAAAGATCGTCTTGTCCCACAAACATTTTGGAGAAAGATGGGTGAACAAGGTTTTCTCTGTCCATGGGTAGATGAAAAATATGGAGGTATGGGTGCCGACTTTATTTTTTCGGTAATTTTAAGCGAAGAATTAAGGCGCATTGGATCGGGATTAGGAGGAATTGTCGTTCACAGTAGCATTGTAGCTCCTTATATCAAAAATTTTGGAACAGAGAAGCAAAAGAAAAAGTATTTTCCAGGTTTAATGAGTGGGGATACGATTAGTGCGATAGCTATGACTGAACCGGGCGCAGGATCTGATTTGGCATCGATCAGTACAACGGCGATTAAAGATGGAGACAGCTATATTATAAACGGTCAAAAAACATTTATTTCAAACGGTATTCTATCGGATTTGATTGTTGTTGTTTGTAAAACAGATCCAAAGGCGATTCCTGGGCATAAAGGGATTAGTTTGTTTTTAGTAGAAAGCAATATGCCTGGATTTTCTCGTGGTAGGAAACTAGATAAGGTTGGGCTTCATAGTCAAGATACGTCAGAGCTAGTTTTTGAAGATGTAAGGGTACCAGCTTCGAATCTACTTGGTGAGGAAGGGAAAGGATTCTACCACTTAATGGAGGAATTGCAACAAGAAAGAATTATTGCTGCATTAAATTCTCAAGTTTTAGCGGAACAGATGCTAAGTGTAACGCTTGAATATGTAAAAGAGCGAGAGGCGTTTGGACAGACTATTAGTAAATTCCAAAACACTCAATTTAAATTAGCGGAAATGGCGACGCAAGTTCAACTTGGTCGAACATTTATTGATGATTTAATAGTAAAGCATTTAGAAGGACAAAATGTTTATTCTCAAGTGTCTATGGCTAAATGGTGGATTTCAGATAATGCAAGAAAAATGGCACCGGAATGTATGCAACTTCACGGTGGATACGGATATATGGAGGAGTATGAAATTGCCCGTCTTTATCGTGATGTTGCAGTAGCTCCGATTTATGCAGGATCCAATGAAATAATGAAAGTTATTATTGCGAAAGAACTAGGTTTATAAGGATGTTTTAGGAATATATTGAGTAAGAAAGCAAAAGTTCTCTGGCTTTGTTTTTTTAGCGATAAATAGTGGAAGCTGAGTTTTGATCTTGCAAGTGGGCCTGTGGAGATAAAAGTGTTTGGAACAACAGAGACGTATTATTTAGAAATATACGGGCTAAACTAGATTACTAGCACCGTAAAAAATCTCAATACTCTATTTCCCTTTTTTAGTAGTTTTGCTTTCGAAGAAAAAACGAAACCAATTAAGCTATGTGTAGCTTCTTTATATAGTAATAAAGACAATGGGCTTGCACTTGATCTGCAAATAATTCATTAGAAATCAGTCCAACACATTGCTCAAATGCTGTTTTTCGTGTAATCTTATCCATACGTGTAATCCTTTATTTTGGATTTGGATAGGTTACTACCTCCCAACCATTATAAAGGATTTTTTGTGCTCGAGTTTAATTTAAGATTATTCAGTTTTCATGCGTGTGATATTTTAATGCAATGCTAATGCATATACATAGTAAAAGGAAATAAAAGTCGAGGTTGATACTGAAAATTAGGATTGAAAATGGTAAGAGTGGTAGGCTGAGCTAGAAGAGTTAAAATAAATTTAAAGAATGATATTACCCAGAAATGATGGACACACATGACAATATTGTATGTAATTATACAAGAAAAATACTAAAGAAAAAGGTGTCGAGCTTTGGCTAATTTCGATGATCAAGTTGCGGTTATTACTGGAGCAGGAAGCGGTATAGGCAAGGAAATAGCGAGAAAATTAGGCCTTGAAGGAGCACACGTATACCTTTTGGATTCGGATGAATTCGCTTTAAACGAATCCTGCGACGAATTTAAAGCGTTACATATTTCTTACGAGAAGTTTATTGTCGAGACTACAAATGAATTTGATTTGGCTAAAGTGTTTAATGTAATAAAAGAAAGCTATGGAAAAGTAGATATTTTAGTGAATAACGATGAAACGATCTCTTATGAACTACTTTATAAAATGAACATAGACGATTGGAAGCACCTAACGAATGTTCATTTAAAAGGAGTGTTTCTTTGTAGTAAATATGCCCAGGAGCTTATGGTTGATAATTCATATGGTCGTATCATTAATCTATCTTTGGCATCTGCTATGGAAAATGATGGACAGGCAAATTATACTATAACAAAGGCCGGAATCCAGTGGTTTACGAAAAAATTTGCATTGGAACTTGGTCAATATAATATAACTGTGAATACAGTTATTCTAGGGTTTATAGAGACGGAGATGACGAAGTCAATTGCGGAAAAAAGTGGAGTCAACTATGAACAACTGAAGGAAGAAAAAAGAAGCCAAATACCAGTGAAGCGTGTCGGATTACCAAAGGATGCAGCGCATGCAGTCTGTTTCTTTGCGAGTAAACAGGCCTCATTTATTTCAGGGCAAGTTCTTTATGTTGCAGGTGGCCCAAAAATGTAAAGATAAAAGTACCTTTAAGGGGAGATTCTATGACAAGTGATTGGATTTGTGAAAGTTTTAATAGAATTTGTTTTGCACATTTTATTGGCTTGGAAGTCGACAATTTTTAAGAGAGAAATGTTAGATTAAAACTATCAGTAAGAGAGGAACTATTAAACCTATGCAGCGTTTAATTTCGTCTGCCCGGGACGTCATGAAAATGTATTAGAAGATAATGTAAATAGCGCTGTAAACGTTGAAAGATAACGTTTACAGCGCTTTTTATTGTGAGGTAAAACGGCAATTAGTATTTAAAAGTCCCCCCACGCGGGCATTGCCGTGCATAATCCCCCATATAGATTTTACCTTTGAAAATGTTTATGCTTACAAACTGCATTTTGTGAGGGAACAGGGAATTTATGCAGCCCAGCTCTTCAGATGAAAACGGTGACAAGGGACCCCTCCCTTGTCACCGTTTTATATAATGGTAAATAGTCCCTGCTAGCTGAATGTTAAATAATTGCTGGCCATCTGTCAGGTCCGTTGAAAGTATTTCTTCAATACGTTTCAGTCGATAATTCAGCGTGTTCGTGTGGACGTGTAGGGCGACGGCAGTTCGTTTGATGTTTTGGTTTTGACGCAAATAGGTAAGTAGTGTTTGCAGCAAATCCCCTTTCCGGGCTCGTTCGTATTGAATGAGCGGGCCGATGACTTCGTGGACGTAATCGAGTAGTTCTTCTTCTGAATTCTGTAAGATGAAGCGTTGGATACCAAGGTCTGTGTAGGACAGGGCGTGCTCTTCGAAATGGTAGTTTTTTATGAATGTGATGCATTTTTCAGCTTCTTTGAATGATTCGTGGGCAGTGGCAAGGTTTGGTTTCATTCTGCCGATGCCGATAGTGATGTCGAGTTCGCTGTATGTTTTTTCGATTTCCTGTTGCAAGTACAGGGCGAGTTGTTTTATGCTGCCAGCTGGATTTTCTGTTTGTAGCTTGGCAGGATAGGAAAGTAAGGCCGCGAGCTTGTTTGGATCGATGAGCGCGGTGCCTTGCGAGTTCTTTGTCAGGAAGCTATTATTTGTCATATGGAGTAGATTGTTAATGACGTTTTCGCTGATAGCTTCGCGCAGCAATTTGTCTTTGTTTTCGACACTGACAATGACGGCAATGTAATTGCGGTTCAAGTCGAATTGTAGATTTTTTGCTTGTTTCATTAATGTTTCATCGATTGCCTGGCCGGATAAAATTTTTGTCATGAATTCATTCTGTAGATGTTGCTGTGTTTCGTAGACAGCTTGTTCTTTGACGAGCTCGAGCGTGATGACCGTGCAGATATGTTCGAGCGCGTTGATTTCGGCTTCTCCGATTGGGTCTTTTGAGACGATAATGAGCGTACCGAGCGGCTTCATTTTCGATTGCAACGGCAGCGCGATGAATTGATAGTTTTCGATACCTAGCGTGATTTCGGAGACACTGTACGGGCTGTTGAGTGACTGGTCGTTCTGTTTCGCAAAGCTTAGCAGTTCGCACTTCAGCTCTTCTGAAACAGGTACACGGCAGGCAGAAGCGGTCAGTTCGCCTATTTCATCGAATAAGAAAATATGCTCGCCGATCGTTTTATAAATATAATCGATAATGGACTGGATACCTTCTCCGTTGACGACGAGATTGGCGATGTTGCGCTGCGTTTCGATCGAGCGGGACAGCAGCTGGACGGTCTTTTTCTCTTTATGATAAATATTCGATTTTTCGAGCGCGATGGCGGCTTGCTGGGCAATCGCTTCTAACAGCTGCATATCCTCTTTTTTGAAATGAAGCGATTTATCGAATGAATCAAGCGTAATGACACCGATGCAAATTCCTTTCAATAAAATTGGTGATGAAATGACTGAAGTGAAATGAAAATTATTGGAAATAGATTCGTCGAGCAGTGTCCGGTTGCAAGGAGTGAGTGTATCGAGCGCCTGTTTGATTTCTTCTTCGTTTTTAAACACTAGCCCCTTTTCCGCTTGAAACGTCATGCCCGTCATCGATTCGCTGCTGCTTAATTCAATCGATTTAAAGATTTGTGGATAAAACAAACCATGCGCTGATTTGGCCACCAGGCGCTGTTTTTGTTGGTCGAAAACCCAAATCGAACCGCCTCCTGCTGCGTCTACTGCGGAAATTGCTTCACCTATAATTAAATCAAAAATCGTTTCGATATCTAATGAAGAGTTAATCACAGTAGAAACATGAACAAGGGATTTGAGCTGTCGGTGAGTTAACGTGTCTTGCATAATCTATCATCCTAACTCCATAGTATTTTGCGTTTTTGTGTAAAACACACAAATTCTTTCGGAAAATCATACATAGATTTGATTATTTTTATTGTTTATAATTATAGATGAATTGGAAATAAAATGAAAGCAGTCCGGTTTAAAATACACGGACAAATGAAAGCGTTTGCAATCTGGGTGTTGGTAGGACGATATACGGCAATGACGGAATGTAAAAGAAGAATGGAGGGTATTGGATATGAATTTTGATTTGACGGATGAACAACAAATGGTGCGCAAGCTCGTTCGCGAGTTTGCGGATGCGGAAGTGGCGCCGGGTGCGGATGAACGCGATCGTACAGGAGAATTTCCAAAAGAGATTTTTGAAAAGTTTTCGGAGCTCGGCTTGATGGGGTTGCCTTTCCCAGAAGAGTACGGCGGTGGCGGAGCGGATACGACAAGTTTTGCTATTGTCACGGAAGAATTGAGCCGTGTCTGCGCATCGACAGGAATTACGTATTCTGCGCATATTTCACTTGGCGGAGCGCCACTTCATTTATTCGGCACACCGGAGCAGAAGGAGAAGTATTTGACACCGATTTGTACGGGTGATTCGTTCGGAGCGTTTGGATTGACGGAGCCCAATGCAGGATCTGATGCGGGTGGTACAGAAACGACAGCTGTTCTTGAAGGTGATGAGTGGGTCATTAACGGTTCGAAATGTTTCATTACGAATGCGAGCTATGCGAAACATCTTGCTGTGACGGCGATTACAGACCGCTCAAAAGGAACGAACGGCATCAGTGCATTTATCGTGCCGACTGATGCACCAGGGTTTACGGTCATTGCAAACTATGAAAAAATGGGACTTCATTCCTCAAACACGACGGAATTGATTTTGGAAAACGTCCGTGTGCCAAAAGAAAATCTGCTTGGCGAAATTGGAAACGGTTACAAACAATTTTTGGCGACGCTTGACGGAGGACGGATCGGCATCGGTGCGATGGCTGTCGGCATAGCGCAGGGAGCGTACGAGAGGTCACTGAATTACGCGCAGGAGCGCAAGCAGTTCGGTAGGAGCATTTCAAACTTCCAGGCGATTCAGTTCAAACTCGCGGATATGGCGATGAATATCGAACTAGCACGTAATATGGTATATAAAGCAGCATGGCTGAAAGATCAAGGCCGCTCATTCAAAAAAGAAGCGGCGTTTGCAAAATTATTCGCTTCTGAAATGTGCATGCGCGTTTGTGATCAAGCAGTGCAGGTTCACGGCGGCTACGGCTATATTAAAGAATACCAAGTTGAGCGTTTCTTCCGCGATGCCAAACTTTTAGAAATCGGTGAAGGCACGTCCGAAGTCCAGCGCATGGTCATTGCGAAACAGATCGGCTGCTGATTTTTAAATGGGTTTTAATGAATTGACAAAGGAGCGATTGAATGGATATTGAACGAGTTTTACAAGTAGCGGCGAATAGTAAACTTATTTATCCTAGTGAAGAAAAGACGCGCTCGACTTCGATCGGCAGCGCAGAAGCTTTTCAAGAACTTCTCCAGCAATCCCAGGAAGATCCGGCTGCGTTTTGGGATCAGCAGGCTCGTGAGCTCGAATGGTATGAACCGTGGACAGAGACGATCAGCGGCACGCTCCCTGATTTCAAGTTTTTCGTTGACGGTGTTACGAATCCGAGCATCAATTTACTCGACCGGCATATACATAACGGCGCCGGTAACCGGACAGCGCTCATTTGGGAAAGTGAGAACGGCGATTCGAAGTTTTACACGTATTCGATGCTTCTTGCGGAAGTGAATCGTTTTTCCAATGTGCTTCGGTCATTCGGTGTAAAAAAAGGCGATTGTGTCGCGATTTATCTGCCGAACTTGGCGGAAGCCGTCATCGCGGTACTCGCGTGTTTCCGCGTCGGGGCGATTTACAACGCAGTCTTTTCGGGCTATTCCGAGCGTTCTTTGTCCGATCGGTTAGCAAGCTTTGAACCAAAAGTCATCATCACAGCGGATGCGACAGTGCGTCGTGGCAAAGAAATCCGCTTGAAAGAAAAAGTCGATCAAGTGGCGCCGTCTACTTCTTCAGTTGAAGCGATCATCGTTGTTAATCGCATGGGCATCAATATCGATATGCAGGAAGGCCGCGATTACTGGTGGCATGAGCTGACGGAAAAAGCGAGCATCCATTGCGAACCGGAGCGCCTTGAAGCAAACGAAAGCGGAATCGTTTTCTATACGAGCGGCACGACGGGCAAGCCAAAAGGGATCGTGCATTCAGGGACGGCATTCGTCGTCCAGAACTATGTCTACGCGAAATACCATCTTGACCATCGAGATGACGACGTATTTTGGTGTACAGCGGATATCGGCTGGTTGACGATGCATATTTGGGGCATCGTCGGATCTCTTGCGAATGGGGTCACGACAGTCGTTTACGAAGGTGCGATTGATTATCCCGAGAAGACACGTTTTTATCAAATCATTGAAAAATATCGTGTCAATAAATTATTTACCGCTCCGACAGCACTGCGTATGTTGAAAAGCATGGGCGAGAAGCCGATCGAGCAGTTTGACTTATCATGTCTTGACGTAATCGCACTTGTCGGCGAGCCATTCGATGCGGAGACGTGGCACTGGACATATGAAGTGCTCGGCAAGAAAAAAGTCTATATTAACAATACGTGGGGGCAGACCGAAACAGCTGGCTCGCCTATTGCAGGAGCAGCATGGTTGACACCGATGAAACCGGGCTCTTCCGGCACGCAGTTTTTAGGTGCGGTGTTCGATGTCGTCAATGAAGCCGGCGAATCCGTGAAAGCCGGGCAGCTCGGCAACTTGATCATTAAAAAGCCATTCCCGATGCTATGTCGGACGATTTGGAGAGAGCCGGAACGCTACTACGGTTCATACTACAGCCAAGTCGACGGCAGCTACTACGCAAGCGATCTCGCGCTGATCGACGAAGACGGCTATATTTGGGTAGTCGGCCGTTCCGACGATGCGTTCAACGTCGCAGGCCACCGTTTGAGCACAATGGAAATGGAAAGCGCCGTGCTTGAATGTGCGGGCGTGGCGGAATGCGCAGTCATTGGGGTGCCGGATGAAATTAAAGGAGAAGTCCCTTTCGTTTTCGTTCGCCTTTCTGAAAATGTAGCAGACGGGCAGGAAGTCGTAGAGCGGATTAAAGAGAACATCGTCCGCCAGATCGGAAAAATCGCCCAGCCAAAAGAAATCGTCATAACCGACTCTCTACCGAAAACGGTGAGCGGAAAAATTATGCGCCGCTTGATTAAAGAAATCGTTACAACAGGCAAGGTAGCAGGTGATGTGACAGGACTTGAAGATCCGTCAACAGTTGCCGAACTTCAGAGCGTCATCGAAGCGAAAACTGTGGGGAAATAAATGAAAAGCGGAGCCGGTCTTTACGCGGACGGCCTCCTCATATCCTAAATTGATGTACATGAAAGCTTGATTACATGAAAAATTGAAAGGGTGAACGTCATGTTTAACAAGATTTTGATTGCGAACCGTGGGGAAATAGCGGCTCGTATCATGCGTACATGCAGAGCGCTCGGCATTAAAACGGTCGGTGTCTATTCGGAAGCGGATGCGGAAGCTGTCCACATCAAGCAAGCAGATGAAGCATATTTGCTCGGTGGACCGCGAGTAACGGAAAGTTATATGAAAATCGATAAAATTCTGGAAGCGGCGCATCAGTCGAAAGCAGAAGCAATCCACCCAGGCTATGGTCTGCTTTCTGAAAATGCCGAATTTGCGCGCCGATGTGAAGAAGAAGGATTCGTATTCATCGGGCCTTCTCCTACTGTTATTTCCGAAATGGGTAGTAAAATTGCGGCACGCGAGGCGATGGAAAAAGCCGGTGTTCCAGTCGTGCCGGGTGTCACTCGTTCGCTTGCAGATGCGGAAGAAGCGATCGAAGCGGCGGAGAGCATCGGTTATCCGGTTATGCTGAAGGCGTCTGCAGGTGGTGGCGGAATCGGTATGCAAGTCGTCTACAGCGCCGACGAAATCAGCAAAGCGTTCGAAGGCAATCAAAAACGAGCGGCTGATTTCTTCGGAGATGGCGCGATGTATATTGAAAAATTTGTTGAAAAGCCGCGCCATATTGAAATCCAGATTTTGGCCGACAATCAAGGAAATACAGTATACTTATGGGAACGCGAATGCTCAATTCAGCGCCGCCACCAAAAAGTCGTGGAAGAAGCGCCGTCTTCCTTCATTTCAGAAGAGACACGAAGAAAAATGGGCGAAGCGGCAGTTAAAGCGGCGAAGTCCATCGGCTATAAAAACGCCGGTACAATTGAGTTTTTAGTCGACGCAGATCAAAACTTCTACTTTCTTGAAATGAATACACGGCTGCAAGTAGAGCACCCGATTACGGAAGAAATTACGGGGCTTGACTTAGTGAAGGAGCAGCTTGATATTGCAGCGGGGAAAACACTTTCATTTACGCAGGAAGACGTCAAACGCGAAGGCCACGCAATTGAGGTGCGGATTTACGCAGAAGATCCGAAAACTTTTTTCCCTTCACCGGGGATAATTACGAAACTGGAGCTGCCTGAAGGACCAGGTATCCGCCATGAATTGGCAGTCCATGGCGAGTCAGTCGTCACACCGTTTTACGACCCGATGATCGCGAAACTAGTCATCAAAGGTAAAGACCGCGACGAAGCGATTGACCGGCTGCAAGAAGCGCTTTCGAATTACCATATCGAAGGCATCAAGACAAATATTCCGATGCTCCGGGAAGTAGCAGCGCATGAAGCATTCCGTTTTGGGGATACGACGACGGAATTTGTGGAAAAATATTTGACGAAGAAGAAAAAACAGAAACAAACGAAATGACTCTGGGAGGAATTTTTATGACAGAAATTACAGCAAGCATGGCAGGAAACGTTTGGAAAGTACTCGTGAAAGCAGGAGACGAAGTAGAAGAAGACCAAGACATCGCCATTTTGGAATCGATGAAAATGGAAATACCGATTGCTACTGATTTTGACGGTGTCGTAAAAGAAGTAAAAGTGAACGAAGGCGAATTCGTCAACGAAGGAGACGTCATCGCAGTCATTGAATAATTTCTGTTGAAGGAGATGAAACGATGAAATGGCCTGAAACGATTACGATTAAAGAAGTCGGGCCGCGCGACGGACTGCAGAACGAAAAAATCTTCATTCCGACAGAAGACAAAATCGTCTGGATTAATGAGCTCTCTAAAAGCGGCCTGACATCGATTGAAGTGACGTCTTTCGTCAATCCGAAATGGATTCCAGCGCTTGCGGACGCAAATGACGTGATGGCGGGCATTAATCGGGAGCCTGGGGTCTCTTACTCGGCACTCGTCCCGAACCGCCAAGGACTTGAACGGGCTTTTGCAGCGGATATCGATGAAGCGGCGGTGTTTATGTCGGCGAGCGAAACGCATAATTTGAAAAATATTAATAAAACGATCGCGGAGACACTACCTGTATTAAAAGAAATTGTCCAAGACGCGAATGCAGCAGGCAAGAAGACGAGAGGCTATGTGTCTACTGTGTTCGGCTGTCCGTATGAAGGCGTGGTAGATATGGAAGCGGTCGTCCGTGTGTCGGAGTCGCTGTTTGACATGGGTATTGACGAATTGTCGCTAGGCGATACGATCGGCGTTGCGAATCCGCGACAAGTCCAAGAAGTACTTGACGTGCTATTGAAACGTTTTCCGGCAGACAAATTGGCGATGCATTTTCATGATACGCACGGGACAGCTTTAGCCAATGTCCTAGCGTCGCTTGATATGGGCATTACGATATTCGATAGTTCGGCTGGCGGGCTCGGCGGCTGTCCCTACGCACCAGGTGCTTCAGGCAACGCGGCGACAGACGATGTATTGTATATGCTGCATGGTATGGGTATTCATACCGGCGTCGATGAAAAGAAAATTTTAGCAGCATCCGCGTTTATTCAAGAAAAAATCGGCAAGGCGCTTCCAAGTAAAAACTTGCAAGCTGCCGGTGCGCATGATAAGTGAAGGACGTGAATGAATGGGTAATAAAGTAGTATTAGAGAAGCGCAGCGACGGAATTGCGGTCATTTTATTGAATCGTCCGGAAGCGGCGAATGCATTATCAGTCGAGATGCTGAACGGGCTCTACGATGCGTTGCTGGAATGTCGCTATGACCGGGAAATCCGCGCTGTAATTATAACCGGTACCGGCGAAAAAGCTTTTTGTGCGGGTGCTGATTTAAAAGAACGCGCAGGAATGAATCTAGTTGATGTACGCAAGACAGTTTCATTAATCCGCCAGACGATTAACAGCGTTGAATCATTGCCACAGCCGGTCATCGCCGCAGTCAACGGCGTTGCGCTCGGCGGCGGGACAGAACTGGCGCTAGCATGCGACATCCGCATTGTAGCAGAGACGGCAAAGTTCGGATTGACGGAAACTTCGCTCGGCATTATTCCGGGAGCCGGCGGTACGCAGCGTCTTCCGAGATTGATCGGCAAAGGACGGGCAAAAGAGCTGATTTTCACAGCGCGTAGAGTTGAAGCGACAGAAGCATTGGAAATCGGGCTGGCTGAATATATGGTGGCGTCTGATCAGTTGATGAATAAAGCGCTTACTGTCGGGAGACAAATCGCAGCGAACGGCCCGCTGGCAGTTACGCAGGCGAAGTTCGCGATCGACCACGGCTATGACGTCGAACTACAGACTGGGCTCGCAATCGAACAGAACGCTTATGAAGTGACAATTCCTTCAAAAGACCGACTCGAAGGACTACAGGCTTTCAAGGAAAAACGCAAGCCTGTATATACTGGCGAATGATGAATGATCATTAGGGAGGCAAGACTATGACAACAGATACGAAATCTTTGCAGCAAGCATTGAATGAAAGAGTAGAGCAGATTGAAAAAGGTGGTGCGCAGAAATACCATGAGAAAAATGCGGAACAAGGGAAAATGTTCGTCCGGGATCGCTTGAAATTATTATTCGATTCAGATCTTGAAATCGAAGACGGCCAATTCGCGAACTGCATGGCGGGCGATCTTCCTGCTGACGGTGTTGTAACAGGAATGGGGAAGATTAACGGCCAAGTTGTTTGCGTCATGGCGAATGATTCCACTATCAAAGCAGGCTCATGGGGCGCACGGACAGTGGAAAAAATTATCCGCATCCAAGAAACTGCTGAAAAATTAAATGTGCCGCTCGTTTATTTAGTCGATTCAGCAGGCGCACGGATTACGGATCAAGTCGAAATGTTCCCGGGTCGTCGCGGTGCAGGTAAAATTTTCTACAACCAAGTAAAATTATCCGGCCGCATTCCGCAAATCTGCGTCTTGTTCGGGCCGTCAGCTGCTGGTGGCGCATATATCCCGGCGTTTTGCGATATCGTCATTATGGTAGACAAAAATGCTTCGATGTACCTTGGCTCACCGCGCATGGCGGAAATGGTCATCGGTGAAAAAGTAACGCTCGAAGAAATGGGCGGAGCGCGCATGCACTGCTCAACTTCGGGATGCGGCGATGTGCTCGCAAAAAGCGAAGAAGACGCAATCACAGCTGCGCGGAGATACTTATCGTATTTCCCGGCAAACTACTCGGAGAAGCCACCTGTACGTGATGCAGTGGCGCCGAAACAGCTGGATAAGGCGCTGGAAGAAATCATTCCAAAAAATGAAAATGCTCCGTTTAATATGCACGACTTGATCAAAGGAATTATCGATGAAGATTCATTTTTCGAGATTAAGAAACTGTTTGCAGGCGAGCTCATTACTGGCCTTGCGCGCATCGACGGAAAAGCAGTCGGTATTATCGCGAACCAACCGCGCGTTAAAGGTGGCGTGCTATTCCACGACTCTGCCGACAAAGCGGCAAAGTTCATCAACCTTTGCGACGCATTCCACATTCCGCTGCTATTCTTAGTCGACGTGCCTGGATTCATGATTGGTACTAAAGTAGAACGCGCAGGCATCATCCGCCACGGGGCGAAAATGATTTCTGCGATGTCAGAAGCGACAGTACCAAAAATTTCCGTCATTGTCCGCAAAGCATACGGCGCAGGGTTATACGCCATGGCAGGCCCGGCATTTGAACCGGACGCGTGTTTAGCACTACCATCCGCTTCCATCGCGGTCATGGGGCCGGACGCAGCGATCAACGCAGTCTACGCAAATAAAATCGCCGCGCTACCTGAAGAAGAGCGTGCAGCTTATATTGAAGAGAAACGCAACGAATACAAAGAAGATATTGATATTTACCATTTAGCTTCCGAAATGATTATTGACGGCATCATCCCGGCAGATTCACTGCGCGTTGAGCTGATTACGCGTTACGAAGCGTATGCGACGAAATATATCCAGTTTACAGACCGTAAGCATCCGGTTTATCCGGTGTGATGGAAGGTGATTGGCTCTTTGTCACCGAGAGAGGCTTTTAATTAAATATTCAAGTGTCTAATTAAGTAAGTTTATATTTCATTGGAATTGGTATACAAAATATACACACACAGTGCGCAAACTATCGCATTTTCTCATGTCCTTTTGGGACGTAATAAAGTGAAATCTAGATACGAATTAAAAAAGCATGGTAACATTGTTAAGTCAATGTCTACCGTGCTTTTTGTATGACACTTCAATTAGTAATGTTAACATGTTAAATCATATGATATAGACATTATTTTGACAGCTAAAGATAGTGTGAAAGATCTCGTTCCATTATTGAAAAAAGAAAGAAAATGCAACGAGTTGTAGTTCTCAATAAAATAAATAAACATGGACTAGTTGCTCTTAAACTAGCAATCGAGTCTTTAGAGAGCCATCTTAATTCATTAGTAAAGCGATTTTACTGGTAAGACAATTTGCGAAATAGTACCCTTTAAGAGTAGTGAGGGATAGAAGGCACACGAGGAAGACATACTACAGACAAATTGAAAATGAGAATGATTGAATATACATAGTGAAACATGTTGTGTATGAAAAAAGAATTGAATAAACAGAAGGAGGAAAAGGATGGGAAGAGTAGTTCACTTTGAAATTCACGTAGACGACATGGAAAGGGCACAAAAGTTTTATGGAGATGTATTCGGATGGACTTTTCAGGACTGGAGTGAGTATGCAGGAATGCCTTATTACGGAACAGTGACTGGTGATAGTGAGCTTGGAGTGGATGGAGCCTTGATGCAACGTCAAGGTCCGCGTCCCGAACGTAACCAACCACTAAATGGCTATGCTTGTACTATGGGAGTCGATGATTATGATTCGACTGAAGTGAAAATTCTTGGTGGCGGAGGTAGTGTTGTCTTACCCAAATACGCGTTGCCAGGAATGGCTTGGCAAGGCTATTATTTGGATGCCGAGGGTAATATTTTTGGACTTCATCAACCAGATAAAAACGCAAAATAATTAGGTTGTTTTGCGGGGAATATGATCTTAAACTACAGAGATGTTTTGTAATGATGTTAATTGGTTTATTTGAAGATCAATGAAATTAGTTTTGATTATTTTAAAGGAGTGATGGAGTATGGCTGTCGATATTTATTTAACGTTTAATGGAAATTGCCGTCAAGCTGTTGAATTTTACACAGAGGTTTTTGAAACAGAAAAACCTGATATTATGACTTTTGGAGATCAATCTCCAAATCCAAAATACCCTCTTCCAGAAGAAGCCAAAAACTTAATTATGCATACGCGTTTAGCTATTGAAGGAAGTACTGTGATGTTTTCAGATACGTTCCCTGGTTCTCCCTTTACGCTGGGCAACAATATAAGCCTAGCTTACCAATGTGACGAAGCGGAAAAGTTAAAAATGATTTACGAAAAACTCAAAGAAGATGGAACAGTTGGGATGGAGCTCCAAGAGACTTTCTGGGCAAAACTTTATGGTAGTGTCACGGATAAATTCGGTGTAATTTGGCAATTGAGTTTAAACAATGAAGACGCAACGTATTAATAGCGATTTATCTGGATGCCAGAAATGAGCGATTTAGAAGATACAATAACAGTTGATCTTAAAGAGCTCGAGCAAGGCTGCGAGATGACATTCACACAATTGATTCATGTGGCTCAAGAAGTGAATTGGACAGAGTCCGAAATCGAAACAGCCCGTAAAGAAATGCATGATGGCAGTGAAGTTGGCTGGAATTATATGTTTATAGGACTTAAGGAATTAGTTGAAACAGGTAAAGTTAGCTACAAAGGATAGTAAATGTCGTTGCAATAGGGAAGCGAAAATAAAGTTTATTTAAAGAAAGGGAAGTTATACATGAAGGACGTAAAACCATTTTTAATGTTTCAAGGCGGTACTGCGGAAGAAGCTATGAAATACTACACTTCACTCATCGAGGACTCAGAAATTAAAAGCATTACGCGATATGGAGTTGAAGGACCTGGTGAAGAAGGTACAGTTATACAAGCAGTGTTTTCTATAAAGGGACAAGAGTTCATGTGCATCGACAGCCATATTGATCATGAGTTTACGTTTACACCATCTTTTTCTATTTATCTAACGTGTGATACTGAAAAAGAAATTGACAGTCTTTATGAAAAAATGATGCAAAACGGTACAGCGCTCATGCCTTTAAATAACTATGGGTTCAGTAAAAAATTCGGATGGCTGAATGATCAGTTCGGTATTTCTTGGCAGTTGAACTTACCAGAGTAATTTAATTGCGAGATAAATTATAATCAGTTGCGAAACTGATAGTATAAACGTTTTATCTAATTTTTATAGCCATACTACTAAACAGTAAAGTACTGACCCCGTTTATTACATATAAATGGGGTCAGCTTTTTTGTTGAAATCATAGTATATGTAAGCTTCTTGAATAAATATCTGGTTTCTGACTTTTTGTCTATGTTGAAAGCTTACAAGAAGTTACCATACATACTTATCAATAAAAGTGGATTGTTTTTCAATGTATATTTATTGATAAACGATAAATTACATGGTAAAGTGTAATTTACACTATAGAAGTTAAGTGAGGTGCTTTTTATGAAACGAGGAACAACACTATTTTTAAAGATAGCCGTCATTTTAATTGGTATTCCAGTTCTTGCTTTGTGTATATTTTTGTTACCGCAGTTAGCAATTGAAGCAAAGGAAGCTACGGAAAGAGGGTGGAATTTTGCTTATGCGGTATATAGTATTTTACTAGTCATCTATATTTCCGTGATTCCATTTTATTTTGCATTGTACCAAACCTTTAAACTACTAAACTTTATTGATGAGAACCAAGCTTTCTCTGAGTTATCTGTTAGGGCTTTAAAGAAAATCAAATACTGTGCGATCATAATTAGCAGCTTATATGTAGTGGCCTTTCCATTCGTTTTTATCATGGCAGAGATAGACGACGCCCCTGGTCTTGTAATAGTTGGAATGATTCCTATTTTTGCTTCCATGGTGATTGCAGTCTTTGCTGCTGTTCTCCATAGGCTTTTAAAAGAAGCGATAGATATAAAAGAGGAAAATGATTTAATAGTCTGAGCAGAGGTGAATGACATGGTGATTATAATCAATATCGATGTGATGTTGGCCAAAAGAAAAATGAGTGTTACAGAACTTTCCGAGCGTGTTGGAATTACAATGGCAAACATTTCAATACTGAAAAATGGAAAGGCGAAAGCGATTCGACTATCGACTTTGGATGCGATTTGTAAGGCTTTAGAGTGTCAGCCAGGCGATATATTAGAATACAAAATGGATGAAGATACTGTAAGTCCAGTAGATTAGAAAAAAAGACATTTCAACTGCAGACGGTTAATTTAACAAGTTATAATAAAAAAGTTTAAAGATATAGAGCATTTCCTATCTCAAGGAAATGCTCTATATATTTGTCTTTAAAAAAAATATATGTAGATAACCGTTGATGTTCATTTTTTGAAACTGTAATTCTAGGTAGAGAAAAAAGGGTAATCGCGATATGATAAGGATAGCTCAAACTTTATTATTCTTAAAATGAAGTTTGTTATTCGTACAGATCAACACGTTGGCAGATGTTAAGGGGGAAATAGTTTGGATATTTATCAGGAATTTTCAGCCCGGCATTTTGGGGCTTATTTAGATTCAGAAGAGTTTTTGGATTATATGTTGCGTCAGTGGTTGCTTAAAGGGCGTCACTTAGATGTTTGTCATGTCATCGACCATCCTTCCTTTACAAAAGTAATGGATGCATGTAGGGAAGATGAACGATACGCATTACTTGTGGAACTATCTGACTTGTATGAAAGTGAGATTACACTAGCGAGTCAATACAATGAAACATTACTAGCGCTAGCTTATGGTGAAGATTTCGATCCGTTTGAGCTGGATCAGGATACAAGGGCAAAAGGGGATTGGCGATACCATCTTTGGTTCTATTTCTTTAATAACGAAGGACATGTCGCGGAATCTTGGCAGCTGTTCAATTCAAAAATATATCCGTTATGCGCAACAATGAATAATACACGTGCTGATCATATGCAGACGCTTGCTAGGTACTTTAATGAACTTAGTGTACTGATGGATAAAACGCGTGATCCGGATATTTTGGAGAGCGTGACGAAAAAGACCATCATGAATCTATACGATCTGTTTTTACAAGTGGTTCATAATGGTACAATGATTGACTTTGCAACAAAGCGAAATTTTTGTGAACGCTTGATTCATATGATGAAATACAAAGAGATGCACAGTATTGGTCTGGAATTCTATATTACATTCAAAGATCTATTTGACTTGAATGATATTCCAACTGTCATTAGCTTGGTGAACCTTTCTAAGTCCGCATTTGATTACCACGCGGTTCATGTTCTGCACGGTGATTTGCAAGCAATTCAATATCGCATCGAAAAATATAAAGGGGATATCGTTTCTCAACTAACGAAGATTTCTGAATACATATTACGAATGAAAAATGTTATTGAAGAGCAACATGGTGGAAAGATTCATGAAGATTCCTTTATACAAGCTGATTTCAATTTTTTCTTTTATGAATGTGGAATTGAAGAAATGTGTACAGCGAAGTTTTCTGAATTACCATTTGAAGATCAAGACGCCATATTAAGAAATTTACTGAACGCAATGATTTGCTTTTATAAAGCGGATAAGACATTAACGTCAGAAGAAGGCAACACAAAAGAACCAGCCTTGAATTTATTGATCGGCTGGGAATTAGGCAATGAAGGCATGAAGTTAAGAAACCGTGTTCTATCTTTGGTACCTACTGTAGGAATCGAATACCGCGAAATTATGATTTCAGATGCCTTGATTCAATTAGATGATTTTCTGACTGAGTTCTACTTAAATGATTTATCTCCAAATGTGGAAGCAATCATACAAAAGTCTGAGCAATATGATCTAGAACCAATCAATTATAAACAGGCATTGACACTGCTGGAAGAGACCTTTACATCACTTCATTCTCATAGTACGCTGATTTTCAGTGAGGAAGAGAAAGAACGCTTTGATAGAGCGGGAAAACAATGGCCTCGTTTGTTGAAATCCAACGAAGTGAAACGACTCTTAACGATTGCTGAAGTGAAATGGCGTGAATTGGAAAATGACTTTCAGCCGGATATTCAACAGTCCAGTCAAAAAGCCACTTTTATTATAGCTGATTATGTAAAGGCAGTGGAAGAGTTCATAGGGCATGTTCTAGTTAGTAATAGAGCAACCAAACAGACGATGCCTTTAATAGATGTAGCGATGCCTGAATCAGGACTAACCTCTGTCGAAGTCGGAAGTGAAGAGTACTACCACTATGTCACGCTTGGTAGTTTCTATCATTATCTTAGCGCAAACGGTACTAGTCTACTGAGAAAAAATGTAGATAAAGTAAAGGTTATTGAGTACCTCACACATTGGGTGAATAGTATTCGTACATCATCGTTCGGTCAAATAGATGAGTTAAAAATCGAAACCGCACAAGTCTTAAGAAGAGAAACTATTGTTTTACTAAGGCGTTTGGTTGCGGACTTGGCAGATTAATCCTCAAGCTACAATCGACCGTTGAAACGTCAAAATGAAAGAACACACAAAACCGCATAGGTTTTGTGTGTTCTATTTATTGTACTTCTAAATAGGCATTTCGGATTGTCAAATATTGACCGTTCGTTATGTCGATAGACGTTTCACCTTCAACTACGTCACTTACGAGAAGATCCATCATATCCTGTCGGCTATTTTTACTAATTTCATAAAAACCTATATCGCTTTGATCATCTGCCAACAAAGTATAAGAGCCAGCGGGGAGATCGGTACCCACTTTGTATTGGCCGTCCTTATATATTCCATTTGCTGGTTTTATACTAGGTGCGGAAGCTGCAGGATACATTTCTCCACCTTTTAATGTAAAATATTCTCCTTCGCGTAATGTTACATAAGTGTGGGAACGTCCATCCAGTGCAACGTTAAATACAATACTTTCGGGATTTCCTGATTGATCTTTTGTATTTTCCAGCAGTGTAATACCGTTAGAGAAAACTAGGTATTCTCCTTGGGCGATGTCGGTTCCTACCTGATACGTACCGTCCGTTATAGGAGTCGTAGTTGACGGGATAGTTTGTTTTTCTGGTTTAGCTGGCTTGGGTATGGTTTTTGATGACTGCGCCGAAGATGCATCTTGACCAGTGGTGGATTGCCCTGTAGACGGTTTCGTCGACTGTTCTTTTATTGGTTTTTCAGGTTCACTTACATCTTTTTCAGTTTCATTTATTTCATGTTGTTCCTTCTTGGGATCTTCTGTGAGTTTAGGTTCATCAGCTTGCACCGTTGATTTGTCTTGTATCAAAGTTTCTGTTAACGCTGGCTTGTCTATTGTAGTTTCTGATGTTTCTTTATTGCTCACAATGGCGATAATTAGCGCTATTAGTAATACGGCTGCACTAGCTCCAGACCACCACAATTGTTTTTTATTCATATAGTATGTAACCTCACTTTTTATATTGTATTTATATGATACCTGATATTCCTTTACATAATCTACCTATTAGCTTTCATGTTATATAGAAAAAATGATTGTTTATTTTCGTTAAGTGGTATATTACTTTCCAATTGACTATTCACGTGCTAAACTACAAGTACAACTTAATAGACTTTGACTTTTTGTCAAAGGGGAGTAGCTATAGGGAAACCTATTTTGCAATCGTCAGTACATGGTTTAATACCATCGGTTGTAATAGCAAAATTTTGCTTAGCGAGACCTTTGCCTTTTATTAGGCAATGGTCTTTTTTTGTTGGCAAAAATCTGAGGAGGACGATGAATGGAAGCAATTTTATTGGAGTATGCATGGGTTTTGTTAGTATTGGTCGTGTTGGAAGGATTATTAGCTGCAGATAATGCAGTAGTTATGGCAGTTATGGTTAAACACTTGCCAAAAATGCAACAAAAGAAAGCTTTGTTCTATGGATTAATCGGAGCATTTGTATTCCGATTCGCAGCGCTTTTCATGATCACATTATTAGTGAATGTATGGCAGATCCAAGCGCTCGGGGCGGCGTACTTACTGTTTATCGCAATCAAACATATTTACGATCAGAAAAAGGTAAAAGAACATTCCATTGAACCGGAAGCGACTAAGGGTTCTGGTTTTTGGATGACCGTATTAAAAGTAGAATTAGCAGATATAGCTTTCGCGGTGGATTCAATGCTTGCTGCAGTGGCGTTGGCCATCACATTGCCTCCATTAGGAGATATGGTGATAGGTGGAATTAACGGAGGTCAGTTTAGCGTCATGTTGGCCGGTGGGTTAGTCGGACTCGTCATTATGCGATTCGCTGCTCATAAGTTCGTCCAGTTGCTAGCTAATTATCCGCAATTAGAGACAACTGCTTTCGTTATTGTCGGATGGGTAGGAGTCAAGTTGACCGTCCTTACATTAGCACATGAAAAATTAGGGTTCTTACCACTTGATTTTCCACATTCAACTGAATGGAAACTGATTTTCTGGGGAGTTTTAGTGGCCATTGTAGTAATAGGTGCTCTAATTAGTATTAAGAAAAAACGAGCACTGGAAGTATAATGTCTAGTTTTTTCCCGGTGGATTAGGTGTTCATTATAAGTAAGCGAATTCTCGATTAAGATAAGAATCTTCCATTAAATAAGATGGGAGATTCTTTTTTGTGATATTCTGTATAGTATAGTTATATATCATCCAATATAAAAATATTAATATTATGTAAAAAAGTGTAGGCAATATAATCGAAAGGGGTTTCCTCTTACTATTGATGACATTCAAATTCCAAGAACATTTACCCCGAGTACCGATTCCTAAGCTCGTAGATACAAAACATAAACTGCTAGAAGCGATTGAAGCATTAGTTAGTGAAGATGAATTCAAAGAGACAAAGAAAATAATTCAACAGTTTTTTGAAGAAAGCGGGGAAGCGCAAATACTTCAAGAAAAGCTTCAGATTTGGCAAGAAGATTTTGCAGGCAGTTGGCTAAAACCTTTTTGGGATAATGTATATCTGGCATCTCGCGACCCGTTACATACAAGCAGTAATTTTAATATTTTACTCGACAATCAACAGTATCAAGTACTGACAATAGCAGAGTTAGCTGGCAAAGTGAGTCGCTTCGTAGCGGAGTTTTATCATTCGATCATGGATGAAAAAGCCGCACCTGAAATAATTCGGGGTATTCCGCTCGACATGAGCCAATACCCTAACATCTTCCGATCAGTTCGAATTCCTAAAGTTCACCGGGATAGACATTACGTCGCGGAATATTCGAAAGTAGAGAATCATATTAGCCTGTTGACTAATGGCAACATCTACTCAATTCCTGTAACCAATCAACGAGGTATGATTTATTCCAGTGAGGCATTATCTAATGTAATTGAAGAGATCCTCTCATTAAACGAACTGAAAGGAAATAATGTAGGGATATTCACTACTGCAATTAGAAATAAATCAGCGGATATTTATCGCCAACTTTCAGTAACTAAAGTCAATGCTGAAAGTTTGCAAAGCATAGCGAATTCACTAGTTGTACTATCTATAGATAAAGAAAGTGCAAATTCTGATGAAGCGATACAAAATCTATTACTGAGCGGCAAAAATAAATACTTTGATAAGACATTGCAAATCGTCATTACTAAAGCGGGTGAGCTAGGTTACTGTGTGGAGCATTCGGCAGTGGATGGAACTACGATTTTTGCGGTAATACAATATGTACAAGATCAGCTCACTTCAACTAATATGGAAAGCATGGAAACAGAAGAGCTTCCAAAAGCGAAAAGGCTAGACTGGCTACTCTCGGCTGAGTTACTGGAAGAGCTCCGTACTTTGGAAATAGAAAATAAAAAAACCATTCAAAATTATTTTATTCAAGTACAAAACTTTGATGCGTTTGGTATCGATGAAATAAAACAACTTGGATTCAGTCCGGATTCATTTTTCCATATGGCGCTACAAGTAGCCCAATATAGGACTTTTTCTACGATGCACAGCACATATGAAGCGGTGTCGATGCGTTCTTTCAAGGAAGGAAGAACCGAATGCATACGTCCTTCATGTACGGAAAACTTAACATTGGCTAAAGCGATAGTAGAGGAACAACTAGAACCTCGGCTAGTATATCGATTAATGCAAAATGCAAGTACTGCACATTCCGTTCGTTTAAATAAAGCACGAAAAGGGTTTGGTGTGGAAAGACATCTATTTGGATTACAACAAATTTTTTTCATGTTTGGAGATGAACTTGGGATTGAAAAAACACCTGCACTATTTTCTGATCCCGGCTATTTAAAGATGCATCATGATTTTATTTCCACTAGTAATATGACACATCCACAAGTCAAAAGTTGTGTGTTTGGACCAGTAGTAGAAGATGGCTATGGAATTTTTTATGTCTTATTGAAGAATCGATTGATAGTAAACTTTTCCAGTTTTAGCCGTGATGAAGAGGATACCAAGCTTCTTGCAAGAAATCTTGATGGAGCGCTGAAAGAACTGAGAGATATCGCATTAGCTGTCAAGTAAGGCATGTATACTGGAGAGTGAAATAATGAAAGCTTTAGAATTATATTTAGCGGAAAATTTCTCTGGGATTGAACTGGCTCCTGCTCTATTTTACGAAACTAAAAGCGCTATACGCTTTGAAATTTCAGCATCTATTGCATTTGATGAACCAGATTTTTTAAAACAAGCATTCCATCGCTCCAGTACTTTATTCGAAGCGGTATTTGAAGACGAAGATGAAATTATACTAGTCACAGATGTTCATACAACCAATCATTTTCTACGTAAAAAACCGTTGAATGTCTATTCCAAGTATGTAAAACGAAAACAATTGCTATATACATTACGATTTTCTACGATTCCTAATTTCCATGGTGATGAGGAAGAAAAGCTTGTAACGCATCGTTTTTCACTTTCTTGTAAGAGACAGGATATTCGATATAAACAATTGCTGAAAGCGATTTGTTACGAAGATTTCGACAGTCCCACAACAATTTTAAAACAGAATTCTGGAAGTGGTTATGATATATTTTTTATTAATCAATCAAAGAATATTATTTATCACCTATATGACGATCGCGGGTGTGATATCATAGCGTCTGATAGGGAGTCCATTCGCTTTCTCTATGAACAATATACTGACTGGATTCTTGATTATGATAAGCAGGAAGTGGATAAAGACTTTTCGTTACACAATGAAAGCTAAACTCTATTCCCAGAAGGATAGAGTTTAGCTTCTAGTTTAAGAAAAGAAATCAGCAATTTGGTTGAATTAATGGTATACTTGCCAAGTATAATTTACAGGCGAGTAGGTGAAAGATGTGATAGAAGTAAAACTTTCTCCAATTGGCGAAGGGGAATTCAATAGGGGCGTATTCGCGAAATGCGATATCAAAAAAGGGCAGCTGTTACACGAGGCGCCAGTGATTTCCTATCCAAATGAACAACATCAACATATTGAAAAAACCGTTCTAGCTGACTATGCTTTCGAATATGGAGAAAACCATACGGCTGTCCTGCTTGGCTACGGAATGTTATTTAATCATTCCTATGAACCAAATGCGACCTATGATATTAATTTTGATCATCATACATTTGATTTCTTTGCATACAAAGATATTAAAGCTGGAGAAGAGATTTTGATCAACTATAATGGCGATGTTGACGATGAAGAGCAATTATGGTTTAATGACGATTATGATGGTACAGCTAACGATTAATCATAAGCATGAGAACACTTTGAATCAGCATATGGATCGAAGTGTTTCTCATTTCTATCATGTCCTAGTAGCTCAGCTGGATAGAGCAACGCCCTCCTAAGGCGTAGGTCGGGGGTTCGAATCCCTTCTGGGACGTAACAGAGTGAAAACGGAACTCAATTAAAATAAAACGAATGATTGTAAACGTTGAAGTGAAACGTTTACAATCATTCGTTTTTTAGTGTGTATTATAAGATTAATTTGTTTTCAAACTCTCATCAAGAGGAATAGCTGCAATCACAGTGGCGGTTTCTTTCTTCTGTGGAATCATCATGACTAGTAACAGAATTACAACGAAGAAACCAGCCACTGTGTATGATAGATTTTGAACAGCTTCAGTTGCTCCTTGTCCGAGAGCTGTTGATATTAGATCTTCAAATTTTATACCTAACGTAGTTAGTTCAGTAGCTAAGGCTTCACTAATTGTTGCGCCATTTGTAACGGCAGCCTGTTCTACTGCACCCATTAACTCTGGGGATACGCCAGCATCTGTTGCTTGTTGTACTAAAGATGAGGTTTTTGCATTGCTATTAAAATGAGAGAACATTACTATACCTGTTGTGGAACCAAGTGGAGCTCCAAAATCCCGGACAATAGCCAATAACCCAGAACCGGATCCATATTTTGTAGAAGGTATATTTTGTAAAGCGAATTTGATAATAATGGCCGTCGCGGCACCGATACCGAAAAACGCTGCTATCAACAGGATTGTAGAAATAGGTGTAAATGCATCGATTCTTGTAAATAAAATCATTGCGACTAATGGGAATGTGAAAGTAGCAATTAATAGCTTTTTGTTGTTCAATTTATCGGCCAACTTACCTACAATTAAACCACCAATTACTGCTGCACCAGAGTTGAACATGAAAAATAATCCACTATGAGCAACATCACCGTCAGGACGCAAAGTGAGGAAGAAGCTCATTGAATATAGCAACAATTGCATAGCAGCTGTATAAATTAAATAAATCAAAATGATTATTGCAAAAGCTTTCTTCTTTAATAAAGATAATTCTATAATGGGGTTTGCAATTCGGTTGCTATATATCCAGAGAAGGAAAATAGTTAGCAGACCCGCTCCTAAAGTAATGAGTGTAATTGGAGACGTAAATCCAAACTGTCCAACTAGTGTAGAGACAGATAAAATAGTCCCCGCAATAATAAACAGCATCATACTGCCTAAGTAATCTAATTTACCTGTTACAACACCTTTTGACTCTTTAACGAAGATTAAAATAACAATAAAACCAAGTGTAGCTAAGCCGCCACTAACCCAATAAATGACGGGCCAACCATAAACTTTGATTAAAAACCCAGCAAGTCCTGCGCCTAACATAGCACCAATCGCTTGGACAGAGTTGAAAACTCCAGATGCCATCCCCCGTTTATCCTCTTGGAAGATTACACCGATAAATGCAATGACGATCGGGAAAATACAAGCTACACCAACGCCTTGGAACATTCTAGCTACAATTAAAAAAGAAAACGTTGGGCTAACCGCTGCAGCAAATTCAGAAATTGCGAAAATGAGCATGCCTATTAGTAGTACTTTTTTACGTCCATATTTATCTGCCAACCTGCCCGTTATTGGATAGAGGGTAGCCGACATAATATAAAACGATAAAACAATAAGGCCTGCTAAATGAGAAGGGATTTGAAAATGCATAGAAATAACAGGTACAGCAGGTGCTTGGAAAGCCATAGCTTCAACTGCAATAAAGGCACTAAATACTAATGCGAGATATTGTATCCATTGTTCTTTTGTTGTCTTACTTGCTTTAGTTACAGTTACGTCCATTTTACTTCCCCCAATATTTTTTTTGTATAAGCGTAGTTCTAACAATAAACAGAAACATAATCCATGTGTTGTAAACGCTTTCATTATTTCGTTTAACTGCTAGCGCTATTCCTTTCTCCTATTGCGATATTCGCAATAGATATTTTCGAAAAATGGATATTAATAAATTATAGAGGGCGAAAACTAGAAACACAATCACTAGTTTTCCTTTAAATGGCGGAAATACAACAGATTCTTCTTATATGTCTGGAAAGTTTTTTATAAAGGATGAATGACTGTAACAGTGTTGGAAATAGAAAAGAAATATCCGACCTGAAAACCTATAAGTCAGAAGTACTCTCTTTTATATAAGTAGCCAGTGGATTTGAAATAATAACTTTAATAAATTCGTTTGAAATATATTCTGGAGAATATTTTTGTTCTCGATCTACTAACCAATAATGAACAAAACTGATAAATGTAGATGATAAATAATTGGCATACAAGCCAACATGTACATCTAATTTCGTTTCAGTTTCGGGTAGTTTTTTTATATGCGACAAAGAGTATTTATACAATCGTGCATATAACTCTGGCGTAAAACGGGGAACTTTTGTTGTAAGAAGTAAAACTTTAAAGTAATTAGAATTGATATATATATAAGTGAACATGGCTTCTATTGTAAAGCGATATGGAAAACTATCGACGTTTTTATCCTCAACCGATGTGTGTTGAAAAGTATCAATCAATCCTTGAATCAACTCGTCTATTAAACAATCAATAAAGTCTTCTTTATCTTGAAAATGTGCATAAAAAGTCGAACGATTTACATCGGAACGATCTACTATATCTGTTATTGTAATAAGGGATAGATCCTTTTCGTTAAGAAGTGAAATTAGGGAATCTTTCATAACTTTTTTGGTTCTCACAACTCGCCTGTCTACTTTTTTCTTTTGCATATGCAATCCCTCCACTAATTGAATTATACCCCATAAACCAAGCCTAAGAAACCCATCAATCAATCAATCAAATCAGCCTGCTCATAGACTTTTCGGTAACACTACTCTGAAAGTTTGGAAAATTCAGTATTGCCATATAAGCAATTGTATATTACTATATAAGCAATGCAATGGTTATTTTGAAGAATTTAGAAAGCAGTACTTATTAACACGACTTTCTTTATAGTAAATCTAGCTATTGCTAAATTTTTAAAAGAACAGCAATTTCCGATGACAAAACTAGAAGGGGGGAAGTACTAATGAATGCTTATTTATTACTAGAAATCGCTTCAAGTATAGTATCTGAACAAGAAATCATTACTTTCGACGAAGAGCGGTTAACTTATGGTCAATTAACTGAACAATCTAGTCGTGCGGCCGCTTTCTTATCATCGCTTGGAATATCAAAGGGAGATAGAATCGGACTAATCACCACTAACTGTCCAGAAGTAATTGAAGTGTTTTATGCTGCGTTCCAACTAGGTGCTGTCATAGTACCGATCAATTACCGGGCTAAAGCTGAAGAGCTGGCTTTCATGGTCGAAGATGCAGGAGTGAAGGTTCTGATTTTCGAAAGTCGCTACAGTGCATTAATAAATCCGGTGATAGAGAATAGCGGCATTCAGGAAACTATTTCTATTAGAGGAACCACTGAAGGACATAAAAATTATGATGAATTGAAACGACAAGTAGTAGATGGTTATGGAGGATTTGAAGATGTAGAGTCTACTGATTTGGCAATCTTGCTTTATACAAGTGGAACGACTAGTAAACCTAAAGGTGTCATGCTCACACACGGGCAGCTGACAACTTATGTTATGAATCATTCAGAAGTAGCAGACGGTAGTGACCGGGGATCTTCGGTCATCTGCATTCCCAACTATCATGTGGCAGGAGCAACGAGCATTTGTAATTCAATTTACACTGGACGTCGCTTAATATTAATGCCCCAATTTGATGCTGGAAAATGGCTGTATGCTGTCGAACGAGAAAAAGCAACGCAAGCATTTTTAGTACCTACTATGATGAAACAGGTCTTAGATCATCCGGAATTTGGAAATAGAGATCTCAGTAGCTTAGAAAGTCTTTCTTACGGTGCTGCACAAATGCCTCTGCCGGTTATTTTAAAAGCAATTGAATCTTTTCCAACAACGACTGATTTCGCCAATGCGTTCGGCATGACAGAAACAACTTCCACAGTTTCTGTATTAGGACCTGAAGATCATAAGCTCACAGGATCAAAAGAAGAAAGAGAGAAAAAAATTAAACGCTTATCTTCTGTAGGAAAACCTTTACCAGGAGTAGATATCATGGTGGTAGATGATCAAAAACAACCTGTTGGCGAGAATGTCGTCGGCAATGTCTATGTTCGATCTGAGAGATCGATGAAAGGTTATTGGAAGCGTCAAGAAGCTACGAAAGAAACGCTTGTTGACGGTTGGGTAAATACAGAAGATGTTGGTTGGATCGACGAAGAAGGCTATTTATTTTTAGGTGGAAGAAGTTCAGACATGATTATTAGAGGCGGGGAAAATATATCTCCTGCAGAAATTGAAGATGTGTTATTATCCCATTCTGCGCTTTCTGATGTAGCCATTATTGGGATCCCTAGTTTGGAATGGGGAGAAGAAATCATGGCTGTGATAGTGCTAGATGAATTAAAAGCGCATCCAACCGCAGAGGAATTGATCCAATTTTGCAAAGGTCGTCTTGCAAGTTTTAAAGTACCTTCAGAAATCGTCATAGTTGAAAGTCTACCACGTACTTCCACAGGGAAAATATTAAAAAAAGAACTTCGGGAACGGTATATTCCTGTTAATGAAAACTATAACTAAATAAATTGTTTTAATGTAAGTTAACGAAATATTCAAAAATAATGTAATGAGGTGAAGAGAATGCGTTTTGATTTAACCGAAGAACAACAACAGTTAAAAGATGAAATACGAAATTACTTGGAAGGTCATATTTCGCAAGACATGCTAGAAGAATTAAAAGAGAAGCCTGAGGGAGGTCCTCTTTGGAAACAATATATTAAAGATCTTGGAGATGATGGCTGGCTAGGTGTCGGATGGCCAGAAGAATATGGTGGTCAGGGCAAAACTCCGCTAGAACAGTATATTTTCTTAGAAGAGATCAACCGTACTGGAGTTAATATTCCTTTCATTACATTGGAAACGGTTGGGCCAACGCTAATGAAACTTGGAACCTCGGAGCAGAAAGATTATTTTCTACCTAAAATTCTAAAAGGCGAAGTAGAAATCGCAATTGGTTATTCAGAACCACAAGCGGGTACCGATCTTGCAGCACTTGAGACTACTGCAATTCGTGATGGCGATTCTTATATCATCAACGGACAAAAAGTTTTTACAACGAATGCACATATTGCTGATTATATTTGGCTAGCTGCTCGAACAGATTCTAATGCACCTAAACATAAAGGAATCTCAATTTTTCTAGTACCAACAACAGCAGAAGGATTCTCTTATACACCAATGGAATTAATGGGTGGCGGGGCACATACAAATGTAACGTTTTACGACAATGTCCGTGTTCCATTAGATGCGATTGTAGGAGAAGAAAATAAAGGTTGGCAATATATAACTTCCCAGCTTTCACTAGAGCGATTAATGTTGTCTACTTACTCTGAAATGGAGCGTACTGTAGAAGAAATTATCGTATGGGCAAACGAAACAACAATAGATGGTTCTCTTGTAATAGATAATGAGTGGGTTCGTAACAGTCTTGCAGATTTGACGGTAGATCTCGAAGTCTTGCGACTCCTTAACTATCGTGCAGCATGGGCGCATGAAAATGAACCAGCGGCACATTACCGTCCTTCTATGAATAAAGTATTTTCTGCAGAGTTGAATCAAAAAACATACGACGTTTGTATGCAAATCCTCAATATGTTTGGTCAACTGGATATAGACTCTAAGTATGCAGCGTTGGGTGGTAAAGTAACACCACTAACAAAAGCGGCATTGGTCCTCTTGTTTGGTGGAGGGGCAAATGACGTTATGCGTGATTTGGTCGCTCGTTTTGGGCTCGGTATGGAAAAAAGTATGAGTTAACATTGTATGCGTTTTCAACTTTTCGAATATAACCTAAGGGGGATGAATTAATGGCTATTGCAGAGGCAGTACTTAACAGCTATATCGGCTTAGATTCAGAAAGAATAGCAGGTGTTGATGCAGTTTGTGAACAAATGATTAGACATTGGACTGAAGTGATGGAGGATACAAATCCACTATATTCAGATCCTCAATATGCTAAAAACACAAAATATGAAGGCGTTATCGCACCGCCTATGCAAGTACAAGTATATACGATGAATCCTTTATGGCCGAAGCCTGAAAGAGATCCGAACTCGATGGAGAGTTTGCTTAAGGTGATGGCCGAAGAAGGATATTCAACGATCGTTGCTACTGAGCAAAACCAAGAATATTTCACACCGATGAAGCCTGGCGATCAAATAAGTCAAATTATGTCTGTGAAAGAAATTTCGGCTGAAAAACAAACAGCTCGTGGACCAGGTTACTTTGTAACTTTTGCTTATAAATTCATTAATCAAAATGATGAAGTTGTTTGTCAGCAAACATTTACGATTTTAGTCTATAACTCAATTGCAGCAATGAAGGAGGAAGCAAAATGATTGAAACTAAACCTGTTGTTCTTAATTGGAATGATGTGAAAGTCGGAGATGAATTACCTGTTCATAAAAGACAAATTACAGCAGCTCTAGTGTCAGGTGGAGCTATTTCAGCTACACGCGATTATTCAGACGTGCATCATGACTATCATGCTGCACGAAGAGCAGGTGCAGATGATATCTTTATGAACATACTGACGACGAACGGTTTGATTGGAAAATATATTACAGACTGGACAGGACCAGCTGGCGAACTAAAAAGCATTCAATTACGTTTAGCTGTACCTAATTATCCAGGTGACATTCTTGAACTGACAGGAAAAGTTTCAAAGAAGTTCGAAGAAAATGACGATCACTTAGTTGAAATTGAATACTTGGGTAAAAATAAACAAGGTAATCATGCAAAAGGAAAAGTAATTATATCACTACCAATCAGGGGGTAAGTATAAATGGGAAATCCAAAAGAGAAAACAGCTATTATTGGCCTAGGTGCTACTGAATTCAGTCAGAATTGCGGCCGTAGCGAATTGCGAATGGCACTTGAAGCTATTTTAGATGCCGTAAAAGATGCAGGGATAAAAGTTTCTGATATTGATGGCATGGTGAATTATTCTATGGACACAGCAGAACAAATTGAAGTCGTTAGGCAATTAGGAATTCCAAATTTAAGTTTTTTTAGTAAAGCGCCATATGGTGGAGGAGGAAGCTGTGCCACTATTGCTCATGCCGTAGCGGCTATTGAATCAGGTATGGCAAATACGGTTGTATGCTACCGTTCAATACGAGATGCTTCCGGACCTGTAACATATGGAGACTTTGAACCAACAAGGGTGTCTCAAGATGTATATATGGGGATGAATCATCCATATGGCTTACTCACGCCAGTTTCATGGGTTGCAATGTTTGCACAGCGCTATAACCATAAATACGGCATTAAAGATGGTCAGCTTGCACACGTTGCATTAGTGAATCGTGAGAATGCCAACAGAAATCCAAAAGCAATCTTCCATAGTCGTTCTTTATCACTTGATGAATATATGAACTCTCCAATCAATGTTGAACCATTGCGTAGACATGATTGCTGCCTAAGTACTGATGGCGCCGTGGCTATAATTGTGACACGAGCAGATTTGGCAAAAGACTTGAGACACAAACCCGCATATATTTCAGGAGCAATCCAAGGGATGTCCACAAATGGAGAAGTGATGACGTCTTATGCACGAGAAGATATCACGGTTCTTCATGAAGTGGAAGCCTATGGCAAAAAGCTTTTTGAAATGGCAGGTATTACTCCGAAAGAAATAGATGTTGCTCAATTTTACGATGCATTCAGTCCTCTTGTGCCAATGCAACTTGAAGCGTTAGGGTTTGTCGGCAAAGGAGAAGGGGTCGATTATATAGAAGGAGGCCACCGTATTAGACCGGATGGAGAACTACCGATTAATACATCAGGTGGACTTATGTCTGAAGGATACATTCATGGCATGAACTTAATCGCAGAAGGTGTTCGCCAAGTAAGAGGTACTTCTACGACACAAATCAATGATATCGAATATTCTTTAGTAACAGGTGGATTAGGTGTCCCATCAAGCGGACTTATTTTGAGAAGGAGGTAATGTATATGGTTAAATATAGCGAAGTGGGAGTTCCAACTCCAAAACCAATGATGAGTCAAGATACAGAAAAATTTTGGAGGTTGTTGCAAGAGGAAAAACAACTCCACTTACAGAAATGCAATAATTGTCAAACATATTCACATCCTCCGCGGGTAGTCTGTTCGAACTGCCATAGTTTCGATTTAGGTTGGGTACCATCAGAAGGTAAGGGTGTTATTCATAGTTACGTAATTTATCATCGTTCTGTACATCCAGGATTTAAAACGCCTTACGGGGTCATTCTTGTTGAGTTAGAAGAAGGAGTACGCATTATATCTAATATGGTAGATTGCGAGCCACATGAAATTGAAATTGGAATGCCTGTTGAAGCTGTAGTAGATCAAGTTTTCGAAGATACAGCACTCGTTAAATTTAAACGGATAAATAATTAAAGGAAGAGGTGCCCAGCTTATGGATTTTTCAATGACGGAAGATCAAGTGATTTTTAAAAGTACAGCCAAAAAATTCTTTGAAGAAAAATGCACAACGCCATCTTTAACAGAATTTGAAAAAAGTAAAGAACAATATTCACCTTCATTCTATCAAGAGCTTGCCGATTTAGGATTTTTAGGACTAATCGTCCCTGAAGAATATGGCGGCATTGATGGCGATTTAATGGATTTATCAATTATCGTTGAAGAAGCTGGGAAAGCAATGTTTTCCGCACCATTTGTTTCTACACTTGTTAATGGTGTCTTACCAATTTTAAACTTTGGTACAGAAGAACAAAAAAAGGCGCTTTTGCCACAAATCATCGAAGGCAAAAGTATTGTTACTGGCGCTATGATCGAATCACAAGCCCACTATGATTTGAGTTATGTAAAAGCCCGAGCGAGTAAGAGTGGCGATGGGTATACGCTGAACGGTACAAAGTTATTCGTGAAATTTGCCGAGACGGCAGATTATTTTCTAACGTTAGCACGAACTGATAATAAAGAAGATGGTAGTAAAGAAGGACTCAGTCTATTCCTTGTTAAAAATGATGCAACAATTAAGAAACAAGCACTTCAATCCATTGGTTCTGATAAATTGTTTGAAGTAGAGTTTCAAAATGTACAATTAACGAAAAATGATCTACTTGGTAACGAAAATGAAGGATGGGCAGCTGTAGACAAATTAAATCAATTGGCCACAGCGTTGCAATGTGTTGAAATGGCTGGCTTACTTCGCCGTGCATTAGATCTTACAACTGACTATGTAAAAGAAAGAACACAATTTAACCGTCCGATTGGTAGCTTCCAATCTGTCCAACATCGTTTATCTGATATTTATACAATCGTAGAAGGCGGTCAGCTGGCTGCACTACAAGCTATATGGAGATTAAATGAAGGAATGTCCGCTGAAAAAGAGATTGCAGTTGCAAAGGCTTGGTTATGCAAAGAAGGCCAAAAGGTCCTGGTAGGTACTCATCAGCTCCACGGAGGTATGGGTATCGATATGGATTATCCTCTCCAGTTTGCTTTTAGAAGGTTTAAAAGCATGGAAGTCGAACTTGGATCAGCGCCTATACATCTAAAGAAAATCGCTTCAACTTTTAAGACTAATAAAGTTGCTGAAGTAATACATTCGTAAAGGGAGTACAACGCGTAGTTCTTTTAATTTACTTCAGTGGGAGTTTCAAGCTTTGGCTGAAGTAAGTTAATATTTCGTGTGAGTGTCACTAGTTATAAGGAATGATTATCGACAAACTCAAAAATAAAGACGTAATTGATTGAATAGGTTAACTGAACAAAATACATGATTCAGGGGTGGGATAATATGAAAGAGCAAGCCCTAACTGGACTTACAGTTATTGACTTATCAGAAAATATTACAGGACCTTATTGTACAAAGTTACTAGCAGATATGGGTGCAAAAGTAATAAAGATTGAACAGCCTGGATTGGGAGACCCTTCACGATTAGAGGGTCCGTTCCCTGGGAATAAACCTGATCTCAATAAGAGTGGATTATTCAATTATTTGAATAACAATAAAATTGGTATAACACTAGACTTGAAAACTGAAAGTGGTATTGAAATCGCGAAAAAAATAATCTCTGAAGCAGATATTATTGTGGAAAATTTTAAACCTGGTGTCATGCAACAATTAGGTCTTGGCTATGAAGCTTTGCGTGACTTAAACCCTGGTCTAATTATGACTTCAATTTCTAATTTTGGCCAAACAGGTAAATATCGAGACTATCATGCCACGGAACTTATTGCACAATCGATGAGCGGGTGGGTAAGTTCAATAGGTGAGAGTACTAGACAACCACTTAGAGCAGGTGGTCCACTTCGATTATTAGACTATATTTCGGGTACATTTGCAGCGTTTTCCACGATGACAGCAGTTTTAGGTAGACGGAAAAGTCATAAAGGTGAACATATAGACGTTTCCACTGTTGAGGTTGGCATGCTTCAACGTGCTTATCCCACAGTTCAAGATTCCTATCCTACCAGTCCTGTTAAAACGCCAAAGCGTTTTGTAATGTTACCGAGTATAGAACGGTGCAAAAATGGCAATATCGCAATATCTTTATTGACTGGTCAACACTGGCAAGACTTTTGCTGCATGATTGAAAAGTACGAATGGATGGAAGATCCACGATTTATTCTCTTGTATGATCGTTTGCAACATCAACAAGAATTCCAGCAAGTGCTAGATGAATGGTTAATGCAACATACGAAAGAAGAAGTGCTTGAAAAAGGAAGGGAATGGAAAGTTCCTGTCATTCCCGTCCCCACATTTGAAGAAATGCTTTCTTTCCCTCAGTATGTCGAGAGAAACGTCTTCGTTTCAGTCGATCATCCTGAAATGGGGAAAGTCGTTCAGCCAGGCGCTCCTTTCCGTATGTCCGAAACACCGTGGACAATTCGTAGTGCTGCTCCACTTTTAGGTGAACATAATCATCAAATTTATGATCAAGAATTGGGATTATCTAAATCCAAACTACAAAAACTGAAAGCCAAAGGTGTTATTTGATTTCTTGGTTGATGGATATTACATGTGGTTTCATATGAAGGGAGAGAAATACTCATGTCATTACCATTAGAAGGCATTCGAATTTTAGATCTTTCCATGTGGTGGTCGGGTCCATTTTGTACGTCATATTTAGGAGCCCAGGGAGCAGAAGTTATTAAAGTAGAATCGATTCAAGCTCCGGATGGATTTAGATTTGTATCAACTAAACCCGGGAAAGACTGGTGGGAATTAGGACCTCAATTTAATGCTGCCAATATGAACAAAATGGGTATCACATTAAATTTAAACGAATCTAAAGGTATAGAAATTTTCAAAAGTCTATTAAAAGAAAGCGATGTCGTTATTGAGAATTTCACTTCTAAAGTAATGGAGAAATTTGGCCTTACGTATGAAATGATCAAAGAAATCAATCCGAAAATAATTATGCTTTCTATGCCTGCATACGGTAAAACCGGACCTTATGGCGAACAACCGGGATTTGCCTATACTTTTGAGATCTTGTCAGGGATCGCACAAACAAATGGGTATGAGGGAGAAAAGCCACTAATTATTTCAGGTACAGGGGATGTTATTTCTGGATCACATACAGTGTTTGCTCTATTGTCTGCATTAGAATATAGAGAAAAAACTGGAAGAGGTCAGTTCATAGAAGTAGCCCAAGTTGAAACGTGTATCAATTTAGTGGGTCAACCTCTTTTGGATGTTTCCTTGAATGGAAATAACTGGGGATGTTTGGGTAATCGTCAACCTAATATGGCACCTCATGGTATCTATCGGAGTAAAGGAGAAGATTCATGGGTAGCGATCGCGGTTACAAATGAAGAAGAATGGAAAAACTTTTGCAAAGCGATTGGTGAGCCAACATGGTCAAAAGAAGAACGTTTTCAAACTGCAGAAGAGCGTTGTCAACATCAAGACGAATTAGATTCTTTGGTGGAAAACTGGACACATCAATTTGGAAATTATGAAGCTACAAATTTATTACAATCAGTAGGTGTCAACGCAGGTCCTGTATTAAATGTGAATGAAATGGAAAACGATCCTTTTTTACAAGATATGTACCAAGAAGTTACACACGATATTACTGGTACGCATAAATATCCTGCTTGGCCAATAAAGTTTTCTGGCGAACGTGTTCAACATAAAAGCCCTACCCCCATTTTAGGTCAACATAATGATTATGTACTTAGCCAAATATTGAAATTAACGAAAGAAGAAATTGACGCGCTAAAAGTAGAAAATATTATTGGTTCAGTGCCACTTGGAGCAATGACCACCGTATAAAACCTATGCTATAACGGGAAAGGAAGAGAATTATAATGGACGTAAAGGTTGGAACTAAATATATGTGTGCTACTTGTAAGAGTGAATTTATCGTTACAAAAGCACCACCCCAAACTGTTTTGAAATGCTGTCAGAAGCAGCTAGAAAAGAAGTGAATATAAAAATTGAATGGCATTAAAGTACTGTAAGATGAAAAAGGAGATAATCAAAATGGCCAATCAACTAGGAAAAAGATTTGAATGTAAAGTATGTGGTGGGGAAATATTATGTACAAAATCAGGTGAAGGAGCGGTTCAATGTTGCGAGCAAGAAATGCAAATAAAACAACCAGTTTCATTACCGACAGCTGATTAAAATAATGAAGTTTAGTATAAATTGATTGCGATAATGAGGTGATCTATATGGGGAATGACTGTACACATTATTTGTTGAAAGATTTAAGGATTTTAGATGTAACAAATGGCCCTTCCGGAAGTTATGCAAGTAAACTATTCGCTTCAAGTGGGGCAGCCGTTACAAAAATAGTGAGTACAGTCTATTATCCGAATCTTTTTAGAGATGATAATAAATATTTACTTTATTATTCCAATCCATCTAAAAAAGATGCCGCTATTCGTTCCCTTCTTTCTGAACAAAAATGGGATTTAATTATAAAAGATAGCCACTCATGTGGACAGCAGCTCAGTTCGCAAGCGATCCAAATTTTGAATCAAAAAGAAGATCTTGTTTGTATAACGATTCAATTTCCCGAAGAAGTAGATGTTGACGAAGAACAATCACTTCAAGCGATAGCTGGGTGGAGAACTTCCACAGGAGATCCCGAAAAGGAGCCCCTAACGATTGGGGGCTATCCAGCTGCTTATTTAGTTGGAGCCCATGCAGCCACAGCTGGCCTGTTTGCGTTATTAGAAAGAAATTGGACGGATAAGGGTAGGGAAGTTTATATAGACGCATTGATAATCGCGGTTAGTGCTTTAGAGGGTGCTTATTCAAAATTTAAAGCAGCGCAAATAGTTCACCATAGAGTAGGAAATCGCCACCGGTATATGGCGCCAATGGCTATCTTTCCAACCATTGATGGAAATGCTTTTATTGGAGCGCCTGTAGATGAGCAATGGGATTTATTCACACGATGGATGGGAGTGGAAAATAAGTCCCATTGGAATACAAATGATGGTCGTTTAAATCACTATGAAGAAATAGAAAGTTTGATATTGGGTTGGTCCAAAAAAATGACAAAGGAAGAACTGTTTGAAACTGGTCAAGCGTTTAGAATGCCTTTTGGGAAAGTGCAAACTTTTGAAGAATTAGATGACTGTCCTCAATTACAACATAGACAACTTATATCCCATAAAAATGGGGGGAAGTACATTCTACCTCCTTTTAAAATTTCGAAGCACCAATTAAACAGTTCAACTTCATATTCAAAACCACCAGTTGAATCTTGGAATAAACTTCGCATTATCGACTTAACTAGTATGTGGTCTGGTCCTTACTGTTCTCGACTATTAGCTGATCAAGGTGCAGAAGTTATTAAAGTGGAGGCTCCCCATCGTCCAGACGGCATTCGTGCGAATCAAGATAATCAAGCTCCTTTTTTTAGGGAACTAAATCGTAATAAAAAAGGAGTTACACTTGATTTACGAAAGGAATCAGATCAAGAAATATTAATGGATTTGATTGAATCAAGCGATGTACTCATTGAAAACTATAGTCCGCGTGTAATGAAGAACTTCGGATTGACGTCAGAAGTTTTACGACAGAGAAATGAACAACTCATCATTATCTCACTTTCTGCATTTGGCCAGACAGGACCCTACAGGGATTTCGTGGGATACGGACCAACTTTGGAAGCGATGTCTGGCATTGCTTCCCTTACATTTTATCAAGATGAAACTCCGTGGCTTCCTGGATTTTCGATTAGTGATATTGGAGCTGGGATACACGGCGCTTTTGCTTTAGGGGCTACTTTATTCTCTAGAAGCATATATGGAGCAGGGTTTACCATTGACGTATCACAATATGAAACAGCCATTCAATTTATAGGAGACCGTATAATAGAAGGGAATAAGTCACAGCCACCAGATAAAAAAGTTTTTGAACAATCAATAGCCGATTTAGTGAGAAATCTAAGATTAGACTTCTACATTGGCATAAAAGGGGAACCAACACTAGGAATGCCGTGGAAAAGTGAAGGCTGGGAGAGACATTCTAAATTGGCAGCACCACTGCTCGGTGAACATAATGATGAAATAAAAAAAAGAAAAAAGGGTGACCGCTATGAAATATTGTATTATTGATGTATCTATTGAAAACGAAGTTGCCCAAGTTTTACTAAACAATGGGGAAAATGGAAATGTATTAAATGCAGAAATGGCTCAAGAGTTGGCAGCAATAGCTACAGAGTTATCACATCGTGAAGATATTAAAGTAGTTGTTCTAGGGGCTCGGGGAAAAAGTTTTAGCTGTTGGAACCCTCAAATAGAAAACCCGACAATAGAAGATGATCTATATGCAACTATTGCCCTGTCTAACAATGCAATTGAACAATGGGCGCGTATTCCACATCCGGTTATTGTAGCAATTGAAGGAGAATGCTCTTCACTAGGGCTTAGTTTAGCATGTGTTGCTGATGTAAGGTATGCATCCGACACGGCTTTTTTTTCAGTTCCTGAATCTAAACACGGCCTAATTCCAACAGGGGGGATTACGCAACGCCTACCACGTATTATAGGGAAAGGGCCTGCAATGTCTATGCTGCTTGGTGGAGAAGTTATTCAATCATCAGAGGCGAAGCAGTTGGGACTAATCAATAAAATTGTAGATAAACAATCCGTTTGGGAAGCGGCATGTCAAGAAGCCCAAGAGCTTGCCAAGTTATCTAGTCTATCTATGCAATATACGAAGGAATGTTTGTTAAGGGGCAGTGAGTTGTCATTTGAACAAGCATTGCGTTTGGAATTAGATATCTATATGCTATTATCCACAAGCGAAGATCGAATGGAAGGCGTACAGGCCTTTTTAGAGAAACGTCCTGCACAATTTACGGGGAAATAAACATAAGAATTTTGATACTATCCGTGGACGTGAGAATGGAGGATGGAAGATGAATAATAGTGCGGTTTTAATGGAAAAAGATGAAAATATAGCAATTTTAACGCTGAATAGACCTGATGCTTTAAATACATTCAATGTAGAAATACGAGACCAATTATATCATTATGTTCACATTGTGAATGAAGATCCTTCTATTGATGCAATCGTTGTTTGTGGGGCAGGGCGTGGATTTTGCGCTGGAGCTGACTTAACGGAATTTGGAACTACATCGACGGTCATTGAGAAAAAAAGAATCCGATTGCAGCATGATTTATGGGAAGACATCCGTCGTATGCAAAAACCGATAGCGGCCGCCATGCATGGTTTTGCCATCGGTTCTGGATTGGAAATGGCAATGCTCTTCGATTTTCGTTTTGCTTCGCCAGGGACAAAACTTTCACTACCTGAAGCGCAAATTGGAATGCTACCCGCTGCAGGCGGAACGCAAAGCTTGCCCCGCCTTGTGAAACAAGGGCAAGCACACGATTTGGCAATCAGCGGCAGAAGAATCACCGCAGAAGAAGGTGTTGGTATAGGAATGATTAGCGGTATCATTGAAAAAGATATATTGGTTGAACAAACCATCTCCTATATGAAAAAAATAGTAACCCAATACCCTCAAAACGCTCGATGGATTAAAACATTAGTCGCAACGAGTAACGATATGCCAGAAGCTGATGGTATTGCTAGAGAAGGCGTTCTATTCAAACGTAGCTGGCAGCTAAAAAATCAAGAAGTTTCTGAGTAAGTAAAAAGGCGGAAGCACTTAGTCCCGCCCCAAAACAACTTCTTCAGAAATTTTTTGTGCATATGTTTTAACTAATTCAATATAATGCTGTTTTTTCTGATCATCAAATCGCGTCATCGGAAAATAGATTCCTATTGCTGCAACGGGTTCTTCAGTATGTTCCCAAATGGGGGCTGTCACAGCTCCAGAGTCCTGCATTCTTTCTCCGAGACTGGTGGAAAAACCCATACTTCGAATGTTGACTAATTTTTCTTTGAAAAGTGCCGGATCTGTAATTGTGTTAGGTGTAAAGGGTTCAAAGATTTTACGCTTAAAATAGTTTTCAACATCTATAGGTGACATATACGCTAAGTGTAGGTTTCCAGCTGCACCAATATGTAGATCGGTTTCTTCTCCGATAGGAATCATTACTTTAAGAAGTTGAGGGCTATATATTCCCGATAAAAAAATATGTTTATAGCCACTTCGAATCGAAAGATAAATAGATTCATTTGTAATCTGCGCTAATTCCTGTATGTATGGTTGAGCAATTGATACAATATCATTTACTTTTGACTTCCGTACTAATTGAAATAGTAGGGGGCCTGGATGATAGCGCTTCGTTTTTTTATCTCTCATTAACAAACCGCGATCTGCCATAGTTGCGACTAAACGAAAAGCAGCGGTTTTACTAATACCAATTTCGTCTTCAATTTCTACGAGGCCGATTGAATCATGTTTAATAAACATAGTCAAAAGGGAAATTGCATTGTTAACTGTATTTAAACGCTGCACTGGTTTCTCTGCTGTCATTTCATCACTCCATTAACTTTTTTACAAAAAAATGCCTTGTATATTAATTACTCAATTATAACGCAAACCTTTAGAGAAAACGATTTAATGTATGCGGTTTCACAAAAAGTTTATTTAAATATCTGAAAATACAAGTTTTCCAGCAATCCATGTTGCTTTAACAGCGATAGAATGTAACTTATCGATAGGATAAGTAAGGGGATTTTGATTAACAGCCACTAGGTCGGCTTGAAAACCGGGCTTGATCATTCCGCGCTTATTCTTCCATCCCGCTGCTTCCGCTGCACCTGCTGTATAAAGATGTAAAGCGTTCCAACGGTCCAATGCTTCTTTTGGATTTACAGCTTGCTGTTTGGAAGTTTTACGCGTACAAGCTGTTTGGATACCGAGCCAAGGATTGAGTGAAGCAACTGGTGCATCTGATCCCGCAGCCATGGCGATTCCTGCTTCATAAAGGCTTTGCATTCTATATAACCATTCATGTTCTGAAACTTCAACATCTGCTAAATAACGGTCTCCATGATCATATATCAGACTAGGATTCGTCACAACGCGTATTCCTAAAGCTGCAATGTCTGGAAGAAATGCTTCAGGGGATAAACTTAAATGTTCGAAACGATGTTGATGGTGAGCATTTGGAAATCTAGATTGTATTTGTCTGATCGCTTCTATGGCTGTCCATGTCATTTCAGGATCAACCACATGAATAGCCAAAGAACTACCGTCTCTTTCAAATGCTTCTTGGCCAAGTTTAGATAAGTTATCGAGCGTAGGCACAATCTCAGGCAAGGCTTCCATTACAATTTTGATATGTCCAATTTCTAGTTTTTCACGAAAATAACAAGGAAGTTCTTGTTTAATATAAGCAGCAACTTCAACATGTTGCTCAAAATCAGTCATCAATTGAATAGTAATGGGCCAATTGTTCTGGAGTGCGGTATACCAAAACTTCGCATCTTCCAAACGATTGGTAGGTGTTGCGTCCAGAACAGCTGTAATTCCATATTTTAACAAGCGGGTTTTTAAATTCGGGACCCCCTTTTGAAGTTCACTATAAGTAGCATTAGGTACAATGTGTTGCGAGAGCCAAGCATCGCCGCCGTGAATCATTCCGGTTGGCTCGTTAGTTTCTGAATTTCTTTCGATATGTATGCCAGGAGGATCGACTGTGTTAGCGCTGATTCCTGCTATATTCAATGCTACGCTATTTAATATAGATACATGCCGAGTCACATGGCGTAAGCGAACAGGATGTTCTAGCGCAACTTTATCTAAATCATAGCGGGTGGGATGACGATTTTCATCTAACTGAGAAACATCATATCCGAAAGCGCGAATCCAAGTACTAGTTGATACTTGTAATGTTTTTGAATGAATCGCTTTCAAGATGTCCGCTATCGAACGTACGTCTTGGCTAGTACATGAGACAGCATTATTTTGACTAAGTAATGCCCGAAGATGGCAGTGTGCATCTATAAGGCCAGGTAATATAACTAAGTTATTACCATTCATGCGCAACCCTGTTGGAGTCAAAGGCCAAGAGCTAGAAGAAGATGGCAAAAGTCCTACAATCTTGCCTTTTGCAATAGCGATGCCGAATGCTTTCGGAAATTGCGGATCCATTGTAATGACTGTTACATTTTCAATTAGCAAATCAGCTGGACAAAGTGCTTCCATTATTTATGACCTCATTTCCATACTATGGTTACTGTCATAATTATAACATAACTTTTATATACAACAATTTGACAAAATAAAATGTCGCGGGAAGGATGTTGAAAATGAAATTAAAAGGAAAAGTTGCTTTTATAACGGGTGGTTCTTCAGGAATTGGAAGAGGGATTTGTCATGCTTTCGCAAAGGAAGGAGCTTCTATTGTGTTTGTTGGCTTAAATGCAGATAAAGGAAGAAAAACAGAAAAAGAACTGCTGGATTTAGGATGCGATGCTTTCTATATCCAAGCGGATTTACGAAATAGAGAACAATTGCCTAAACTAATTGATCAAACCATTGAACGTTTTGGGAAATTGGATGTATTGATCAATAATGCACACGCCACCAATAATGTTCTTTTGGAAGAAACGACTGAAGAGGATATGGAATACTCATTTGACACAGGATTCTGGCCGACATTTTTATTAATGAAACATAGCTTACCATATTTAATAAAAACAAAAGGAAAAGTAATAAATTTTGTATCTGGCGCTGGGTTGGTCGGTTTAAGCAGGCAATCTTCTTATGCTGCTGCAAAAGAAGCGATACGGGGGATTTCGAGAGTAGCAGCGAATGAATGGGGTCGACATGGAATTACTGTCAATCTTATTTCTCCAATCGCTAGCTCTCCTGGCGTTGCACAAATGGAACAAAATCAGCCAAATGCATATCAAAAAATGGTGTCTCTCATTCCTTTGAAACGTCTAGGGGATTGTGAAGAAGATATTGGAAGAACTGCAGTGTTTCTTGCAAGTAATGATGCTGATTATATTACCGGTCAAACAATCATGGTAGATGGCGGTACAATCATGGCTCGATAATAAACAACTACATGTTTTTGAAGTTGAGGTTGCGAGAGGAGTTTTTGAAATGCTAGAGGAAGTTGCTAACAAAATACTGCGATTAAAGGTGCCTATGCCTTTTAATATGGGGTATACCAATAGCTATTTAGTAGAAGGTGAAAATGGATATACCATTGTAGATACAGGAGACAATACTGAAGAAGCAAAAGCTTTGTGGGAAAAGGTTCTTTGTAAGGGGATGAAAATCGAAAAAGTGGTTATCACTCATGCACATCCTGATCATTTAGGTCTAGCTGGTTGGTTTCAGCTCAATTATGGCTTACCCATTTGGCTATCTGTTAAAGGATATGAAGAAATATTAAAGTCTCGCAAAACATTTGATGAAGATTACGTTAATCCCATGAGGTCTTTCGCGATCAGGAATGGGGCCATTCATTATCGTGACGATGAAGCTGAAATTGAACCGTATTATAAACTGGACACTTATCAATTTGAACCTGACCATATATTTGAAACAGGCTCCTTATTAAAGATTGGAGATGGTCTGTTTGAGGCAATTTGGACACCAGGTCATGCTATCGATCATTATTGCTTTTATGAAAGAGAAAGTGGCACTATTTTTGTAGGTGATCATATTTTACGTTCTATGAATCCATTAGTGACATCAAAGCATATTAATGATAATCCATTACAAGAATATATGATGTCATTAGATAAAGTTGCTAGTTATAAAACAGGCATTGCTTTACCGGGTCACGGAAAAGCAATCGTTAGTTTACCCGATAGAGTGGCAGAAATGAAAGTACATTATCAAAAAAGATGGAGACAGACCTTTGAGGCGATAGGGGAAGAAGGAAAGACTGCATTTGATGCATGTCAACTTGTTTATAAAGGATATTCAAATGGAAAACTTTTACCTGCCTTTATGCAAACGATTACAAATTTAATTTACTTGGAATCTATTGGTCAAGTTAAAAGAGTGGAACACGCTGGCAAATATTATTATTCTCAAGTGAAATCATTTCAAGAACTATATAAAGATAGAACTTTACAGAGTGGAATAAGGTTCAAATAAATTGGCATTCCTTTAAGCTCAGTTATAAATAAGTGACTAGTATCAATAAAATGATCAATCTCAACCTTGTCTTAGTTGCACTATAAGTGATGATAACCTGGTCTTGTATATTTCGCGCTTTCTTATCATGAGAATTACGAATATTCTAGTATGAATAGGACTTCTCATTGGACTATCCATACGGTGGCATAAGCCGTTCTAATATAGCACCTAATTATATTTTAACCTCAACTTAAACTTGAACATATCAACAGGGTAGTACATAAAAGACTTTTATGTTTAAGCGTTGATTAAAGATCATACGGGAAAATAGTGAACTATAGAAAAAGAATATAGATTTGACTTTGCTGATTCTGTGCATAGAATTTCTTAATATTTACATGATGTTTATCATTTTATAAGTAGTGTATCGTAAAAATAAGCTGTTCCGGTCGGTTGAATGACTGGAACAGCTTATTTTTTTGAGTAACTATATCGCTCTAGTATTGTGGATCTTGATTTTCTGTTTGAACTTCTGCATAGTGTCCGTTTTGTTCGCTTTCGTCCTCTACTGATTCATCCTCTAATGATAAAAACTCTCGTAATGCTTGTTTGTTCTGTTCTAAGTTAATCTCGAGAACAGCTCCAACTTCTGTGCGTAGATCTCCAAACGATCCTTCTACGGGAATGCGCAGTGATTCCATTTCGTTATTCTTCCCACCGGTCAACATACCTTTAGCAATTGTAAAGATCGTTTTACTGTCGATGTTCGTATCAATGTATGGATCAATAACGCCCATTAATTTCGGTATATTGACAAGTGTTTGTAAACTCATCGCTTCATCCTTCAGTTTCCCTAACGCTTCTTGTTGCCGTTCCACGCGACCATAATCACTGTGGATGTCGTGGCGGAATCGTACGTAACCGAGTAATTGTTCCCCGTTCAATTTTTGTTGGCCGGGATAGAGAGTTAAACCTAGTCCGTGTGACATCTCATATGGAATATCGACTTCAATACCGTCGGGAGCGATTACATCGACGATTTTTGAGAAACCTTCGAAATTAACAATCGCATAATATTGGACATCTACATCGAAATTCTGCTTGATCGTTTGTCGTACTAATTCAGGACCTCCAAGTGCATAAGCGGCATTGATCTTTTCCATACCGTGACCTGGGATGTCGACGTATATATCACGCATCAGAGAAATTAACTTCACTTTGTTTGTTGTTTGATCGTAGTGACCAATCATCAGAGCGTCTGAACGAGTGTCATCTTCGTCGCCTCTTGCGTCATCACCAATCAACAATACGTTAATTTCTCCAAATTGAGATTCGCCACCTTCAAAGTCATCAAAAGCAGAATCGTTAGTAGAAAAAGTATTACTGCTGTCGCTTAGTTCTGTATGTATTTCATTTGTTTTGTCACCGTTCGCAAACGAAAGGCCGTTTGAATACTGTGCTGCGACGTATCCGCCACCCGCTAATAGTAGCAAAGTGAATACCATGAATATTAATCGTTTATATTTTCTTTTTAGTTTTTTCTTACGACGCTTTCCAGTTTCTCTGTTTTCCATTAATGTCACACCTATTCATTTGATTATGAATTCTTTGTTAGTACGCTTGAAGCAATTTGGACCGCGATCGCATCATCCAGATACCCGACCGCGAAAATGTAGTCCGGGATGACATCCACAGGAATGATAAAGTATAATAATGCGCTGCCGATAATGGCTAGATCACGTTTTGCAACATCTTGCATTTTAAACCGTGCAAATAAATCTTTCATTTGATCGACGAATGGACCTACTCCGCCAGCCAGTTTTAACTTGTTATCAAAGTCATGTAGAATTCTTTCTCTTCCTTCAGTGGTCTGAACATATGCTTCATAACTGGCAAGTTGAAGTTCAACTTTTTCAATGGAGATATCCGAAGATAGAAGTTCTGATGTTTCGACCAGTTGTTGAATTGTTTCATCATAAGCAGAATGTACCATCTGTTTATCATCAACCGGATAGCCTGCCGCTTGAAGTAACTTGGCTAATGGAATTTCTAAAATTATCGCGAATTTCTCCAGATGGTCTAGTGTTGCTTTGCGCTTGTCATTGATGATCCTAGAGATGGTTGAAGTATCAATATCTGTAAGTTCGCTTAGTTTGCGCATGGACAATGAACGTTCTTCTAACACTTCACGCAATAACTGCCCGACAGACAGACCAAGACTAGCTTCTGACATGACACTACCCCTCCATTTCTACAACGACGGTAAAAATATTTACTTCTCTCAAAATAATAAATGTTTGTTGACAAATTGTCAACAGTTATAAACAAGGATCTTTTTTTGTCGAAAAACGTCTGCAGCTGAACATATTAAAGTGTGGCCGAATCTTAATCGATAGGTTTTATCGAACGGTTATTTTATAATAGATATATAGAAAGAGAGGATATCGAATGATAGCCAATCAGGTTTTTGATGCGGAACGCTTCATTTTTATTGCCAAATGCAATCCTCATGTTATCCATCTTCATTCATGTTCAAATGGATCGAACGAAATAATAGAAACGGCTTTTAGCAACTATACGTCTTGCTGGTGTTCTGTTAATCATTAACAGAATATTCCTTATACCGAATAATTTAAAGTGGTTCATAGTAAATATTCCACAATAAAAGGAGGAATCACCATGATGAAAAAAATCGCTTTGTTGTTAGTTATCGTTGCTGTTATGAGCGCTTGTTCTTCTGTCGAAAAAGAAAGTGGCGCAAATAGCATTACCTTGCAAGATATTAAAGGGGAAACCGTTAGCCTTGCCGACTATGAAGGCCGAAAAGTGTATGTAAAGTTCTGGGCTTCTTGGTGTCCGATCTGTCTTGCAGGCCTAGATGAAGTCAATACGTTGGCTAAAGATTCAACTGATTTTGAAGTGCTGACTGTCGTAGCACCTGGATTTAATAATGAAAAGAAACACGATGAATTTATCAGATGGTTCAAAGGTGTTCAACATGTAGATGCTTTGCCGGTGTTTTTAAATGATGGCGGAAGTCTAGCCCAAGAATTCAATGTAAAAGGCTATCCAACATCGGCTTTTATTGATACGAAAGGGAATTTGGTTCGATCACAGCCAGGCCACCTATCAAACGATCAAATTATCGATGCTATGTCACAAATTGATTAACGAAAGGAGATCATTTTATGAAATTGAAAATGATACTTGGTTTACTCGGTATTTTGTTACTTACAGGATGTGGCATAGGTAAAACAGATTCCTCATCTAGCCCAAGTTCACTGACTGCTTCTTCAGGTACCGTATATCCCGCCAATCCCAATGATGATATAGAATTTGATGAAAATAATCTTCAGGACATCTACTTGGCGGGGGGCTGTTTCTGGGGTGTTGAAGCCTATATGGAACGGGTCTATGGCGTGTATGATGTGACGTCGGGCTTTGCAAATGGCACGACAGAAAATCCAACATACAATCAAGTTATTACGGGCAAAACCGGTCATGCAGAAACGGTTCATGTACAATATGATCCAAAACATACAGATTTGAAAACGATTGTGGAGCACTTTTTCATGATTGTTGATCCTACCTCTTTGAATAAGCAAGGAAATGACCGTGGTACACAATATCGTTCGGGCATTTATTACGCGAAGCCAGAAGATCAAGCGATTATTGACGAAGTCGTTGCTGCCGAACAGGAACGCTATGACGCAGAAATTGTCACGGAAGTAGAACCGTTGACAAGCTTTACGCTAGCAGAAGAGAACCACCAAGATTATCTAGAGAAAAATCCAAATGGCTATTGTCATGTTGAATTCGATACATTGGAAGATCAGGAAATTCCATCTGTAATTGATGCTGCGAACTATCCTAAGCCAAGCGACAAAGAATTAAAAGAGAAGTTAACGACAGAACAGTATCAAGTAACACAAGGTAACAATACAGAAACGGCATTCTCTAATGAATATTGGAATACGTTTGAAGATGGCATCTATATCGATGTCGCAACAGGTGAACCGCTATTCTCAAGTGCTGATAAGTATGACTCACAGTGCGGTTGGCCAAGCTTCACGCAACCAATCGTTCCCGAAGTAATGACGGAACATATAGATAGAAGTTTCAATATGGTGCGAACTGAAGTGAGAAGCCGTGCAGGGGATAGCCATCTAGGACATATATTCGAAGATGGACCAAAAGATCGCGGGGGATTACGTTACTGTATTAACAGCGCATCGATTGAATTCGTACCGCTAAAAGAAATGGAAGCTAAAGGCTATGGCTATCTGATAAGTTATGTAAAATAATATATGCTGAATCCCAATAGAAGGAAAGGAGCCACTCTAGCTTTCTTTCCTTCTTCACACGATTGTTAACGTAGATGGTGGTAAACGCATTGTATTATGCAATTCGTGGACTATCTCGACAAGCTGTGATCAGAATCGTTGTCCAATTAGTATATAGTACGACAAGGCGGTATAGGTATTCCCAACTTCGAAATGCATGTTAAACTCTATAACGGTGAAGAATATGGAGCTTCAGTAAGTTCTGCTAATAATGAAATGAATTTCATTCGACATATAAAAGGATAGGTTTTCTAGGCTGTATATTCATATAACTAATGAAAAAGAGGGGAAGGAATTTAATGCAAGAAATGATAGCGAAATGTAGAACGGAAGTTGAAGGTATTTATAAGAAATTTGACGCGAGTCATGATCTCGATCATATTGATCGTGTAATGAAAAATGCAGAGAAAATATTAACTGCAGAACCCAGTGCTGATGAACTAGTCGTGCGTTTAGCAGTTCTGTTGCATGATGTGGAAGATGCGAAATATGAAGAGATGCATGAAGTCACTACGATAGAGTTACTTGAAAAAATAGGTGCAACACAACAGATTGCAAATAATGTGATGTCCGCGATTGAAAGTGTATCATTCAGTGGTGGTAACGCAAAAGATATTACATCAATTGAAGGCGCAATTGTCAGAGATGCTGACCGTTTGGATGCCATTGGCGCGGTAGGAATTGCACGGGCATTTGCATTTGGCGGAGCACGTGGTAGGAAACTTTACGATCAGCAAGAAGAAGCCCGAAAGGATATGTCTGAGTCTGAATACCGTAAAAAAGAAACTTCTACTGTTACGCATTTTCACGAGAAGTTATTATTGCTTAGCGAATTGATGGTCACGAAGGAAGGCGTGCGTTTGGCACAAGAACGACATGAATTCATGGTCCAGTTTCTACATCAATTGAAGTTAGAAATTGAATAATGTAACCCGTGTTAGAATGAATTCAAATTATAGGACATACAGTCTTGGAAGTCTGGATTATCAGATTTTCAGAGACTGTTTTTTGTTTGGAATTACTTTTGTAATATAAGAATGTATTGAGTACTACCAATCCATCATGATTACAGTAAAGAAGAAAATATTGTTGACTTTACACTCACACTGTAATTATAATAAATTAACTCTAATAATTAGACGTAATTATCAGAATGTAAGCGATTCCAAAAGGAGGAGTAATATGTTAAAGAAAGGTTTACCGCTGATTAGTTTGCTACTCATCTTTCTAATGATTTTAACTGGCTGTCAACTTAATGAAACAATACCTAAAGGAGAACAGAGAGTTTATAAGTGGCGTATGGTCACACATCAAATACCAGGAACTGCACGGTACGATGGAACGATATTGCCATTTGTCAAAGCAGTAGAAGAAATGTCAGGTGGCCGCTTAGTGATTGAGCCGTTTGGTGCCAATATTTTATTCCCGACAAATGAAACATTTGATATGGTAAAAAATGGTGTTGTTGATGTAGCTGCTGTCTATACAGGTTTCTGGACAGGTAAAGATCCTGTTTTTGCTTTAGGTGGAGGGACGATTCCTGGTGATCCGATTTCAGGCTTTGAAGAACATTTCTATCGTTCGGAAAAGCTACAGCCCATTATGGATAAAGCCTATGAAAAGCATGGAATTAATAGCTTAGGGGCATTCGATTATGCACCTGAAGAAATCTTGATGTCTCAAGTACCAATCCGTTCTGCTGATGACTTCAAAGGAAAGAACATTCGTGCTGCCGGAGTGGCGAGTCTATTTTATGGAAAACTCGGTGCCTCTGCTATTTCATTATCTGCACCTGAAATCTATACAGGTTTGCAACTGAGTACAGTGGACGCGGCTGAATTTAATGATTATTTGGTGAACGGTGAAATGGGATTAGATGAAGTATCAAAATATATTATCGAGCCTGCTTTACATGTTGGACCAAGTTCCGATAAAGAGCTGATCGCGAATCCGAAATCTTGGGAAGAGTTACCGGATGATTTGAAGGCGATTGTGCAGGTGGCAAGAGATAAAGTTCGCTATGAATCTGCTATTGCATATGGCGTAGAAAGTTCAAAAGCAAAGACTGAATGGATGAATAATCCAAACATCGAATTCATTCAGTTGCCTGAAGAAGATATTGAAGAAATGCGTGAAAAAGGATTTGAACTGTTAAATGATTATAAAGAAAAAAGTGAAGCGAGTAAGGAATATGTAGAACAATATGCTGATCTCTTAGCTGAACTTGGTTATATTGAACAAGCAAAAAAAATAGGTTATAAAGAATAGGCGGTGGCAGCATGATTCTCTTAACTACTATAATAGAAAAAATGTCATCTATCGCTGGAAGAATCGCGGGCTATCTGATGATTCCACTAACGCTAATAGTCATCTATACCATTATCATGAGACGCTTTTTGCATGATGCACCAGATTGGGGTTTTGAAGTGCCGATTTTCATATATGGCGTGTCCATATTACTAGCGGGAGCTGAAGTGCTTAGAGTGAAAGGACACATCGCAGTGGATATCATTCCGCATTTGTTGTCTCCTAAATGGAATAAATTATTTGGTATATTCGCTATGTTACTTGTGATATTAGTAGCATCGTTCCTGATTTACCGTGGGTCCCTTATGGCTGTTGAATCGACAATGATAATGGAGCATTCGTCTCATCAGAGTTCGTTTAATCCACAGATATGGTGGTTTAAGTGGTTTATTCCGATTAGTGGCTTGCTAGTTTGGTTACAAGCTTGGGTCGAAATCTATAAAATCGCAATTGGAGGTAGCGCAGATGATTCTACTATTTGAGTATGCCCCAATTGCGATGTTCGTTTTATTGATGCTGCTTCTGTTTTTAGGGGTACCAATAGCATTTGCATTATCGACAGTTGGTGTAGTGTTTGCGCTAATGATGTGGGGGATTGATAGTACTAGTCTATTAACTAGTGCTGTTTGGGGTGTGATGAACAATTTTACACTTATTGCAATTCCGTTATTCATTCTGATGTCCGTTTTATTGGAAAAGTCCAATATCATCACCGATTTATATGATGCTGTCTACAAGTGGTCTGGTGCATTGCGCGGCGGACTCGCGATTGCGACCATTTTAGTAGGTGCAATTATCGGTGCGATTTCGGGGGTAGTTGCAGCAGGTGTAATCGGTCTGGGATTAATTGCGTTACCGCAGATGATGAAATATAAATATAATGAATCATTGAGCTTAGGATCGATCATGGCAGGAGGTACACTAGGACAACTTATTCCACCAAGTTTAAACATGGTCGTCTATGGCGCTATTACTGGCGTATCGGTATCTAGTTTATTTGCTGGAGGCTTAGGTGCGGGATTCATTTTAATTGGATTGTTTATAGCGTATATTTTATTCCGTGCTTATAAAAACAAAGATATGGCTCCCTCGTTGTTAAAAGAGGATCGTGCTACAACTCGCGAGAAGCTCCTAGCTACGAAGTCTGTCATTTTACCGATGATTTTAATCGTAATCGTACTTGGTTCAATATTTACAGGTATTGCGACACCTACTGAAGGAGCAGCAGTTGGCGTTCTTGGTACTTTACTTATTGGCCTATTCACCAAACGTTTGAACTTAGAGAAGATCAATTTGGCGCTTAAAGAATCTACTAAAATGACGGGAATGGTAGGCTGGATATTGATTGGTGCGGCAGCATTTTCAGCTGTGTTCTCTGGAGTTGGCGGAAATCGTTTTGTTTCCGAAATGGCTCAATTGGCCCCTGGAGGTAAATGGGGGATCTTAGTTTTCTCTTTGGCTTTCATAATTTTACTGGGAATGTTTCTGGAAACAATGGCATTGATTATGCTTGCAGCTCCAATAATTTCACCTATTATTGCAGATGCTGGTTTTGATCCCTTATGGTGGGGTGTTGTCTTCATGGTAGTTCTTCAATTAGCATATTTGACGCCGCCATTCGGATTTGCGATCTTCTATTTAAAGAGTGCAGTGGGCGATAAGGTAAGTATCGAGAAGATTTATCGTGCAACTTTCCCGTTTATCATCATCCAACTTATGGCAACAATTATTTTTATTTTGTTCCCGACGTTGGCTACCTGGCTTCCTACTTTATTAAGTTCGAAATAAAAGATACTATATTTATTAAGTTCGAAATAAAAGATACTATATAATAGAAAAGACTCTTGATTAAATCAGGAGTCTTTTCGTTATATAAAAAACATGTTCATATTCATGCTAGAGTAATAGTAGATTATTTTTAAGTAAGGGATGGATGGAAATGGATGCGGAATTAGGAAAAGAAATTCATCGGATTCGAAAGATGAATAAATTGACGTTAAAAGATGTTAGTGTCAAAAGCGGATTATCCGTCAGCTTTTTGTCTCAAGTAGAACGTGGAATTAGTTCGGTAACTTTTACTTCATTGCGTAGAATTGCGGAGGCGTTAGGTGTTCATATAAATTTATTCTTTGAGGAACCAACGGAAAAATCGCCGACCAAGAAACGGACTATTAAAAAAACTGCTGACCAGCCAAATTTCACTTTTACAAACCTTGTAGGTGATATGGAAAATCCGTTATTTTTCCCCGCGCGTATTGAATTGAGACCTGGAGAATCCCATACACATCCCTACGCGCATCAAGGGCAGGAATTTGTCTACATATTAGAAGGTGAACTTAAAGTGATTTTGGAGGATTACTCCGATACATTCTATACGAATGAATCGTTCCATATAGATTCGATGCAGGAACACGTCTGGTTCAACGAGACTAGCCAACCTGTGACACTGCTTGTGGTTAGTGCCAATGCAGATGGATCTTCAAATAAAAAATAGATTGCTTCTCCTAAACTCGATAGGATAGAATGAGGTAACTAGTAATAATCTATTCAATAGAGAAAAAGGTGACGTCTTGGACAGAAACAATCGATTATTCATTATTACACTCGTTGTCATCGCCTTGTGTACATTAGGTGGGTTCGCAGTACAAAAAGGATTCATCACATTTTAAAATTAAAACGAATATTCAAAGCTCATCGGTCTTAATAGATCGAGAGCTTTTTTGTTTAAATGAGACTGAACAGCAATTAAATTTTCTTTAAACTACAAACTCGATAGCTATAAGAGATGTCCAGTTACTTCAATAGTTACTCTACAGAATAACAAATTCTACTTAGCCATTTAAATTTGAACAAAATGTTTATACTCATTCCAGTGCGTGAGTAAACAAAAAAGACGTATAAATTGGCTCGTATGTTGCATAGAAATGACAATACTGTAAAAGGAGAGTGTTATGTATGTATAAAGAACAGGAAACACGGATGATTACTGTATTTGGTGAAGGGACAGTGAAAGTCTCTCCTAGTACGGTTCATATTGTATTATCTGTAGTGTCAAGAGGAACCGAACTTGGAGAAATCCAGCAAGAAAACGCTAAGCGTATGAATCAAGTAATCCAGTCGCTACAAAAAGTGGGAATTGCAGAAACATCCATGCAAACGATTGATTTTCAAATTCGCCCAGTCTATGAATACGTGAATGGAGAACAGCGCTTTCAAGGGTATGAAGTGATTAATTCTATCCGCATTACAAATAACGAACTTTCACGAACAGGCGAACTCGTCGATCTTGCGGTCAAAAATGGTGCGAATCAAATTGGATCGATCGAATTCACGATGCCCAATCAAGACGAACAATATCAGCAAGCGCTGGTGCTAGCCTTACAAGATGCAGAGACTAAAATGATTACGATTGGGACTTCATTGAAATTACAGAACCGGCCAATTCCATTAAAGGTTGAAGAGCAGCATATATCTCAACCAGTAGCTTTCCGTGCAATGACTATGGCGGATACCGGTAGAACACCAATCGAGTCGGGTATGATTACGATCAGTGCAAGTCTGCAAGTGAAGTATCAAATAGTCTGACAATGGTCTAGTATGTTAATTGGTAGTCTGCTACTATGATGAAAAGGCTTTTGAAAGAGGCGGTCCGTATGGATGTACATTTCATCATAAATGAACAAGCTGGAGATGGTAAAGGGGCCAAGTTATGGGCAAGCTTGCGAAAGAATATCAGCTATCCATTTCATCTGACCGAGCGACATAATCATGCGGAAGAACTTGCACAGCAACTTGCTAAACAAACCACCGTTTCGTTATTGATCATCGTAATAGGTGGGGATGGGACAATCCATGAAGTGCTAAATGGTGTTGCAGGTTATCCTCATGTAACTGTCGGGGTCATGAAAGCGGGGTCCGGTAATGATTTCGCAAGGACGTTTCCAGCATTCAATAATTTGCAGGAAGTGGAATCTTATATCGCAATAGAACCGGCTAATAGAAAAACCGTGGACTTTGGCTCCGTGAAATTGAGCGACGTGCATCAACGTTATTTTGCAAGCAACTGTGGTTTCGGCTTAGATGCGGATATTTCATTGGCAGTTGGACAATCTACTATTAAAAAGACGTTAAATAAATGGAAGCTTGGCAGCATAGTGTATGCTCTGACCGTAGCGCGTAGTTTACTAGCCTTCAAACCATTTAACGCGAAAATTCAAATTGATTCAGACACTCGCATATTTGAGAATGTCTGGATGATCACCGTCAGTAATCAAAAATACTACGGTGGCGGCATGAAAATTTCTCCTTATTCTATTTATGATGATGGAGAGTTTGAGCTGACAGTCATCCACTCTATTTCTGTGCTGAAATTTTTAGCAGTGTTTTTAACTGTATTCAATGGAAGTCATACGAAGTTAAAAGGAGTTTCTACTTATAAGAATGACCAATTCATTATTGAGACGGATCGAGTAGTAGGTTGCCACACCGATGGGGAATATATTGGGACCACTACAGATCAGCCAGTCATTTGTGAAGTGGATGAACGGAAGTGGTATGTCGCGGACAAAAGAGAAAAATAAATTAACATATTATATAGTTTAAACTGAACTTATTGACGGCTCACATAACAGGGATATTAATTCTGTAGAGGGAATATTACGTAGTTATAAAAATACTACAATCCTTTTATTTTAGCTACTTTGTATTCGAATTGAATTTGAGATAAATAAAAATATTCAAACAAATCACAAGAAAGTTATTGATTTTGGAAGCGGTTGCATTTATACTTTTACTAAACCGGTTTACTAAACCGGTTTAGTAAGTGGGAAAAGGTGAAATAAATGAAAGTGACGATGGCTGACGTAGCAAAAAAAGCAGGCGTCTCTAAAAGTACTGTTTCACAATTTATAAACGAGAGATATGAGTTCATGGCTGAAAAAACAAAAGTGAAAATACAACAGTCCATTGAAGAGCTTGGATATATTCCAAACAACATGGCAAGAAGTTTAAAGAGAAAAGAATCGAACACGATAGGTATTATTGTAGCAAATATATTACATACTTTTTCCACTGAAGTTATTAGGGCCATAGAAGATGTTTGTGAAGAAAAAGGAGTGCATGTTTTTGTATGCAACGCTGACGATAACCCTCAAAAAGAACGTTCTTACATCGATATGTTGCGTGCTAAACAAGTAGATGGACTTATTATTTTCCCTACAGTAGGTAATGAAGATCTTTATGCTGATCTGCGAAAAAATAATTTCCCTATTGTATTCGTAGATAGGAGAACAGAAAACTCATATTACCCTACGATTATGCTAGATAATCATAAAGCCTCCGAGATGGCGATTGATCAATTTATTGAAGTAGGAAAGAATAAAATAGCAATTGTATCGACTTCTATTGAGAGAAAAGTAATACCCCGGATTGAAAGAATTGAAGGTTATCAGCTTAAAATGAAAGCGTGTTCTTTGCCTGTTGAAGACTCTTGGCTTGTGGCGACTGAAAGAGAAAACATTATGGACGCTCTTCAAGTTTTATGGGATAAAGAAGAAAAACCCAATGCATTCTACGCAATTAATGATTTAGCACTAATGGAATTAATGAAATTCATAAAAATAAATAATTTATTGATTCCTCAGGATGTTGCCGTAATAGGACTGGATGACTCTCCCTTTTTGGAAGTTTTCACGCCAGCTATAACTGTGATTAAACAACCAACTTTTCAAATGGGTATGGAAGCAGCTCAGCTACTATTAAAAATCATTCATGATAAAGAGATACCGGATGATTTAGAAGTGCAAAGATATATGCCACATTTATTGAAAAGGGAGTCTGTATAAGATAGGGAGTTATGAAAATGTCTACGAATTTTAATGTATTAACAATTGGTGACGCAATGATTACAATGGACCCTATAACTAAAGGTCCTATGAGATTTGTTACTCATTTCGAAAGAAAAATGGGTGGTGCAGAATTAAATTTTGCTATAGGATGTTCGCGACTGGGATTAAATAGTAAGTGGATTAGCCGGTTAGGACAGGATGAATTTGGTAAAGTGATCTATAATTTTGCACGCGGTGAAGGAATCGATGTAAAAGATGTTGATTTTGTAGATGGATACACTACATCTGTAAATTTTAAAGAGGTTAGAGAAAGTGGCGAAGGCAAGACATTTTATTACCGTCAACAATCACCTATTCTAACGCTGAGAGTAGAAGATATTAATGAACATTTATTGGATTCTATTGATCTATTGCATATTACAGGAGTATTCTTGGCAATCGATCCACAAAATCTTGCAATAGCTAAACGTTTGATCACATTAGCGAACGAAAAGAATATTCCTGTATCATTTGATCCGAATATACGTTTGAAATTATGGACGATTGAGGATGCAAGAAAAGCTTATTTTGAAATCTTTCAACAAATAGATATTCTATTGACAGGTTTAGATGAAATTCATTTAATTTTAGAAGATAGTTCGGAAACGGCACTGATCAAATTTGCAAATGATTATAATATAACGGATCTGGTCATTAAAGATAGTTCTGCAGGTTCTAGGCTCTATAAAAAAGGGCAGTGGTTTACTTCACCGGCATTTGAAGTTCCCGTAATTGATACAGTAGGTGCTGGTGACGGTTTTGATGCTGGTTATGTTTATAGTTATTTAAATGATTTGGAACCAAAGGAAGCTTTGCGGTTTGCCAATGGTGTTGGGGCACTTGTTGTAAGCGTTTTAGGAGATAATGAAGGACTTCCATATTTAAGTGAAGTGCAATCGTTTACATCAGGTACTAAAGAGATTGAAAGATGAAAAATAATGGAAGGGGTGATTAAAAGGTTATATTCAATAATTCATTTTCTACAGACAACTATAAAAGGGGCGAATAACATGAGAAAAATTAAGTGGATGGCAGGTTTATTGATTGCGATTTTGATGCTAGCAGCTTGTGGAGCAGATGAAACAGGAGATTCAACAGATACAAAAAGCGATAAAGTGATTAAATGGAAATTAGGGCATTTAGCTGATGAAAACCATATTTGGCATAAAACCGCTTTGGAATTTGCCGACTCAGTTAAAGAAAAGACAGATGGCCAGATAGAAATTGTAATTTATCCAAATAACTCTTTAGGTTCAGAGACAGATACGATTAACTCTATTCAAGCTGGATCAGCTGATATGGTTGTTTCGGGCGAAACGTTACAGAACTGGGCTCCGAAAGCTGCCCTTATGGCTGTACCATATGCATTCGATGGAATTGATCACGTGAAAAAAGTGGTTGAAGGGGACGTAGGTAAAGAAGTTGAAGAACAAATTATTGAAAAGGGTAAATTGACTCCACTTTATTATCATACGAGAGCGCCTAGAAATTTAACATCTGATAAGAAGATTCAATCACTAGCTGATTTAAAAGGTTTCAGTATGCGCGTACCGAATGTTCCTTTATTCTTGAAGGTTTGGGAAGTAGCTGGAGCGAAACCACAAGTTATTGACTTTAACGAAGTTTTTACTGGACTACAGCAAGGAGTTATTATGGGACAAGAAAATCCAGTAGATTTAATTCAAAGTGGTGGTCTGTATGAAGTTCAGAAGTATGTGAATCGAACGGAGCATGTATATTCATGGATTTATGTATTAGTCGGAAATGATCAGTACAATGCCTTAACTGAAGATCAGAAAACAGCAGTAAAAGAAGCCGCTGCTGAAGCGCAAGCATACGGAGATTCATTATATGATGAAACTATTACCTCAATCGAAAAAGACTTAGAAGAAAAAGGTATGGAGTTTGTTGATGTAGATCGTGAAGAGTTTAGTAAAGCGATGTTACCAGCAGTTAAAAAAGCATTGTCTGAAGAACAAAATGAAGTACTAGAAAAAATTCTTGAAGTTAAGTAATTTATAAACAATAGGCACAACTAATTAACACTTGGTTGTGTCTTTCCTTAAGAAAGGAAGTTGACGCAATCATGTTAAAATTAGTAGAACGCATTCTGGGCATACTTTCTATTTTAAGTTTTGCTGGAGTTATCATTGTAGTAACTATACAGATTTTATCTAGGTTCCTACCTTTCTCATACATATGGACAGAAGAAATAACACGTTACTTATTCTTATTCGCTATTAGTTTTGGTACACCATTAGCACTGATGCGAAATGAATTTATTAATGTTGATCTATTAGTTAATAAAATGAAAAGTAGCGTTAGAAGATTTTATGATGTGGCTATTTATATCACTATTTTAGTTTTAACATTAGTAATTGCCAAAGAAGGATATAAGTTTATGTTGCTAGGACATAATCAACGCGCAGCGACATTACCTATCCAGATGTCTGTTGTGCATGCATCTATTTTCTTAATGGGATTATTCCTTTCAATATTTGCTGTTGTGAAAATTATACTATTACTACAGAATAAAGAACCTTATTTAGATGGGAGTGAAGAAGAATGATGGCGTTAGTTCTGTTCCTATCTTTTCTCGTTTTAATATTTATTGGAGTGCCAGTTGCATTTAGTTTAGGATTATCTTCACTCTTATATTTGTTTATTAACGATATGTCGTTTTCAATTATTCCACAAAGGATGTTTGGCGGACTAAACTCCTTCGTCTTACTATGTATTCCCGGGTTTATTTTAGCGGGGAATCTAATGAACGCCGGTGGAATTACTGATCGTATTATTCAGTTTGCGAATAACTGCTTTGGCCATATTAGAGGTGGTTTAGGATTGGCAAACGTAGGATCATCTATGGGTTTTGCAGGTATTTCAGGAACAGCACTTGCTGATACGGCAAGTATCGGAGCAGTCATGATACCTGCAATGAAAAAAGAAGGATATGGAGCAGGGTTTTCTGCCGCTGTTACAGCTTCATCATCTACAGTAGGACCAATTATTCCACCATCTTTGCCGATGATTATTGTGGGTACACTAGCTTCAGTATCTATTGGAGATCTATTCTTAGCTGGTGCAGTGCCGGGTATACTTTTAGGTCTAGGCTTGATGATTCCTACGTACTTGATTTCTGTTAAGAGAAATTACCCTAAGGGTGAGCGGAAATCATTCAAAGAAATAAGCAGTAGTTTCTTAGGGGCATTTTGGGCGCTCTTCATGACAGTCATTATACTAGTTGGTATTTTAGGTGGTATATTCACACCAACAGAAGCTTCTGTTATCGCGGTTTTATATGCATTGGTCATTGGAATTTTTGTTTATAAAGAATTACCAATCAGAAAAATACCGGAAATCATGCTGGATTCCATGACGAGTACAGCGTCTATCATGTTATTAGTAGGATTTGCTAACTTGTTCGGTTGGATTATGGTTAGTGAACAAATTCCGCAATTAGTTGCGAGTACAATTTTAGGTATTTCAAGCAATCCCATCATAGTTATTATCTTAATCAATATCTTATTGCTATTTGTTGGTACCTTTATGGAAACCATTGCAGCACTTGTTATCCTTTTCCCAGTGTTACTCCCAGTAGCTATGGAAGTTGGCGTGGATCCAGTGCAATTTGGCGTCATGATGGTCTTGAATCTTGTTATCGGATTAACAACTCCACCAGTTGGTGTTTGTCTGTTCGTTGCTTCGCAAATAGGGAAGGTATCAATAGGCAAGACAACAAAAGAGTTGCTTCCGTTCCTAGGTGTTAGTTTAGTCATATTGTTATTAGTATCGTTCGTGCCACAAATCACATTATATTTACCAAGTCTATTTAAGTAGGTGTAGAAGATGAAAATTAAGGCAGTTCAAGTACCAGAAGCACATAAATTAATGATTATTGAAAAAAAATGTCCAGAGATAAAAAATGAATTTGACGTACAAGTAAAGGTTAAGCGTGTAGGTATTTGTGGCTCTGATATGCATATCTATCATGGTACTAACCCTTTAGCAACATATCCCCGCGTGGTGGGACATGAAGTCGCGGGAGAAGTTACTGCAATAGGTGAATCTGTTAGTACACTCAAATTAGGGGATCATGTTGTAATCGAACCAATTTCATTTTGTGGGAAATGTTACGCATGTAGAAAAGGTCGTCAAAATGTTTGTAAGCATCTTTCAGTTTTTGGTGTACATGAAGATGGTGGTATGCAAGAAAAAATTGTTCTTCCTGAGAGACAAGTTCATCGCGTTAATAAGAATCTTGAATGGGATGAACTTGTTTTGGCGGAACCCTATACAATTGGCGCGCAAGCTGTGTTTAGAGGTAATGTTGAAGCGGGTGACACCGTTTTGATTCAAGGTTGTGGTCCTATTGGAGTTTGTATTTTGAAGATGGCTAAATTAGCAGGTGCTATTGTAATCATGACGGATTTAGATGAAAAACGTTTACAGTTTGCAGAACAGAATGGAGCAGACTATATCATAAACGCAGGAAAAGTTTCTGTAGAAACTGAAGTAATGAAGATTACTGAAAGTGAAGGTGTTAATGTTGTAATAGACGCTGTGTGCCTTCCGTCAACATTTGAACTAGGTGTACAAGTTGCTTCTCCTGCTGGTACCGTAGTGGTACTTGGCTTTGATGAACGTCCCGCTTCCATCTCTCAGCTTCCTATAACAAAAAAAGAGTTAGAAATCGTAGGTTCTCGTTTGCAGACCAATCAATTCGAAAAAGTAATTACTCTATTAAATGAAGGTAAGTTAACTCATGATGGTTTAATAACACATAAATTCGCTCTGAAGGATGTTCAAAAAGCATTTGACTTTATCGAGAATAGTCCTGATCAAGTACGTAAGGCTTGTATTACTTTTGACTAAGGAGATCTGAATATGCTTCCAAAACACCAAGTAATTCATCATATTATGAAACAAAAAGTTGTGGCGGTTATTCGTGCTGCCAATGCAAAAGAAGCAATTGCTATTTCGAAGGCCGCTATTTCAGGTGGTATTTCAGTGATTGAGCTAACATTTACAACACCTTTTATTGAAGATGCCTTTAAAGGTTTAGTAGATGAAGATGCTGTGATAGGTGCGGGAACAGTTTTAGATCCAGAGACAGCGCGTATTGCAATTCTGGCAAACGCTAAATTCATTGTTAGTCCACATTATGATAAGGAAATAGCAAAAATGTGCAATCGCTATGCTATTCCTTATCTTCCTGGCTGCATGACCATTACAGAAATGAATAAAGCTATGGAAGGTGGCTGTGATATCTTAAAGCTATTTCCAGCCAATCAATTTAAGCCTTCTATAATTTCCGCGTTTAAAGGCCCGTTACCACATACTCGTTTCATGCCTACGGGTGGCGTTTCTTTAGATAATATAAGCGATTGGTTACAAGCGGGGGCCGTGGCTGTTGGTATTGGTAGTGATCTCACCAAAGCATATAAAGCTGGAGGTGAAGAAGCAGTTAGTAAACTGGCAGAAACGTATATGGAAAAAGTTAAGGGGGTAAAATAACAATGAATATTACTTTTAGATGGTATGGTAGAAACAACGATACAGTTTCGTTGGAACAAATCAAACAAATCCCAGGAACAAAGGGAATAGTTTGGGCCCTTCACCATAAACAAGCTGGTGAGTTATGGACGGAAGAAGAAATTCAAGATGAGGTTTCATATATTCAATCTCATGGCTTTCACGCGGATGTTGTGGAAAGCGTTAATGTTCATGAATCCATTAAACTAGGGTTACCTGAACGTGATGAATTAATAGAAAACTATAAGCAAACGATACGCAATTTAGCAAAAGCAGGTGTTAAAGTAATATGCTATAATTTCATGCCTGTATTTGATTGGACGCGCTCTGATTTGCATCACCCGCTTCCAGACGGATCGACTGCATTATTTTATGAAAAAGCAAAAGTAGAAGGTATCGATCCTGTGGAACTTATCAAATCAGTTTCAGAATCATCTACGTTAACGATGCCTGGATGGGAACCTGAACGATTAGCTAAGATTACGAATTTATTAGAGGCCTATAAAGAAGTTAATGAAGAAAGATTATGGGATAATCTTTCCTATTTCTTAAATGCTATTTTACCGATTGCGGAAGAATGCGATATCCAAATGGGCATACATCCCGATGATCCGCCATGGTCTATTTTTGGTTTGCCAAGAATTATTACTGGTGAAGAAAGTCTAAAGAGATTATTATCTATCTCAAATTCACCTTCGAATCGAATTACGTTTTGTACAGGCTCATTAGGCGCAAACCCAAAAAATGATATGGTGTATCTCGCTGAAAAGTATGCGCAGTATGCTCCGTTTTCTCATATACGTAATGTTAAAATATTTGACAATGGTGATTTTATCGAGACTTCTCATTTTACGGAAGACGGTTCAATCGATATAGCTGGAGTAGTGAAAACATTAGCTGAACAACAATACGAGGGTTATATACGGCCTGATCACGGTAGACATTTATGGAATGAAGACTGTCGTCCAGGCTACGGATTATACGATCGTGCGTTGGGTATTATGTATATGCTCGGGCTTTGGGATGCATATCATAAGAAAAACGAGGTGAAATAACTTTGCAGACCATTCACCAAAACTTACAGAATAAAGTGGCTGTAGTAACAGGCGGTAGTGGAGTTCTATGTTCGGCTATGGCAATGGAATTAGCCAGACATGGCGTCAGGATAGCTATTATCAACCGCACGTTAAAAAACGGACAGCTAATAGCAGCTGAAATTCAACAAGCTGGAGGACAAGCAATAGCTGTTGAAGGAGATGTTCTAGACAGATCCTCACTAGAAACAGCAAAAGATCTAGTAGTCTCACAATTTGGAAAAGTAGATATCCTCATAAATGGTGCAGGGGGTAATCATCCTGATGCAATTACTTCAGAAGAGATATACAGTGGGAATGAAGTGGAACAATCCTTTTTCCAGATGAATGAAGTGGGATTATCGACAGTGTTTGCTAGTAATTTCACAGGAACATTTCTAACTAGTCAAGTTTTCGGAAAAGTGCTTTTAGAACAAGAATCTCCTGTTATTTTAAATATCTCTTCCATGAGTGCATTTTCGCCGATGACGAAAGTGCCTGCATATAGTGCTGCGAAATCAGCTATCAATAACTTCACAATGTGGATGGCGGTTCATTTCGCTGAATCTAATCTACGCGTCAACGCTATTGCGCCGGGTTTCTTTTTGACAAAGCAAAATCATGACTTATTAATTGATGCTGATGGAAATCATACACAGCGTTCTAATAAAATCTTAAATAGTACTCCTATGAAACGCTTTGGTAAGCCTGAAGATTTGCTTGGTACTATGTTATGGCTTGTTGATGAATCATACTCTAGTTTTGTTACTGGAATTACTGTTCCTGTAGATGGTGGTTTTATGGCCTATTCAGGTGTGTGATTTATTGTGAATAGCGCAAAGGTTATTAGATAATCTTTGCGTTATTTGTGTTGTAATATAATCAGGTCTTCAATAGAAACATCCTGAACTAGAATTTTTTTCAGTTGCTGTGCTATAGTGAAAGTAACAAAGCAGGCAGGTGATTACAATGCAAAAGAAGCGCAGACAAGTTATTAGAAAAGGAAATGTAGTCGTCTTTCCTGGAACACTCGAACGTCTTCATCGAGAAGGTAGACTGGCAATGGAACGTGATCTTCATCAAGAAGCGGTTCGGAATTTCGAATCTGTATTGGAAATTGATCCCGAAGATTACACGGTTTTTGATGGTCTAGCTATTTCTTTATATGAAATGAAAGAGTATGAACGAGCAAAAGAATTCGCACTTCTTGCTATGCAAAACCAAGCAGGCGATTACATAGAAATACTTGAGCTTTACCTTTCGATTTCAATCCAACTACAGCAATACGATGAGGTAGAGCTGACGATACAAGGTCTGTTAGAGAAAGAAATCATTCCACAACATAGTTTACAGAAGTTTCAATATTTGCGAGAGTTGAATAGTCGATTATCTACTCGTTATGAAGAACCTTCCATTGAGGAGCCTTCTATTACAAGCGAGCAATTTCACCAAATGGGTTCGATGGAGCAACAGGAATTCTTATTGTCATTGCAACATCAGAAATTACAGCCATACATTCCGTTGTTGGTAGAGGTGATTGAAGCAGAGGATATGTTGCCGGTTGTTAAGACCTATGCGTTGATGTTATTGCAACAAGTGGGATATCAAGAATCGTTAGCTGTTCGTAAATTCCACTTTGAAACGGAAGTTAATCCATCAAGACTCGTTTCACCCGAGGAAGATCAATTTATTGGGGAAGTGCAGTTTCTCGCAAAAGCGCAATTTGAGAAAGATCCAACAGCTAGTGAATTAGTAGTCAATTTGATCCTCAAGTACAGTGTCTTGCTGTTTCCATTCCACTGGGGTCCTTACACGGCAGAAGAGGTGGCGGGCGAGTATGTCGCGTATACAAAGCAGTTATTGTACGGTCAGCAAACGACGGAGTCTTCATTACTATCGTTCATACGTTCGGTGGATGAAGAAATGGAAAGCTGACAGTGATTAATTCTTGAAAGATGAATAGACTATGTTATACTAAAATGGTTGTCAACTGCTTATCTGTCCTCAGTAACGTTGTCGCTTCTTACAAGCGGAACAAAATGAGCTGATTCAGATAAAGCCTTCAAAGAGTGTCGAAGATTTTTTTAGGATATACAGAAAAAATTCAGATACAATCATGCGAAGGTATAATTGATTAAAATAAAAATAAAAGTATTGCAAATGATTTGGAGGTCATACATATGACAGTTAAATGGGAAAAATTAGAAGGCAGTGAAGGGAAACTTACATTTGAAGTTTCCGTAGATCGTTTCAACGAAGCACTGGATGAAGCGTTCAAAAAAGTAGTAAAGAAAGTACAGGCACCTGGTTTCCGTAAGGGGAAAATGCCACGCAAAATGTTCAACAAAATGTACGGTGAAGAATCACTTTACAATGACGCTATCGATATCGTACTTCCTGGAGCATACTCTGCTGCAGTAGACGAAGCAGACGTAGATCCAATCGCAGCTCCTGAAATCGACATCGAAAAGCTAGAAAAAGGCGAACCTGTTGTTTTCACTGCAATCGTAGCGCTTAAGCCGGAAGTTAAGCTTGGTGAATACAAAGGTCTTGAAGTAACTCGTCAATCAGTTGAAGTAACAGATGAAGAAGTAGACGCACAGCTTCAACAACGTACTGAAGCACTAGCAGAAATGGTAGTCAAAGAAGATGGCGTTGTGAAAGATGGCGATACTGCTACAATCGATTTCGAAGGATTCGCTGATGGTGAAGCTTTCGAAGGTGGACAGTCAGAAAACTACGAACTTGAAGTTGGTTCTGGTTCATTTATTCCAGGATTCGAAGAGCAAGTAGTAGGCATGAAAACAGGAGAAGAAAAAGAAATCGAAATCACTTTCCCTGAAGAATATCATGCTGCTGAATTAGCTGGTAAGCCTGCTACATTCAAAGTGAAAGTTAACGAAATCAAGTCTAAAGAAGTTCCAGAACTTGATGATGAGTTAGCAAAAGAAATCGACGAGAGTGTTTCTTCAGTAGAAGAGCTACGCACGAAGTTGAAAGAAGAAGCTGAAGAAGTGAAGAAGAATGATTCTGAAACAGCTCTTCGTGACGATCTAGTAGAACAAGCTGCAAGCAACGCTGAAATGGAAATTCCACAAGCGATGATCGATTCAGAAACGGATCGTATGATGCAAGACTTCGAACAACGTCTTCAAATGCAAGGTATGAACTTGGATCTTTACTTCCAGTTCTCTGGACAAGACGAGCAAACACTTCGCGATCAAATGAAAGACGACGCATTAAGCCGCGTACGCGTTTCGTTGACACTTGAAGCAATCGGCGCAGCTGAAAAAGTAGAAGTGCCTGAGGAAGAAGTACATGCTGAACTTGAAAAGATGTCTGAACAATTCGGTATGGACGTGGAGCAAATCAAGACTACTCTTGGTGGCACATCTGTACTTGAGAACGACCTTCGTTTCAATAAAACAGTACAACTACTTGTTGACAATGCAAAAATCATCGACTAATCTTTCTATATGAATGCAACAAGGTACGGTTTGCCCGTACCTTGTTTTTCTTAAATAAAAGAATTTCATGTATAGTCTTATTGAAACTACACAAGCTAGAACATAAATAACTATACATATCTGGCTGGGTGTTATCGGTCAATAAGTTCTAAATAGTTGATTAAGTCATGGTAATCTTGTAGTATATTCACTTGAATAGGGGTGAGCATAATGTTCAAATTTAATGATGAAAACGATAACCTGAGCTGTTCTTTTTGTGGGAAATCTCAAGAGCAAGTCCGCAAATTGGTAGCAGGTCAAGGTGTTTATATTTGTGATGAATGCGTTGAACTTTGTGCGGAAATCGTGGAAGAGGAAGTAGGTCTTGAAGAAGGCTTCGAGCTAAAAGATGTACCGAAACCAAGAGAAATCCAAGGTATCCTCGATGACTATATCATCGGGCAAGATCGCGCAAAGAAATCACTCGCAGTAGCGGTATACAATCATTACAAACGAGTAAATTCAGGCAGTAAAATTGATGAAGTCGAGCTGGCTAAATCCAACATCGTCTTAATCGGACCAACTGGTAGCGGTAAAACATTACTAGCACAAACGTTGGCTCGTATTTTGGATGTGCCATTTGCGATTGCAGATGCGACTTCATTAACTGAAGCAGGCTACGTTGGGGAAGACGTAGAGAATATTCTCTTGAAATTAATTCAAGCAGCAGACTTCGATATTGATAAAGCTGAAAAAGGTATTATCTACATTGATGAAATCGACAAGGTAGCTCGTAAATCTGAGAATGCGTCGATTACTCGTGACGTATCTGGTGAAGGTGTGCAACAAGCGTTGCTGAAGATTCTTGAAGGAACAGTTGCAAGCGTACCACCACAAGGTGGCCGTAAGCATCCTCATCAAGAATTCTTGCAAATCGATACAACGAATATCTTATTCGTTGTAGGTGGAGCATTTGATGGTATTGAAGATATCGTTAAACGCCGTATCGGACGTAAAGTCATCGGTTTCGGTTCTGAGTCCAAGCAAGAAATCAATGAAGAAGATAGCCTATTGGCTAAATTGATTCCTGAAGATCTCCAATCATACGGTTTGATTCCAGAATTCATCGGTCGTTTGCCGGTAATTGCAACACTCGATACATTAGATGAAGATACATTGTATCAAATTCTAACTGAGCCGAAAAATGCGATCGTCAAACAATACCAGAAGATGGTTGAACTAGATGATGTAGAACTTCAATTTGAAGATGATGCTTTGATCGAAATCGCAAAAGAAGCGATTGCTCGTAAGACAGGTGCACGTGGGCTTCGTTCCATTATTGAAAACATCATGTTGGATGTAATGTACGATCTACCTTCACTCGAAGAAGTGAAGAAATGTATCATTACGAGGGATTCTGTTCTTGGAAAGTCTACTCCGCTTTTACACAGAGAAGACGGATCTGTATACGAATCAGATAACGAAAAAAATACCGCATAACGCCGAAAAGGCAAAAGGGCCGGCTCCACCGATGCGTATCTAATACGTTCGGCAGTCGGCTTTTTCTTACATAAGATTTTATATGCGCATTACACATACATATACATAACATATTTGGAGGTGGCTTTTCATGCCGACGATTCAAAAACAGAACATCCCATTATTGCCACTTCGCGGAGTGATTGTTTATCCGACGATGCTTTTACATATTGATGTTGGCCGTGAACGCTCGATTTTTGCAATTGAACACTCATTAGCAGGTAATCATGAAGTTTTCCTTGCGACTCAGAAAGATTTGAGTTTGGAAAATCCAGAAAGCGATGATTTGCATGAAATTGGTACTCTAGCGAATATCAAATCAATGACTCAATTACCAAATGGTACGTATCGTGTATTAATCGAAGGTATACATAGAGCAGAGTGGAGCAGTTACCAAGAAGCTGACCTGTATCCAGTTGTCAATGTCACGTGTTATGAGGAAAGCGAAGAAAAAGACGCAGAAGCAGAAGCGCTGATGCGTTCACTTGTTGCACAGTTCAAGCGATATGCGAAGAATAGCAAAAGAATTTCCGATGAAACACTAGAGACGGTGGAAAGCATTCAAGAACCAGGTAGGTTAGCAGATATGATTGCATCAAATTTGCCGTTAAAATTAACAGCAAAACAAGAAGTGCTTGAAATACTGGACGTGCCTGAACGTTTGGAATGGCTTATTAGTCGAATGTATAACGAACAGGAAATCATGGAGCTTGAACAAAAAATTAATGAACGCGTGAAAGATGCAATGGAACGCACGCAAAAAGAGTTTTATTTACGCGAACAGTTAAAGGCAATTCAAACTGAGCTAGGCGATAAAGATGGTAAAGGTCTTGAAGTGTCCGAACTGAAATTGAAAATTGAAGAAGCAAATATGCCACAATCTGTTAAGGATACAGCAGAGCGTGAGTTGGAACGTTATGAGAAGATCCCTTCTGTTTCGGCTGAAAGTGGCATCATTCGTAATTATATTGAGTGGCTCATTACGCTGCCATGGACTCATGCGACAGAAGATCAGCTCGATTTATCCCGGTCAGAAGAGATTTTGAATCGTGATCATGAAGGGTTGGAAAACGTTAAAGAACGAATTCTAGAGTATCTCGCTGTGCGACAGATGACAAATTCACTGCGTGGACCGATTCTTTGCCTGGATGGTCCTCCAGGAGTGGGGAAAACCTCATTAGCCCGTTCTATCGCTGAGTCACTAGGACGTGAATTTGTTCGCATATCACTAGGTGGTGTCCGTGATGAATCTGAAATCCGTGGTCATCGTCGAACTTACGTAGGCGCGATGCCTGGGCGTATTATCCAAAGTATGAAAAAGGCAGGCACTGTCAACCCGGTCTTCTTACTCGATGAAATCGATAAAATGTCTAATGATTTCCGAGGAGATCCATCGTCTGCTATGCTAGAAGTGCTGGATCCTGAACAAAACAGTAATTTTAGTGATCATTATATAGAAGAGCCGTACGATCTTTCGAGTGTGTTATTCATTGCGACTTCGAATGATCTGGGGGCTATTCCGGGTCCATTGCGTGACCGTATGGAAATCATTTCGATCCCCGGTTATACAGAACAGGAAAAACAATCAATAGCAATCCATCATTTGATTCCTAAACAGATGAAGGAACATGGTCTAAAGAAGGCACAACTTCGTTTCCAGGAAGAAGCAGTTCTAGAAATTGTACGATATTATACACGTGAAGCGGGTGTACGTTCACTTGAGCGTGAAATTGCCAGCATTTGTCGTAAAGCCGCACGTCAAATTCTGGCAGGTGATAAAAAAAGTCTAACAGTTAGTCCGAAATCATTAGAAGCTTTACTTGGCAAAAAGCGTTTTCGCTTTGGACAGGCAGAAACTGTCAATCAGGTAGGCATGGCCACTGGACTCGCCTATACATCTGTCGGTGGAGATACACTGCAAATTGAAGTATCATTATCACCAGGTAAAGGCAAATTACTGTTGACAGGTAAACTTGGAGATGTCATGAAGGAATCAGCACAAACCGCATTATCTTATGTGCGTTCCAAAGCCATGACATTCCATATAGATCCTGATTTCCATGAAAAGTGGGATATTCATATTCACGTTCCGGAAGGCGCCACGCCAAAAGATGGACCTTCCGCCGGTATAACCATCGTAACAGCACTAGTATCCGCATTGACGGAACGCCCGATACGCCGTGAAGTCGGTATGACAGGAGAAGTGACGTTGCGTGGACGTGTACTACCTATTGGTGGACTAAAACAAAAAACGCTTAGTGCTCATCGTGCAGGATTGCGGACGATTATCATTCCGTCAGATAATGAACGCGACTTGGATGATATTCCAGATAGTGTAAGAAAAGAACTAACATTTAAACTCGTGTCGGATGCTCATGAAGTACTCGATATCGCTTTGGAGGAAAAGAAATGAAAGTCCATAACGTTGAAATGATTATGAGTGCCGTTCGTCCTGAACAATATCCAACAGAAGGTTATCCTGAATTTGCGTTAGCCGGTCGTTCGAATGTAGGGAAATCTTCCTTCATTAATAAAATGATCGGGCGCAAAAGTTTAGCACGTACATCTTCAAAGCCAGGAAAGACTCAAACACTCAATTTTTATAAAATTGAAGAAAAGTTATTTTTCGTCGACGTACCAGGGTACGGCTATGCGAAAGTGTCAAAAACAGAAAAAGAAAAATGGGGCGGTATGATTGAACAATATATTACGTCCCGAGAAGAATTACGTGCAGTAGTGCAGATTGTTGATTTACGTCATCCACCGACAAAAGACGATTGCATGATGCATGATTTTCTTTCCCATTACAATATCCCGACGATTGTCGTGGCGACAAAAGCGGATAAAATACCTAAAGGTAAATGGGAGAAGCATAAGAAAGTTGTGCGTACAACATTTAACATGGAAATACACGAGCCGCTCATCCTGTTTTCATCTGAAAAAGGCATGGGTATGGATGAAGCATGGCGCGAAATTGAAAGTCGCATGTAAGCAACGAGTTAATTTGATCGAATTGTTACATTATGACTTCAAACGATGTTCACAAATTGCATTCCGACTAAAGCGCTATGTATGTTATAATGAATGTACGAAAATGATTCCGAAAGGTGTGAGCACCTAATGTATACAGTCGTTGTCGGTGTTAATCACCGAACCGCCCCTGTCGAAATTAGAGAAAAGCTATCATTCGTCGAGGCTGATTTGCCACAAGCGATGCAAACATTGCAACAGCAAAAGAGCATCTTGGAAAACATCATTATTTCTACTTGTAACCGTACTGAAATCTATGCGGTAGTTGATCAGATTCATACAGGACGATATTATATAAAAAAATTCCTTGCTGATTGGTTTTCTATTCCCATCGAGGAATTTTCGAGTCACTTAATTATTCATGAAGAAGATGGTGCAGTGGAACATTTATTACGTGTAACTGCAGGCATTGATTCAATGGTACTTGGTGAAACGCAAATTTTAGGACAAGTGCGCAGTAGTTTTTTCGCCGCGCAAAACATTGGTACAACGGGTACCGTATTCAATGAATTATTTAAACAAGCAATTACGACAGCGAAGAAAGCACATACCGACACAGCAATTGGTGAAAATGCTGTGTCAGTTTCCTATGCGGCAGTAGAACTGGGGAGAAAAATTTTCGGTTCACTTAAGGATAAGCATATTGCTATTCTTGGTGCAGGTACAATGGGCGAATTAGCAGTCAAGAACTTGCAGGGGAGCGGTGTTGGGAAGATTACTGTAATCAACCGAACATTCTCTAAAGCAGAAATTCTGGCGGCGAAATTTAATGGTGAAGCGAAATCTATGCAAGAGTTGCAGTGTTTATTACTTGAAGCAGACATTTTAATCAGCTCCACTGGCGCTACTGAATATGTCATCGATTATGAATTGATGGATTTTGTAGAGAGACTGCGTAAAGGCAAGCCGTTATTCATGGTGGATATCGCTGTGCCACGTGATCTTGATCCGAAAATCGGTGAACTAAGCAGTGTATTCTTGTATGATATCGATGATCTGCAAGGCATCGTCGAAGCGAATTTGGCTGAACGTAAGCGTGCGGCTGATGAAATCGGTCTGATGATTGAACAAGAAGTCGTTGCTTTTAAAGAATGGTTAACAACGCTTGGTGTTGTGCCAATGATTTCTGCATTGCGCAAGAAGGCAAGTCGTATACAGAGCGAAACGATGCTTAGTATCGAAAATAAAATGCCAGATTTAACAGAACGTGAAAAGAAAGTTCTAAATAAGCATACAAAATCAATTATTAATCAATTATTAAAAGAACCTATTTTACAGGCTAAAGAATTATCTACTGATAAAAAAGCAGCAGAGAAACTCGCACTTTTTGAACAAATCTTTGGAATTTCCGAAGATGTCGTAACAGAAAAGGAACAGCTGGCATTTCAAGCAAAAGAACGTCTTCAAAAACGCGCTGATCAAAAAACAGATGGTGTGGATGTGACGAACGTACATTATCAACACTAATCCCAGGTGGTTCTGTATCTGTCTTTCACAAGAATGATACAGGCCCACTTTTTTATTGCAGTTAAATAAGCAATATATGTATAAACATTCGGCACACTAGTAGAAATACACTTACTATGGATGCAATTATTTGCAGTAACACCCTCTCATTTGAGACAATATAGACGAACACTCCTTACTAGCAAAAGAGAGGTTTTCGCTTGAAAGGCAGAGAATAGCATATGGTTGATTTAACCGTCGCAAGGCTCCAGGAAGTCATGATTGTTCTTTATGCCCTCAGTCTTGTTTTTTACTTAATTGATTACTTGAAGAAGTCAAAAAAATTTCAACGGATTGCTTTTTGGCTGATCGTTACCGTATGGGTTACACAAACTGCGATTTTATCCCTTTACATTATTCAGATGAAGCGCTTTCCGGTATTATCGCTAGTTGAAGGTATTTATTTTTATGTATGGTTGCTGGTCACATTATCTATCGTGTTCCAGTTGATTTATAAAGTGAATTTCATGGTATTTTTCACGAATATTATTGGATTTGTATTTTTAATGATTCATGTCTTTTCCAATTTGAAATATACAGCTTCCACTGTTGGTGATTCACTTATTTCAGAAGTATTATTTGTTCATATTACATCAGCAATCCTCTCGTATGCGGTGTTCGCGTTAGCATTTGTTTTCGCGGTATTATATTTGATTGTTTATAACGTTTTAAAAAGTAAGAAGTTTGGAAAACGCTTTTCCAGTCTACCTAATTTGCATCAGACGATGGTTGGAATGAAAATGTCGATCTATACCGGCATTCCGATTTTATTCGTCAGTTTATTATTCGGTGTTCAATGGGCGTATGTAGCGCTTGAACATTGGTCTCCTTTTGATGTGAAAATTATGGGGTCATTTGCAGTATTACTCATCTATTCTTCCGTTATTTATTTCAACTATAAGGGAAAGCTCCAATCAGTGGAGTTTGCCTGGATGACGATATTTGCATTTCTCTTAACGGTCGTTAATTTCTTTTTGGGCAGTACGCTGTCACAATTTCATTTATGGATATAAGAAAGGAAGAGTTTTGTGAGAAAAATTATTGTAGGTTCACGTAGAAGTAAGCTGGCATTAACACAAACGAAATGGTTCATTGAACAAATGAAGCAGGCAGGTGCACCATTTGAGTTTGAAGTGAAAGAGATTGTGACGAAAGGCGATCAAATCTTGGACGTCATGTTGTCAAAAGTTGGCGGTAAAGGGTTATTCGTAAAAGAAATCCAGCAAGCATTGTTTGATAAAGAAATTGATTTTGCCGTACATAGCATGAAAGATATGCCAGCGGTAATTCCAGACGGGTTGACTGTTGGCTGTATCCCTAAACGCGTAGATCCACGAGATGCATACATCGCAAACGACCATGTTCGCTTCATGGATTTACCAGTTGGAGCGGTTGTCGGAACATCAAGTCTTCGTCGTAGCTCACAGTTATTAATGTTGCGCCCAGATATAGAAATCAAGTGGATACGCGGCAATATTGACACACGTCTACGTAAGCTCCAAGATGGTGAATTTGATGCAATCCTCTTAGCAGCTGCAGGACTCAAGCGTATGGGCTGGGATGACAACATCGTCACAGAACACCTATCGATTGAAGATTGTATTCCAGCAGTTGGACAAGGTGCATTAGCGATTGAGTGTCGTGAAGACGATACAGAATTACTGGATGAACTAGCGAAATTAACAGATGAGAGCACATGGATTGAGCTACAGGCTGAGCGCACGTTCCTTAATGAAATGGATGGTTCTTGCCAGGTACCAATCGGAGGATTTGCAAAGTTTGATGGTAATGAAGTGGAAATGACTGGTTTCATTGCGTCTCCTGATGCAATTCAAGTGTTCCGTGAAACGGTGAAAGGAACAGATCCTGTTGCAGTCGGTAAGGAAGTCAGTAGAATTTTACGTGACCAAGGTGCTGCTGAAGTAATCGAGAAAGTGAAGGCGGAAATGGATGCGTAACGCATTACCGTTAGCAGGAGAAACGGTTATTTTCACCGGAACACCAAAATCTGCGGAAGCTGCCGAACTTGTAAAAAAGTACGGTGGCATTCCGGTTTCAATTCCGCTAATTGAAGTGGGAGAAATACAGAAGAAGGCTGATCAGCAAAAGTTGCAACAAGCAATGAAAGCTGATTGGCTCATTTTTACGAGTCAATCAGCAGTTGCAGCGTTCCGTTCAAAAATGTTGCGGTTCAATGTAACGGCTGATGTGTTTAACGGAAAAGTTGCCGCAGTCGGAACTCGGACAGCAGCTGCATTAGATCGACTCGGTTTTGATGTATCTTTCATTCCAAGCGTGTTTAGTGCAGATGTTTTTGTCAAACAGTTTAATCCGGAAATGTCAGAACGATTACACGTGGTCTTTTTGAAAGGCACTCTCGCTGGCAGTTTGATTCGTGAGGAGTTGCCGTTTCATGTTTCAGAATGGACAGTCTATGAGACTAAAAGTGCAACGAATGAAATAGATAAATTGAGTCGTTTTATACTTCAAAAAAGTCAGGTGTCCGTGTTGTTCGCAAGTCCGTCGGCGGTGGAAGTGTTTTCTACACGTATTGCACCGAAAACGACGTGGTTTGGTTTCACGGTTTGTGCAATCGGACATGTTACGGAACGTGCACTGTTAAAAGTGGGTGCACCTGTTCACGTCAAGCCGGAAACGTATACATTAGTCGAGCTAGTCCATGAGCTGGCCAAACGAAAGGGAGAATTCAATTGAATCCAATAGAATTTAAGCGTCATCGTAGACTTCGTACACATCCTACCGTTCGAGCGATGGTAAGAGAGACAGAAATTAAAGCAGCGGATTTCATTTATCCTATCTTTGTTACAGAAGGCGAGAATATGCGCAATCCAATCGCTTCTATGCCAGGAGTAGATCAGTTTTCTATTGATTTATTATTGAAAGAAACGGATGAAGTAGTCGAATTGGGGATTTCATCTATTATTTTATTCGGTATACCTTCCGAAAAGGACGCAACCGGTTCTGAAGCGTATGACGACGAAGGAATCATTCAGCGTGCAACACGCGCAGTGAAAGAACGTCACCCGGAATTAGTTGTAGTGGCAGATACTTGTCTATGCGAGTATACAGACCATGGTCACTGTGGCGTTATTCATGACCAGGATGTAGATAATGATGCCAGTCTTGTATTGCTTGCGAAGACAGCGGTTAGTCAAGCGAAAGCGGGGGCTGATATTATTGCGCCGTCGAATATGATGGACGGTTTTGTCGCTGTTATCCGTCAAGCGCTAGATGATGCAGGATTCCAAAACATTCCGATCATGTCGTATGCGGTTAAATATGCATCTGCTTATTACGGTCCATTCCGTGAAGCCGCACAATCCACACCGCAATTTGGCGATCGTAAAACGTATCAAATGGACCCGGCAAACCGTATGGAAGCTATGCGTGAAACGGAGTCTGATATTCTTGAAGGCGCGGATTTCTTAATTGTTAAACCCGCATTGTCTTACCTCGATATCATTCGCGATGTAAAGAATCATGTGCTCTTGCCTGTCGTGGCGTATAACGTCAGTGGAGAATATGCAATGGTCAAAGCTGCTGCGTTAAACGGCTGGGTAGACGAGAAGAAAATTGTATTAGAAACGTTAACAAGTATGAAGCGTGCAGGCGCAGATATCATCATGACATATCATGCAAAAGATGCTGCTCGCTGGTTGGAGGAGAAGTAATATGGGACAAAAAACATATACGAAATCTGAACAAGCGTTTAAAATAGCAGTTGATTTAATGCCAGGTGGTGTCAACTCACCAGTGCGTGCATTCAAATCAGTTAATATGGATCCGATCTTTATGGAAAGTGGTAAAGGTGCGATCATTAAAGATATCGATGGCAATGAATATATTGATTATGTACTATCTTGGGGTCCTCTAATCCTTGGACACACACATCCTGACGTGGTATCTGCAATACAGAAAGTAGCTGAAACAGGCACAAGTTTTGGAGCACCTACTCTTCTGGAAAATGAATTGGCAGAGCTCGTAATCGACCGTGTACCATCCATCGAGATGGTGCGTATGGTGTCTTCTGGTACGGAAGCAACAATGAGTGCTCTTCGTTTAGCACGTGGCTATACGAAGCGTAATAAAATCCTTAAATTCGAAGGTTGCTATCACGGACATGCGGATTCCTTGCTAATTAAAGCAGGATCGGGTGTCGCTACATTAGGTTTACCTGATAGCCCGGGGGTGCCTGAATCGATTGCACAAAACACGATTACGGTGCCGTACAACGATCTTGAAAGTGTTAAATTGGCTATTAAAGAGTATGGAGACGATTTAGCTGCAATTATTGTAGAACCGGTTGCAGGAAATATGGGTGTTGTGGGACCAGATAACGGCTTCCTTAAAGGCTTACGTGTGTTGACAGAAGAAAATGGTTCTTTACTGATTTTTGATGAAGTAATGACTGGGTTCCGTGTAGGATATAAATGTGCACAAGGTCATTTCAATATTAAACCTGACCTTACATGTCTTGGTAAAGTAATCGGTGGCGGACTACCTGTAGGAGCGTATGGCGGTTCTCGCGAAATTATGGAGCATGTAGCGCCTGCGGGAACTATTTATCAGGCGGGTACATTGTCTGGTAACCCGTTAGCGATGACAGCAGGTATTGCGACGTTGAGAAAGTTGACACCGAAAACATACGAACACTTCATCAAGCTTGGTGATCAGTTGGAAGAAGGTTTCCGCGCAGCAGCGAAAGCTAATAATATTCCACATACCGTCAACCGTGCCGGTTCAATGATCGGGTTCTTCTTTACAGATCAACGTGTCAATAACTACGATAAAGCGAAAACATCCGATTTGGAATTGTTTGCAGAATATTACCGTCTGATGGCGGAAGAAGGTATTTTCTTACCACCTTCCCAATTTGAAGGTATGTTCTTGTCGGCAGCTCACACAGAAGAGCATATCGCGAAAACTGTGGAAGCATTCCATACGGTATTTGCGAAATTGAAACGATAATTTTGAAGCGTCAGGCAGATTTTATTGCTTGGCGCTTTTTTATGTATGTACTTTGCGGGAGGTAGCGCTGTTGCGATCACTTTATTCACACTCTACGCTATGCATCACTTCTAAACTGCCTCATTTCTTCATATAGTAGCCTGAGTTAAGAAAAGGAGTGAAGCGAAAATGACGACGCATCAATGGACATTGCAAGAGTCTTTTTATTTCCCTGTTGAGTACGGGGCATTTGCTGAATCGGCTGAGGTAAAGGTGACACCAGGGTTTACAGAAGAGCGTACAGAAGAAGCAATTCGTTTGCAAGGGATCTATCATATTGCAGCAAACGTTGTATTTGATGCAGATAAACAAGTAGAATTGGCACCTGAAGATGTATTAGTCATTAATGACGTAGAAGTAGAAAACAATAAAGGGTATTTTGAATATGCTGTGCCTTTGAATGTTGATCTACCAGTAGAACTCGATGGCGATTTGCAACTTGAAGTGCAAGACATCAAATCTTCATCACTGGAAGATGGAGGATTGAAACTTGAGTGGACCGTTCAATTGAAAAAGGAAGAGCCTGTACAAGAACCGGTTGCAATTGAAGAAGAGCCCGCAGCATCACAGTTCGTAGCTGCATCGACATCCCATTTGGAGTTTCTCGCCAATGCAGATCGTGCAGTTGAGCAAGTAAATAATGAAATGGAAGACTTTCTCTTATACATCGCCGAGATGGATGACGATATAACGAGAAAGATCTTCCATTCAAATAATGTTTTTGTAGAAGCAGAAGGACAAAGCAGCGAATAAGCAAAATAATAAAAAGTCACCAGTGGTCGGGACAATTAGTAATCGAATCAACTGAAACACGGTTAATGGAATGATACAGCCTTTGCAGTAAAATCTTGTTTTCCGAAGCCACGGCGGCAATAGGTAGGGATTATAACCTCTTCTCATAATTCACCATCCTTTCTCTATAGACTACTATTCAGTTGACGGACTCTACATGTTTCGCTTATAATAGTGGGTATATGAATATAAATGCGAAGAGTAGGAAAGTACATGTGAACTGTTTTCTTTAGAGAGGGTGCGATTGGTGGAACGTACCTGGAAACCGCATATGGAAGTCCCCTATGAGCAGTTTTTGTGAAATGTAAGTAGCAGGAACCGGTGTAGACCGTTACCCAATCATGAAGATGTAATGCTTTTTTAGCGTTCATAAATAAAGGTGGTACCACGAGCTCCTTCGTCCTTTTACCGGGATGAGTGGGGCTTTTTTGTATCCCTTTTTATTTGAAGGAGGAAATGAAATGACTGACGAATTGACGATGCCGACCAAATACGATCCGCAGGCAGTTGAAAAAGGACGTTATGAATGGTGGCTTGAAGGTAAGTATTTTGAATCGGATGTAAAAAGCGAAAAAGAACCGTATACAATTGTTATCCCACCACCGAACGTCACAGGGAAACTTCATTTGGGACACGCATGGGATACGACTTTACAGGATATGCTCATCCGCATGAAGCGTATGCAAGGCTATGACGCACTGTGGTTGCCGGGAATGGACCACGCTGGAATTGCAACACAAGCGAGAGTAGAGGAAAAACTTCGCGCTGATGGCAAAACGCGTTATGATCTTGGACGCGAAAATTTCGTACAAGAAACATGGAAGTGGAAAGAAGAATACGCGAGCCATATCCGTGCTCAGTGGGCGAAGCTTGGTCTGGCTCTTGATTACTCACAAGAGCGCTTTACTTTGGATGAAGGATTGTCAAAAGCAGTACGTGAAGTATTCGTTAAGTTGTATGAGAAAAAGCTTATCTACCGCGGAGAGTATATCATCAACTGGGATCCTGCAACGAAGACAGCGATATCTGATATTGAAGTTATTCATAAAGATGTGCAAGGTGCATTCTATCATATGCGTTACCCATTGGCAGATGGCACAGGATCGATTGAAATAGCGACAACACGTCCCGAAACGATGCTCGGTGATACAGCTGTTGCAGTTCACCCCGATGACGAACGCTACCAGCATTTAATCGGAAAGATGGTCAAATTGCCAATCGTAGGACGTGAGATTCCGATCGTAGCGGATGACTACGTCGAAATGGACTTTGGAAGCGGTGCAGTGAAAATTACACCAGCACATGACCCGAATGACTTTGAAATAGGTAACCGTCACAACTTGCCACGCGTGCTCGTCATGAATGAAGACGGTACGATGAATAAATTAGCAGGCAAGTATGAAGGCATGGATCGTTTCGAATGCCGTAAGCAAATCGTCAAAGACCTACAAGAAATGAATGTGCTATTTGAAATTGAAGATCATATGCACTCTGTCGGACACTCGGAACGAAGTGGCGCAGTAGTGGAGCCGTATTTATCTACACAATGGTTCGTCAATATGCAGCCACTTGCTGAGCAAGCAATCAAACTGCAGAAAAACGAAGAAGAAAAAGTGACGTTTGTTCCTGAACGTTTCGAGAAAACTTACTTAGGATGGATGGAAAATGTCCATGACTGGTGCATTTCTCGTCAACTATGGTGGGGCCACCGAATTCCGGCTTGGTATCATAACACGACAGGTGAAATTTATGTGGGTCAAGAAGCTCCGGCTGATGAAGAAAACTGGACTCAGGACAATGATGTACTAGATACTTGGTTCTCATCTGCCTTATGGCCGTTTTCAACTATGGGCTGGCCAGACGTTGACAGCGAAACGTTCAAAAAATATTACCCAACAGATGCCCTTGTTACAGGATATGATATTATCTTCTTTTGGGTGTCCCGCATGATCTTCCAAGCTCTCGAATTCACGGAAGAGCGTCCATTCAAGGATGTCTTAATCCACGGATTAGTACGCGCGGAAGAAGGACGAAAAATGTCTAAATCTCTCGGCAACGGTGTAGATCCAATGGACGTAATTGAGCAGTATGGTGCAGATGCATTGCGTTACTTCTTGGCAACTGGTTCTTCACCAGGACAAGATCTACGTTACTCTACAGAAAAAGTAGAAGCAATCTGGAACTTTGCCAATAAAATTTGGAACGCTTCCCGTTTCGCATTAATGAATATGGACGGTATGAAGTATGAGGAAATTGATTTGTCAGGAAAGAAATCTGTTGCAGATGCATGGATTTTAACTCGTCTGAATGAAACAATTGAATCGGTAACTAGCTTGGCTGACCGGTATGAATTCGGTGAAATGGGCCGCGCGTTATATAACTTCATCTGGGATGACTTCTGTGACTGGTATATCGAAATGGCGAAATTGCCACTATACGGTGAAGACGAAGCGGCGAAAAAAATGACACGTTCGGTTCTTGCACATGTTCTGGATCAAACGATGCGTTTATTGCATCCATTGATGCCTTTCATTACAGAAGAGATTTGGCAGAACCTTCCCCATGAAGGGGAGTCCATCACAGTGGCGAAGTGGCCTGAAGTAGATACGGCAATCATGGACAAGTCTCGTGCTTCAGATATGAAATTATTGATGGATATCATCAAATCAGTACGCAATATCCGTGCAGAAGTAAATACACCGATGAGTCGTAAAGTCGATTTGTATATTTCAGCTAAAGACGAGAAGACAGTGGCGGTACTTGAAGAGAACCGTAACTATTTGGAGCGATTCTGTAATCCAGAGACGCTGACAATTGGTGTGAAGGTGAATGCGCCAGGTAAGACAATGTCAGCCGTCGTGACAGGTGCAGAGTTGTACTTACCACTTGAGGGATTGATTGATATTGAGGAAGAGTTGGCTCGTTTGACGAAAGAGCTTGGCAAGTGGCAAGGTGAAGTGAAGCGGGTTCAGGGCAAGTTGTCGAATGAACGATTTACTGCCAAAGCGCCTGAGTCGGTTGTTGAGGAAGAGCGTGCCAAAGAGAAGGATTATTTGGAGAAGTATGCGGCAGTTGAGCGTCGTATTGCTGAACTGAAGGAGATTTAAATTGGTCTATAGATAGTTAAAGCCCATTCGACAGTGTGATGCTGTTGAGTGGGCTTTTTGCATTGTGTGGGAAGAAGAAATAGTTTAAACCCAAACTGAAGTCAAAATTTACTCTCCAAAAATAATCTTAATAACATCCAGTAATACCCTATGGATAGTATTACTGGATAGTTATGGGTATAATTGAATTCATAATATTTAGAACATAAGTAGGAGGGTGTATATGGATTTTTTTGTTCGCGAGATGAGGGAAAAGGATATTGTGAAAGTGCGTGATATCGCGGTGGAAAGTTGGCGTGCTACGTATGCGGCGATTATTCCCCGGGAGATACAGGATGATTTTCTTCGGGTGGCGTATAGTGACGAGATGCTGAAGAAGCGTTTGGGAACTTCACATATGTGGGTTGCAGAGACTGCGGGTGAAGTAGCTGGATTTGTAGATTTTTCCCCTGCGGATGAAACAGGCAGAGTGGAACTGCGCGCGATATATTTTTATCCCGACGAACAGCGCAAAGGTATGGGGACAGCATTGTTAAAGAGAGGTATGGATGAGCTTGTAGACTCAACGGAAATTATAGTAGAGGTGGAGAAAGAAAATAGGATAGGACTGCAGTTTTATGAAGCGAAAGGATTTAAAGTGGTGAAAGAATTTGATGAGGATTTCGCTGGGCATCTAATGAAGACGGTTCAGATGGTGTTGGTGATTTGATTGAAATGGGGTGGAAGATTATTGAAACGGATCATATGGATTGCAGTGAATCTACTTACGGGTGTATTCGTAATAATAAATAGTGTAGTAGGTTTTGGAATCAGCGGTATGGGGGAAGGTTCCACCAATAATTTCATGATACTTGGTTTAGCAGCTATTTGGGCAATTGGTCTCGTCTTGCAATTGATGAAAAAGGGACGGGCTATCGGATTACTCATCACATTCATTCCTGTAGTGTTTATTGTTTATATTTATATCAAAGCTTCTATGATGTAGTGCATTACTGTATCAGAACTGAAAGTCAGGTGGTATACGATGAAGCGTTTCGCGATTATTTTATTGATGCTGATTTTATCAGGTGCATTGGTGGCTTGTGCTGGTAGCCCCGGGGAGCAAGAGGGTGGATATTTAACGAAGAAACAAGTATTGAAACAAGATCCGACTGCTGATTTGTTGGAGTATGACGGCAAGGTGTATAAAACAAATATTGACTGGACTGAATTTGAAAAATTGACTAAAGGGGACAAGCTTGGTGAGGTTTCTGAAGGCATGGCGAAGCATGTCCCTGACGGAGCCGAGATCTATGCGACAAATGAACGCGATGATGTGTTAATTGTGGACTATATGCAAGTGGAAAAAAGATATTTATTACAAATAGGAGAATAAAGATGCGCTTTCCCCTGAAAGTTGCAACGCACATATATTAAAGAGGATAGAGAAATGAATTTGGAGAGTGAAGCATGGAGGAAAATCTTTTCGAGCAAATGGCAAAAAGGTATGATACTGCAGAACGGCAGGAATTAGCCAAGATAGTAGTGAAAGAAGTAAAGCCTGAAATACAACACAGTCGTTCCAAAACATTAATTGATTATGGAAGCGGTACAGGACTCGTTGGTTTAGCATTATCGGACTTGGTGGAGTCAATTTTGCTAGTAGATTCATCACAGCAGATGTTGGAAGTAGCACAGGCTAAAATTTCTCGCAATGATATTACAAATGCAAAAGTTCTTTATACTGATTTCACTCAGGAAAGTCCGACACTTCAGGCAGATATTGTGTTAGTATCATTTGTTCTTCTACATGTTCCGGATACCAAAAAGATCGTACAAGAATTATATAATGCTCTCACTGATGGCGGTAAATTAATTATTATCGATTTTGAGAAAAATGATAAAGTGAATCATCCTAAAGTTCATAATGGTTTTGTACATGAAGAGTTGAAGCAGTTGTTAACAGAAGTAGGTTTTATCCATATTGAAATTAGAAACTTCTATAGCGGAAACAATATTTTCGTAAACGAGGATGCCACGATGTTTATATCAACCGGTATCAAGTGATGTGTGAAAACAGGAAAGTTTAACATTGTTAGGAAAGACAATCAAAAGGAGGCTCCATATGCTGACAAAACCTACTATACTTCAACGAGGAGATACAGTCGCGACGGTAAGTCCGTCATGGGGAGGCGCGGGTGAACCGGAGCTTAAGTGGCGTTATGAACAAGGTGTAAAAAGGCTAGAGGAAGTCTTTGGATTGAAAGTAGTTCCGATGCCAAACAGTTTAAAGGGAGCCGACTCTCTTTATCAGAACCCCAAAGCGCGTGCTGAAGATCTGATGACGGCATTTCGCGACCCTTCCATTAAAGCGATTTTTGCGAATATCGGAGGAGAAGACAGTATTCGCTTGCTTCCTTATGTGGACTTTACAGTAATACAAAACAATCCGAAGATATTCATCGGATACTCTGATGTCACGATATCTCATTTATTTTGCCATAAGGCAGGTATTTCCTCTTTCTACGGGCCGGCTATTTTAACGGACTTCGCCGAAAATGTGGAGATGAACCCTTATACAGTCGAAATGGTAAACCGGACTCTCTTTTCCAATGAAATAATCGGTGAGATTGAACCTGCCGAAAGTTGGACAAGTGAGCGGTTGGAATGGATTGAACCGAATAAACATATACGTCGCACGATGAATCAAAATACGGGTTATGAGTTGCTTCAAGGTTCCGGTACTGTAAAAGGCAGACTGATCGGTGGCTGTATGGAAGTGTTGGAGTTTGCGAAAGGGACGGAACTTTGGCCGGATACAGAGTACTGGAATGATAGTATCCTGTTCTTTGAAACATCAGAAGAAAAACCTGCCCCTAATTTGATTCGATACTGGCTAAGAAATTATGCTGCGCAAGGAATTTTGCAAAAAGCGAATGGAATTATTTTTGGAAAACCGCAAGATGAGAAATATTATAAGGAATATAAAGTGGAAATTCTTAAAGTGATGAAAGAGTATCAGTTGGAGCAACTACCTATTTTATATAATTTGAACTTTGGTCATACGGAACCTAAGTTTATTTTACCGTATGGGGCGATGGCGGAGATCGATTGCAACAAAAAGACGTTTTCGATTCTTGAGAGTGGAGTTATGTGAAAAAGTAGATAAATGATTTTTTAATTTTTACAGATCAGCAATCGCATCCACAATGTGCTCTGCAAAGCGAAATGGGATCATGTCTTCACTTGTTACGCTAATAAATAATATGGAATACCTGATAAAGAAGAATTGACTACGGTGAATATCGAGTGGGATTCGGATAAATTTTATACTAAGAAAAATTAAAAATCTTTCATTCTAGTTTACATAATATAATTATAGGTGCTGATAAAGAGGAGAATAGTTATGCAAACAATTATCGAAATTCTAGGCATAGTATTACCGATTATAATAGCGGGCTTTATTGTGGTATTTGTCATTAAGAGACTGGGTCAGAAAACGAAGCAAGGTGCGATGCCTAAGAAAAAATCGAAGAGTTCTCAGACATTGTTGGATAGTTTGATACCCCTTGGAATGTTGGCCGGTTGTATAGTGGGTTTACTAATCAGTATGATTTCTCCTATTTCGTTAGGATTTGCCTTTAGTTTAGGTGCTTCATTAGGTTTATTAGGTGGATATTTTGCTTATGAGAGTTATGGTAATAAAGAAGAAATATAATTGTACAGGGCACGATCTAGAAAAGAGGGTTTCGATATGATGAAAAAAGTAGGATCAGCGCTTGTAGCCATATTCATAATGGAATCAGTAACTTTTAGTAAACCAGTTTCGTGAGTGGATATGAGGATGAATTACGTGAGGAGAAAATGAATGATTGAAAAGAAATCTACTTCTGAAACTTGTATCATAGTTCTTCATGAAATCTACGGAATAAATCAATTTATGAAAGACATTTGTGAATCGTTGTCTGAGATAGGCTTCGATGTGATCTGTCCCAATCTGATACCGCAGGAAATTCCTTTTGATTATTCGCAGGAAGAGTTAGCTTATGGAAACTTCATGGACCGTGCAGGTTTTGAAAATAGCGCACATAAGGTTAAAGAGCTACTAATGGATATGAAAAATCGGTATGTAAAAGTATTTATCCTTGGATTTAGTGTGGGGGCGACAATTGCTTGGCTATGCAGTGAGGAAGAATGCGTTGATGGGATCATTGGATACTATGGATCGCGAATTCGGGATTATGTAGGTGTTAATCCAACTTGTCCGACGTTATTGTATTTTCCAAATGCTGAGAAGTCATTTGATGTCAATGAAATGCTTTTGAAACTAGAGAAGCCGAACGTAGATGTATTTATGTATGAAGGTCTACACGGATTTAGTGATCCCTACGCTTTTGCATACAATGAAGAATTGGCTTATATCACCTGTAACCAAACGATAGACTTCTTCAGAGATAATGGATAGAGAGAAGCACTTTTTACATTTTAAATAAATTGATATAACAAACCGAACTAGGTATTGTACCAAAATAAAGTGCCGTGTTTTCGTTTTGGTAGGCGTGTTTGGAAATATCACTCAGGATCCTGTTTGATGATTTGAACTTGATTACCAGTAGCGAAGGCAATAAAAGATATATAATGTTTTTTTGTCATCGGGTGATCACTTGAGATAAAACGTTCATTATCTACTTCTTCAATCGTAAGTTTTACTTCCTCTTGGATGTGCTTCAAGTATTGGGATTTCTTTTTGACCTTGTTGTGGCAGTAGCACTATTAGATAGAGGATAGAAAATGAAAGAAATTCAAAAGCACGCTGTTATTATTGCGATTCTAGCATTCATGTTTTTCTTGGTTTTATCATTGGTAACGAGTAATTGGAAATTTCTTTTATGGAGTATTGTACCAATCTTTTTATCACTCATGACGGCTTTCTTTGCTAAATCCAATGCTAGAGATTAAATGGATTTCAACCCCTTGCTTAAAAGAGACTGTCACAAAAAATCATTGTGAAATGACTTTCTGCGGTAGTCTCTATTTTTTATAACCATAACGTCTCGCCAATAAGCAACTTCTTTAATTGATCTTCATTTAACTGCAATCTGTTCCACTCAGCATTCAGTCTTTCAAGCGCTTCTGGTCCAGTATCGTCAGCTAAATGATAAGTTCCATAATGCATCGGTATAAATGTTTGACCAGCTACCTCCAAAAAACCTTTCACTGCATCCTCAGGTGTGAGGTGACTTTCCTTCATAAACCATTCTGGCTCATACGCCCCGATCGGCATGATCACCGTGTTAATAGTGAATTGCTCCGCTATCTTTGAAAATCCACGGAAATATCCCGTATCTCCAACGAAATAAATCGATTGCTCAGCACTTTCGATAATCCAGCCACCCCAATGAGAAGTATTCGTATCCGTCAATGTCCGTTTCGTCCAATGTTGCGCAGGAACGAACGAGAATTTCAGGCCTTCAAACACAAATGAATCAAACCATTCTGCTTCGATGACCTTTTTAATTCCTCTAATTTGGAACTTTCTCCGTAAGCCAACAGGAACAAAATATATAGGTTTGCCTTTTAGGTGTTTGATCGTGCCGAAGTCCAAATGATCATAATGTCCGTGTGAAATAACCACAACGTCAATCTCTGGCAATTCATCTAGTGCAATTCCTGGTTCCGTTAATCGATTCTGAAATCCCATCCGTTTTGCCCAAACTGGATCAGTAATCACATTAAGGCCGCTAATTTGAATCAAAAATGTGGAGTGCCCAATCCAAGTAATGGTTGCTTCGGATCGATTGGCTACGAGCTTTTCTATTTCTTTAGTCGGTGCTTGTTCGATTACGATCCGTAAATCTTTCTTTTTTTCATTACGTTCTTTCTGCCAACGAATCATTTCTCTAACTGATTTACTCGTATCTACGTCATCCAAATTAGTATAGCGTTTTCTCATCATTCAACACCCAATTGATTTTTGACATACTCCAATAATTTCTTGGCAACTGAAAAATCGTGTGTTTGATAGAGTGAACGGGCGCCAACGGGATCCTCTATTTCATTCAATAACCAGCCGCCTGTAATTGGAAGTATGAAATCAATGCCAATATAGTCACTAGAAATTGCCCGGGAAATCGTTTGAACTTGATTGGTTTCAGTGTCGTTCAACGTATATTTTTCAACTGTGCCACCTAAAGTGAAGTTGGATTTGAACGAATCTTTCGCCCCAGATCGTTTTACAGCACCTAATACTTCATTGCCGAGCATGAATACTCGAACATCTGTTGCATTCGATTCGATGAAGGGCTGCGCGATTAGTTCATTGTGATCGAACTGATTTAGAATATCCTCAGTTTGTTGTACAGATTCACATAGAAATACTTCGCTACCACCATGGCCTCCGCGAGTTTTCAGTACAAAAGGCAACGTAGGAAGTTGGTCCGCTCTGAATGTGGGGACGACGGAAATGCCAAGTAGAGTAGCAAGTTCAAATGTGCGCAGTTTATCATTAGCGATTTTCTGCACACCCGCCCGATTAAACATGCGATAACCTGCTTGTTCCAGTTTCAAAGTTAAATTAGGGTCACGATCTCGGAATAAAATGAAATCTAGTGGCTCGGTAGGTGAATCAGTGATTAACTTCAATTCGATATCTAAGTATTTTGCTTCTTTCAAAAGATCGTCGATAAATGCTTGATTCCTCTTTACTTCCTTCACGTTATAGTAGACTGCGCCTTTCATTTAATCTTCTCCAATATGTACGCAATCATTGCATCCGCGACGTTGATACCGGTGACGTTCAAGAGGTTCCGGATATGCGCTGCGCCGTTAACTTCACAAACGAGAGGTTGTTCATCCACACCGAATAATAAATCCACTCCAGCGAATTCCGCACCAACTGCTTTTGCTGCTTCCATAGCGAGTGTTTTTTGTGCGGAAGTCAATTCCACCACTTCAGCTACACCACCGTTCGTAATGTTCGCTCGGAAATCTGTCTCTGAATGGCGATACATGGCCGCGATGACCTGATCGCCGACTATATTGACGCGTAAGTCCCGCCCTCTACTCGTCTCAATGAACTCTTGAAAGACATAATCTACGCCACGCAACTCATCGACTTTCTCGTAGAAAGCTTGATTCGTCTCGATCAAATACACTTTCATACCAAATGAGCCATGACCTTCTTTAATAATCATAGGCAAGCCAAGCGTTTCAAGGACATTCTCGTAATAACCGCTATCCGTAATCGTGAAATTTGGATAAACCTTCGGTGCGATGATTGTCTTCGGCATCGCGACACCATGCTTTGCAAGTTCAAGATACTGCTTGGCTTTATTATCACATGTTTCAATAACTTCAGGATCATTGAAGATAGGGATTCCCACATTTTTTAAATACTGTGCAAGCAATGTATCTTTATCGAGGAAAACGACAAAATCAGGAGCATCTTTTATCTGATTTTGCGCGTCCATCAGCACTTCATAATTTTTTAAGATCGTCGCCTGTACTCCGGCTCGCTCTGCCGCCTCCTGCACAAGCCGCGCTTGATCAGCGAATTTATCACTCGTTAAACTACCATTATAAATCACCCAACAACTTTTCAATCCTAACGCCACCTTTGCTATACTAGATCTATAACTTAATTTTAGCACAGGAGGATTTTCTTTGATTCCAAAACTTGATGAATATAAAAAACAATTTGACATAATGAGTGATGACGAGATTAAACCGGGATTGGATGCGATAGAAGAGGCTTTGGCGAATGTCTTGAACCCGGAGAAAGATTTGCGAATTATTCATGTGGCAGGTACGAACGGTAAAGGTTCGACGATTGCGGTAATGGAAGCAGTTTTACAAGCGCATGGATTTAAGACTGGCGTATTTTCTTCACCCGCCATACTGGATGTACATGATCAAATTCGGATCAATGGGAAACCGATTACTCATGAGGAATTAGAGTATGTGTTTGAAGAAATGAGAGCAGCAGGATTAAGTGGGATGCTGACGGACTTTGAATTGCTGACGGCGGCGGCGTTTTTGGCGTTCCGTAACGCAGAACCTGATTATGTTTTACTTGAGACGGGGATGGGTGGTAAATACGACAGCACGAACGTTGTGACACCTTTAGTCTCGGTCATTACATCGATTGCGCTAGATCATACGGGATTTCTTGGAGATACAGTTGAAAAGATTGCCGCACATAAAGCGGGCATTATTAAGCCGTATATTCCAGTCGTTATAGGAGAATTGCTACAAGAAGCGAAAGAGGTTGTCTTGGCAGTGGCGAAGACGAATAAAAGTTTGGTGCGCGCATATGACGAAGAATTCACAATGAAACAAGAGACTACTGAAATCTTCAGTGGTATGTCTACATTTGAGATTCCCGAGCGTAACATGAAAGGGCCACATCAAGCGATTAATTTGGCTGTTGCTCTAGAAGCTTTGTCAATGGCGGGAGTGCCATTGAAACAAGATCATGTGGCTAAAGCTATAGCCAATGTAGCTTTGCCGTTTAGATTCCAAAAGCTTGCAGATCACGTTTATATGGACGGGGCTCACAATCCTGCGGCCGCGCGTATGTTAGTACGTACGATCAAGGAGCAATTTCCAGGAGAGAAAGTGGACTGGGTTGTGGGGATGTTGAATACGAAAGACTATCAAGCTACGTTGGAGATTTTAGCACCACTTGCGAATAGTTTTACGTTTGTGGATTTTCCGCATGCACAGGCTGCGAAAGCGGAGGATTTGCAAGCGGTTTGTCCTATAGAGGCAAGTCGTGTGATTTCATTTGAAGAAGTGGATGTAAAATGTTCGAAAAAATACATAAAGGTAGTTGTTGGCTCTCTTTACTTATTAAGTAGTTTAATGAGACAATAGGCTTAATAAAGTTAGTTTTATAGACTTTTATGTTTATAGTAAGGTATTTAGTTTTAGTAGGATAAAATGATGAATGTTAATAGAGGAGAGAATGTTGTCATGAAGTATGAAAATGATAAAGGCTTCACGATGGTTGAAATATTAGCCGCACTAACTATACTTGGTATTATTTTTATTAGCTTTATGACGATATTTCCTCAGATGAGTAATTTAAATTCAAAAACTGAAGCAAAGTTAGAAACGATTAGTCTAGCAAAAAAAGAATTGCTAGTTTGGAAGGAAAATCCTTTACCTTTAAATAGAAATGATGATTTGGAGAATATTAAAGAGGATTTCGTAACAAAGCCCGGACATATTGTTTTTGAATACAGCCATAAGAAAGAACCTATTTTCACATATCGTGTAACCTGTAAAAAGAAATCCGACTTGCCTACAACACAAAAAGGTGAGGTCGAATTGTATCGAATTCATATTGCCGTATTTAAAGGAGAGCGTGAAATTAGTGAAACATTCGGTTACATGAAAAAAACTGTAGATTAAAGGAGGGCTTATCATCAAACAAAATGAACAGGGAATGACACTCGTCGAAGTGTTAGCTACACTCTTGTTGGTGACTCTGGTTACCGGTTTGATATGGACAACAATATCTATTAGTTCACGCTCCAGTGTTTTAGAAACCAATAAATTAAGGTTACAGCAAGAGGGTAATTATATTTCTACTGAAATTCTTAGAATTCATCGTACCTGTAAAGAATACGAATTTGTCATTACACCTAATAACGTCAGTGTAGAAAATTGTCAGATTGAAAAATCTCAAGATAGAAAAAGATTTAGCATTAGTGAGGGTTTTATATACAGTATGGGTGATCAAATGATATCACCAGAAGGGGTTCGATATGATATTGAAGCAGATTTCGAAGATTTGGAGATTGAGAAATTTAAAATAATTTCTCCAGAAAATACTAAGTTAAGTATTACCTTTCCACTAATAGCATCCAGATATAAAAGATCTTCCTGATGAAAGGTTGATAACTATGAACAATCGAGAGAATGAGAACGGGTATGCATTGGTAATTGTTTTATTTGCAATTGTCCTTATCATGATCACAAGTGCTCTGTTTATGAGAGGTTCAATTAGTAATGCGAAGCAAGAAAAGATTGTTGATTCGAATAATCTAGCATATATGGCGGCTGAAATGGGCGTAGATTATTATAAATGGAGTTATACAAATAAATATAATTCTGTTAAAACGGGCATTTGGAAGATGTATAACGATAAATTTTTAGCAGAGAAAGCACAAATAAATAATAGTAAAGAACCCAATAAACCAGAAGCTATTAGGAACATGGCGAAGCAAAAAAGAATAGATGCTATAGATGAACTATGGAAACAGTTGAATAATCATACTATCACTCCAGTTGATTTAGCTGGGGAAAGTTACAAATTTACTAAAGGCTCAATCAGTGTAAAAAAAGATATTTCCACATATTCGGTAAAGATTACTGGAGAGATCTTTGGTAAATATAATACAACTGACAAACCTTTGGAATTCACACTAAGTTTTGTTATGCCAGAATTCAACGTAGATCAAACCGAAGCTGGGGGATCGGGGCAGCAAGGTAGTGGAGTTGAAAAATTAGACTGGTTTGAGACCGGAAAACTACCTTTTATCAATAAACCCACTGTAAAATGTCCTTCAGTGAATGCTTGTTTAGAAACAGATGTTGAAAATATTACCAACTTTAAGGGTCCAGCTATATATTTCGCCGTTAATGCTGTAAAAGGTAATAACGGTAACCTTGGAATGGACTATAAGAATACTTCTATTTATCTCGAAGGCGAGATCGGTCCATTCAACATGAATAAAATGAAGAATATCAATGTATACGCTAAAGGCAATATTTCAGTGAAGAATATGAACAATACAGATTCACTTCATCTCCTGTCTCTCGGTCATTTCATAGTTGAACATGCTGAATTAAATAGAAGTTTTATCGGTATTCGAGGTAATTTTGTTCCTAAGAAACAAGTGAATATCAATTCGTCAAGTACCCTCGCAGTTAAAGGCAACTGGGAACCCAATTCGGGGAAACAATCCATAACAAATAATTCGAAAGTTTGCGTAGGTGGAAATGTTTATTTGAATCAAATAACAATTGATTCTACAAGTAAAATTTATTTTGTATTACGAGACGGCACAAAAAATTATCCTATAAACGATAGCCGGTATATCGCTATTAAAGAATCGGATTATAAAAGTAATCCTAGTATCTTGTTTGAAAATTGCGAGAGTAGTGGTAACTCTTCAACTAATCCGGATACACCCAATTTAATTGAACCTGTTTGGGAGAAGCCCGAAATAGAAGTAGAATATTACAAAAACTAGATATGACATTGCGAGGCGATAACTATTGAAACCAAACATATACAAAATATTCCTTTTTCTAGGCACTCTACTACTTGTAGGCTCCGCAATTTTCGCCCAACAAGCTTACGCAGGCGACGGCTTCCTCTCAAACTTTAAAAAGTTTAGTAAACACACATATGCAGGGCCGTTTGACATATCAAAGCATAATCGTAAAGATGCGAAAGAGAAGCTAGTAAATAATTTTTTAGAGCTTGAACAGAACTTGTCCGTGCAATTGATTGTGCAAGATCTTCAAGTAGATGTTCCAGCAGATGTAGTAAGTTTCGATCCAGATGCAACACTAAACGAAGCAAAAAGTGGAGTGGATAATTCATTAATCGCAAATGTTTCCCGCGAAGGGCTACGTACGGTGATGAAACAAAATTTTAATTCGCTTTCATTCAGTGAAGAAGATGTGGAGAAAATAGCTGCACAACTAGAAGTTCAGCTACGGAGTGGTATTATGCCACAGCAAGTATATATAGCGAGTTTTATACCTGAAGTATACGAGCAGAAACAAGTCATTGCTTCTGCTACATATGAAGTGGATGAACTAGCAAAAGGTTTGCGTTTAGTAATGGAAGACTTGAATGGTTTAGAGATTCAGCCGAATTCTACGTTTTCATTCCGTGAATATTTGAGTGGTAAAGAGTCTGCTAGTGCGACAGATTTACAGATGACTATTATGGCTTCCCTTTTGTATAAAGCGGCATTGCAGACGAATTGGGTAATAGATGAACGAAATATTTCTTCTGAATTACCAGTGGGCGTTGAACCAGGATTTGAAGCAGCGATCAATCGTAAGCTCGATTTGGATTTCCTGTTCACGAACCCTAATCAAACAGTCTTCACGATTCGTACGGACTGGAATGGTTCTCAATTGGAGCTGTCGGTTGAAGGTCTACCATTTGTGCATCGTTACGATACTGAGGTAGAGAAAATCACGAAGTATGATCCTAAAACGGTTATTCGTTATAGCGCATTTGTAAATGCAGGTGCGGTTGAAGTAGTGGATACAGGCAAGAAAGGCATGGAAGTTGCGGTTAAACGGAATATTCTTTTGAATGGTTCATTGGAAGAAATTGAAGACGTGTCGATTGATTTCTATGCACCGAAACCAATTATTGAACGACATAGTTTAGAAAAAGTAGTGGAGAAAGTTCCTACTAGTGATGTAGATAGTAATTCTAGCCATACTGACGGAAACTTTTCAGGTAATGGATCCACAGATAAGCCGTCTAATTCATCTAACGGAAATGGATCGTCTACTTCAAATGGTGGCGGATCGGGTACTACCGGCTCTTCTTCAAGTAATGGTACGAATAGCGGTGGATCAGGTAATGGAAATAGTTCAAGTAACTCGAATGGTTCTAATGGGAAAGATGATGTGAAATATGATTACGATAAAGGTGGTAATCTTATTGAAGTCGACAAAAATGGTAATCCGATTGATTGATAGAGGAGGGTGCAGATGGCGACAACTAGAAAACGTCTTGGGGATTTATTAATAGAATCCGGCTTGCTGACGGACGAGCAGTTAATGAGTACGTTGAAAGAAAAATCGCGCGATGAGCGACTTGGTGATGCGTTATTGCAGCGCGGGTATATTACGGAGCAACAGTTGATTGAAGTGTTGGAGTTCCAGCTCGGAATTCCTCACGTCAACTTGTTCCGTTATCCGTTTGATCCGAAGTTGTTTAATATAGTTCCTAAAGGTTTAGCGAAGCAGAAGATGATTGTTCCGTTGAAAAAAGATGGAGATAAATTATTCGTTGCGATGGCAGACCCAATGGATTACAACACGATTGAAGACTTACGCCTATCCACAGGTTTCCATATCGAAACTGCGATTGCGTCTAAAGATGATATTAATCGAACGATTACTAGATATTATGATGATGAATTATTTGATGACTTGCTGTTTGAAGAACCGGAAACCGCTGCAAGTCAGACAGAACAACAAGAGGATATCGTTGATAATGATTCTCCAGTTGTGCGTCTAGTGAACCAGATTATTTCTAGTGCAGTTTCTATGAAGTCCAGTGATATTCATATTGATCCTCAAGAACATCAAGTCATCATCCGCTTTAGAATTGATGGGAAACTGCAGACTGAACGGGTCATACCGAAGCATATGCAGTCAATGCTTCTAGCCCGAATCAAAATCATGGGAAATTTGAACATTACGGAATCACGCATGCCACAGGATGGGCGCATCAAAGTAATGATTGATTTCCGTCCGATCGACTTACGGTTATCGACTTTACCGACAGTTTTTGGTGAAAAAGTCGTAATGCGTATTTTGGACTTGAGCAGCTCATTGAATGATATGACGAAGCTCGGTTTTGGTCCAACGAATTTAGAGCGTTTCCTTAAAGAAATTGAAAAGCCGAATGGTATCGTGTTGATTTCGGGCCCCACTGGTTCGGGTAAATCATCTACGTTATACGCAGCTTTGAATCGATTGAATAGTGAAGAAGTAAATATTATTACGATAGAAGATCCTGTCGAGTATCAGCTGGAAGGAATTAATCAGATTCAAGTGAATGCTAATGTGGGATTAACGTTTGCGACAGGTTTACGTTCTATTTTGCGACAAGATCCTGATATTGTCATGGTCGGGGAAATCCGGGATAAAGAAACAGTGGAAATCGCGATCCGTGCATCGTTGACGGGACACTTAGTATTGAGCACCATTCATACGAATGACTCAGTTGCATCGATATCACGATTGCTGGATATGGGGGTGGAGCCTTTCCTTTTGACTGCCTCACTCAATGCGATCGTAGCTCAACGATTAATTCGTCGTGTTTGTCGAGACTGTGGTACCACACAGCAAGCGACTGATCGTGAAAAAGAGATTTTTGCTAAACGTGGTAAAACGATAGAGACGATCCATCGCGGTTCCGGTTGTCCTGCATGTAATATGACAGGATATCGTGGGCGGATTGCGATACATGAAGTATTGGTCATTAACGCGGAAATGCGCGATGCGATTAATGGTAACGCAGCACCTACAGTATTCCGTGATATTGCACAGAGAAGCAAAACGATATTCCTGATAGATGATGGTTTGGAAAAAGTGAAGCAAGGCATTACAACTACTGAAGAAGTGTTGAGAGTGGCCTTGATAGATTAGGAGTGTTTGAGGTGACTGAAAGAATTGATCGATTACTAACTGAAGCCTTTACGATCAAAGCGTCGGATATTCATTTAACTGTTGGCGTGCCCCCGGTTTTCCGAGTTCATGGTGACTTGAAACGATTCGGTGAAACCGTTATGACTGAAGAAGATACAAAAGAAATTGCCCATCAAACGATTCCAGAAAAGATGATTCCAGCGTTTAAAGAAGCTGGACAGATTGATTATTCATATGAAATCGCTGGTGTTTCTCGTTTTCGTGTCAACGCATTCCAACAACGCGGTGCGATTTCATTAGCATTTCGGACGATTCCTACCAAAATCCCTACGATTGATGATTTAAATATGCCGGGAACATTGAAGAGCTTGTCTGACACAGCCCAAGGCCTAATTTTAGTAACGGGGCCAACGGGTTCAGGTAAGTCTACGACACTCGCGGCAATGATTCGTTATATGAATGAAACGATGCGAAAGCATATTATTACATTAGAAGATCCAATTGAGTATATGCATGCGCACGGTACTTCTATTATCGATCAACGAGAAGTCGGTTTTGATACGCTGTCGTTTGCGGATGGCTTACGTGCTGCTTTGCGTCAAGATCCGGATGTCATATTAGTAGGTGAGATGCGTGATTTGGAGACGATTTCTACGGCTATTACCGCTGCGGAAACAGGCCACTTAGTCCTCGCGACTTTACATACATGGAGTGCCGCTTCGACAATCGATAGAATTATAGACGTATTTCCTCATGGGCAACAAGCGCAAATTCGTGTGCAGTTGGCAGGTGTTTTAAAGGCAGTCGTTTCCCAGCGTTTATTCCAGACGATGGATAAAAAAGGAAGACGTGCGGCGACAGAGATTATGATTAATAATCCCGCTGTGTCTAACCTAATACGATCTGAGAAGATTCACCAGATACCGAACGTCATTCAGACTAGCCGTGCGCTTGGAATGCATATGATGGATCACTCCGTAAAGAATTTGATGGAACAGAGAATCATTTCGTATGAAGCTGCATTGCCGTTTATGCAAGGGGATGATTAAGAGTGGCTCGTTTTACATATGAAGGGCGAGATGCGAAAGCAATTCGCCGTGGTACGGTGACCGCTACGAATAAGCGAGATGCGGCGATTAAGCTTAAAGAGCAAGGGATTCGTGTGGTCAGTCTTGTCGAACAGAAAGAAACGATGCTGACGAAAGATATTACGATTGGTAGTCCGGTTAAGCGGGATCAATTGATTATGTTCTTGCGACAGTTTTCTACGCTTCTTCAAGCGGGGGTTACGATTGTGGATGCGGTGAGGATTTTATCGATGCAAGTGGAGCAGGCGACTTTTCGAAAGATTTTGACTGCAGTTCAGGAAGATCTACGTACAGGAACCGCGTTATCCATAGCTTTTGGAAAACATCCCAAAGTGTTCGAACCATTGATTTTGAACATGGTGGCGGCAGGAGAGGTTTCAGGTACAGTTGATGAATCATTGGATCAACTAGCGGAGCATTTCGAAAAAGCGTATCGTACGAGACAGAAAGTTACGTCTGCTATGGCATATCCAGTCGTAGTTGGAATAATAGCTATTGCAGTAGTTATTTTTCTTTTATGGTTCGTCGTACCAATGTTTGTTGATATGTTTGATAGCGTGGGGGGGCAATTACCTTGGCTAACTCGCGCTGTAATGGCAGCGAGTGAATGGATTGAAAACTACTGGTACTTGTTAATTCTTATTGTTTCAGTTTTAGTTGTGGGGTATGTATTGTTCAGAAGCAATCCGAAGGGAAAATACATTTTAGATACAATCTTGTTAAGACTACCTATATTTGGTAGCATTGCACAAAAGTCTTCACTCGCTATGATGACGCGCACATTAAGCTCCATGTTTTCAAGCTCTGTACCAATTTTACAGGCATTGTCCATGACGGAAAGAGTTGTGGGAAATGAAGTTATTTCAAAAGTGATTGGTGAGTCTAGAGTATCAATGGAACGAGGCGGATCCTTGACGGAACCTATGTTAAATCACTGGGCATTCCCACCGTTAATTCCTCATATGATTGCAATTGGAGAAGAGACTGGTTCTTTAGACTCTATGTTGGTCAAAGTTGCGGATTTTTATGAGAAAGAAGTAGAAGCAGCTACAGACCGCTTAAAGGCTTTGATAGAGCCTTTAATGATTGTTTTTTTAGCGGCGGTAGTCGGGACTATAGTTTTAGCAATCATGTTGCCGATGTTTAGCATGTTTGAGCAGATAGATAGTTTGTAACAGAATTAACAAAAGTTAACTATATTTTAGTTTTTTTTCTATTAAACTAGTGTTAATCTCCTAGTGCCTCTGGTATACTATACTCATAGAGTAAGAAAAAACAAGAGGGGGAAATGATATGAAAAAGTTTATGCAGAAGAAATTAAATCAAAAAGGTTTGACGCTTGTCGAACTGCTTGCAGTTATCGTTATTTTGGGGATTATTGCTGCGATTGCGGTGCCGGCTATTGGGAATATTATTGAGAACACGAAGTATAATGCGGTTAAGTCGGATGCGTTGAATGCTTTGAATTCAGCTAATCTATTATATGCAGAGGATCAAAATGCTAAAGATGTTACTGTGAAGACACTTGTGGATGGTGGTTATCTTGACGGCAAAGGAAAACTGACTGATGGTATGACAATAGCTAAGTCAGCTAATAACGTTGTTTCAATTAGTGGTACTACTGGGGAGTATGCAGGCGGTAAAAAAGTGACATTTACGTCAGCAACTGTTGAAACTATTAATACAGATAAAACAAAAGGTAGTACAGCAAATGATAAAAATATTTCTGGTGCAGTAACATCACCTTGATCTTAAATAAGATTACAAATTTAAAAGGCGGTAGGCGCTTAATAACTTGCCTCCCGCCTTTTAAAATAGAACTGTTGAGGGGCTGATGAGTTACATGAAATCCATAAAATCTCAGAGGGGTCTTACGTTAATCGAACTTCTCGCAGTAATAGTTATTTTAGGAATCATTGCTGCAATCGCAGTACCCGCAATCGGTAAAATAGTTAAGAATAGTCACAACAAAGCTATAAAGAGTGAAGCAATCGTTGTGCTGGAAGCCGCTCAGTTGTACTTTCTTGAGAATAACATCCAGTACGAATGGGAAACGGCATCGATACCTAACCTAGTAGCACAGGGTTACATGGAAGACGGTGGATATTTAAACAGTACCTCATTTGTAACGAATGTCACTCCCGCCAGAATTTGCGCTTCCGCACTAGATAAAAGTAAAGTTATCTTTTATGATGCAACAGCTGAAGAAATCGTAAACTCTGGAAACGATATTAATGTAGGAAGCAAAGCATGTGGAGAAAATAATCAGGAGGTACCTTCCTGATTATTTTTTATGTCTCTTTCTATAATCTAGCTCCATATTTCTAAGAGTATTTTTCTGTATATTAATCATCCCACTACCAATCTTTCCTTCTCACAGCACATTTGCTATACTTACCATAACTAGTAAGTTAGGAAGAAATAACTAAAGTCCTTGCTTACTCTCGTCCGAAAGGAGTTCATTTATGTCGATTTTATCTAATTTTACACGCCCACTTTCCAAACTTTCTATTCCTACATTCGGCCGTAAGAAACGTGTCCACTCATTAACTCTTGACGATGACGCAGTTCGGTACGTGCGAATAAAGTCTCTGGATCCAATCGTCCTAGAAACAGCAAAAGAGATGCTGCTACCCGAACACGTTATCCAAGACGGCCGAATAGCCGAAGAGGACAAGCTCCGCGATGTTCTGACGGAGGTTGTGAAAGATTGGAGTCTTGCAAAGCGTGACGTGGCGTTTCTTGCGCCCGATACATATGTCATCATCCGACGTGTTGCGTATCCCGACACGGTGGAGGATGAAGAGCTGAAAAGCCATTTCTTTATCGAGATTGGTTCGACGATTTATTTGCCGTTTGACGATCCGGTATTTGATGTCGTTCCTTATACAGCTAATAAATTGCAGAATGAAGCGATTTTAATTGCGTCTAAAGAAAGTATTATGCAGACCTATGAGGAAGTGCTGAAGTCAGTGAAATTGGAGCCTGTTGTGGCGGATATTGCACCGCTTTCCCTGTATCGTCTGGCACATCATGTGCACCACTTTGAGGGATCGGAACATATTCTCCTTGCTGATTTGCACGGTCGTAGTCTGACTGTGTCTATTTTCTATTCACATTATCCGTTGTTCATTCGCTCGATGGAACTGGAAGTACCGCTCAGCATGGCAACGGGCGAAGAGTTGGAGCGGCAGGTTGAGCCACTTACAATTGTCATGGAACTCGAGAAGTTAGCGAACTTCTATCGCTTTAATTTGGCGGAGAATGATTCCACTATTACTCATCTAGTGTGGAATGGTACATATACACAACAAGAACAATTATTGCAGATGGTACGAGAACGTTTAGCAATCGAAGCACTTCCCTTAGTGAAAGAGCCGATTAGTTGTGTGGACGGAACCGAGATTACTGCGGATTACCACCGAGTGATTGGCCTGGCGCTGAAAGAAGAGGTGTAATATGTTAGTTGATATAAATCTACTGCCGGAAAAGATCCGTGAGAAAGCTACTTTTCTTTGGATAGCGGTTGCGATTCTTTCAGTCGCTTTTCTTACCTGGATTGTGCTTTATTTCATCGCTCAAAAATATGATGATGAGGCTCAAAAGTTGCAACAATCCACGTACGAAATACAGAAACAACAAGAAAGTATAACGTCCCAGATGCGTTTATCTGCATTCGGACAGGAAAAAGAACAATTAGCAGCGACGGTAGAGTTCTTGAAAGGGTATCAATATAAAACACAACCCCTTTTAGAGGATCTTGCGAAAGCCTTGCCTGATCGGGGGTTTTTCCAAGAACTAACTTTCACTGCACCTAACGAAGTGACATTGAAAGTACAGTTTGATGACTTGATGGAGTCTGCGCTCTATTTAACCCGATTGAAAGCTTCGTCGTTAGTAATTGATGCGACGTTTGAAGGGATTGAGACGGAAAAACTGGACGTCGGTGAGCGGGAGAATGTCTTGCCTAGATATTTCGCTACCTATTTCATTCAGTTTGTTGATGACCGTGCGCTCCCAAGTACAGATGCAGAAGTAGACCCAAATGCGATTGAAGAGCCACAAGAGGAAGCTCCGGCAGAAGAGCAAGCAGAACCTACACCTGAAGAATCGCAACCTCCTATAGATGCGAATACGGAAGGAGGCGATCCGGTTGAATAAATATCTATCTAAACGACAGATGGAAATCGGTTTAGTCGTATTGGCTTCCATTTTCCTTATTGCGCTTGTCTATTACACGGTGACGAACGTCTACTTGCCAGCGAGAGAAATGAAGGATCAGACGGCGACCCAGTTTGCTTCAGAACGTGATGTGCTGTTTTCATTACAAAAACAATTGGCAAATAGAGATTCAAATGAAACCGTAACGTCTGCACCGCTTCAAAAAATCGTGCCTGTCATTCCGTTAGAAGATGCTTTACTGATTCGTCTAGAGAAGGCGGAAGTAAAGTCCAATAGTCGAATAGAAGAAATTAATTTTTCTAAAGAAGTATTCGATATAGAACTACTGCCTGAACATGTACAAAATCTTGAAACCGTTTTGATGGAAGTGACACTCGCTGCAGATACATACAAGCAAGTCGATACGTTCATTTACGAGATGGAAGAAATGATTCGATTGATAAATGTAGAGGCGATTCAATTTGAAGCAACTGCAGAGAAAACGGAAGAGGAGTCGGATATCGGTGAAATGAAAGTCGTCATTTCATTGCATGCGTACTTCCGTCCGGATCTTGTCAATTTGCAAAATGAGGCACCGAAAGTAGATGCCCCGCCACCTGCATCGAAATTCGATCCAACGACGATTAATAAAATGACAGGTACTGAGAAAGCGGAGTAAGGAGGCAATTCATGGAATGGCTTTATAGTAGTTTTTTCTTCCTTTACGGTATTACGTTTGGCTCGTTCTTTAACGTCGTCGGCATGCGTGTGCCTTTGAAGGAATCCGTCGTGTCGCCACCATCTCACTGTACGACGTGCGCTCGTGATTTGACGGCAGTGGATCTGGTACCGGTTTTATCTTACGTGTTTTTGCGTGGGAAATGCAGAGGGTGTAAAGAGAAAATCAGTGCTCTCTATCCCGTTATGGAGTTGATCACGGGTGTGCTGTTCGTCTATGCGTACTTACACTTCGGATTTCAGTGGGAACTCGTCATAGCACTGCTATTTATTTCAATGTTGGTTATTTTAACGGTATCTGATTTAAAGTATATGTTGATTCCGAATAAAATTTTGTTGCCGTTTGGTATTGCGATTTTCATCTTGCGCTTTGTCAGTCCGCTGTCGCCTGGGTGGGATAGCTTGCTTGGAGCGGCAGTAGGGTTTGGTTTGTTGCTGTTAATTGCGATCGTGTCGAATGGCGGTATGGGCGGTGGCGATATTAAGTTATTTTTCGTTATTGGCCTAGTACTCGGGACGATGCAGACGTTAATCACGCTGTTTCTCGCTTCGCTAATAGGTGCGATTGTCGGACTGATCTTCTTAAAAAAGACGAAGCAAGGACGTAAAACACCTGTACCATTCGGTCCTTCTATTGCGGTCGCTGCACTCATTGCTTATTTCTATGGCGCGCAGCTTGTCAGTTGGTATACAGCTTTGTTGAACTAAATCGGTAAATGTTTATGGACGAGACGACAACAGTCTCGTCTTTTTTTACGTTCATTTTGATAAGGTGGAAGAAAACTAGTGGAGTGATGGAATGAATTTCCGCAGGACGTATTCAAAGAACATTGTGATTCGGGCGTTAGTGCAAGGAGTAGCGATCGGTTTGGTCGCAGTACTAGTGATCGGGCTGACGATATCGACTACGGGAGGGAAAAAGGACAAGGCGAATGAAACGGTGGCGACGAATGGGCCGAAATCAGAGGAGAAGGGAGGCGCGACAGAGGGCGGGGAGACAATGTTTGTCAAACAGCATGGCGTGTTTTCCAGTCAGCAGGCAGCAGCGGATTTCGTAGCGGAGAATCCGAGTCTCGCGAGTACGGCTATCGTGCCAGCGGGAGAGCAGTTCTACGTCTGGGGAGCGGTCTGGTTGAAAGAGAGTGATGTAATTTTGAAGGAAGGCGAAGACGCATTCAAGAAAAGAATCACAGTCGTACCTGGCACTTGCAAGTCTGCAGATGCCGGATCGGTGAAAAATGCCTTGTTCGCGGAGGATCTATCGAAAATTGAATTGTCCAAGGATGGCAAAGAAGCGAAAAACGAAGGAGACTTTGCAAAGAAAGTGACTGCTATCACTGCGTTTACGAAGGATTCCTCTGTCGCGAGACTACATCTGTTGGCACATTATACGAACCAAGACCCATGCTTCAAAATTCAATTTTGACCCATTATAAGGGGGAAGAATTGAATTTTACCCTTTTTTCAAATCGCGTAGAATAGCGTACACTATGAAAAAGGGGGTTGTTCCAATGAAATTTATCAGTCTAAATCCTATCGTTCTCGCATCTTCTTCGCCGAGACGTAAAGAACTATTGCAGTTAGCAGGAATTGATTTCACCGTGAGACCGAGTGAAGTAGACGAGAATTTACCGTTTACGCCAGAAGAGCCATATGAGTATGCGGTCCGTCTGTCTGAGCAAAAGGCGCGCGCGGTATTTGAATCAGAAGAAGAGATTGTCATTGCCGCAGATACGATTGTTGTTAGAGAAGGCAGAGTATTCCCGAAGCCTGAAGATGACGCGCAAGCCATTGATTTCTTGATGGAGCTGTCTGGAGAGTTGCATGAAGTGATTACGGGCGTGACAATTCTAGCAAACGAGAAGAAGATACAATTTGCTGGTTTGTCTCAAGTGAAATTTAGGAAGCTGGATGAAGAGCTTGTTCATGCTTATGTGAAATCAGGCGATGCTTCAGATAAAGCAGGTGCATACGGCATCCAAACACAAGGGATGCTGTTTGTAGAAAATATGGTAGGCGATTATCAAAACATTGTAGGGTTGCCGATCAGTGAACTAGTCAATCGTATGCGTCAAGAAGGGTTGCTGATTTTAGAAGGTGATGCGTAATGCCACTTGATCTAGCCCCGCAAATGATGATCCGCGATGTGCATATCGCTGACAGACCCCGTGAGCGTTTAATACGGGAAGGGGCGAGTAGTTTATCCAATCAAGAGCTGATGGCGATTCTGTTGCGCTCAGGCTCACGCTCGGAGTCTGTTCTCGTACTTGCTAACCGTGTCTTGTCGACGATTGACCGTTTGCAAGATTTGAAAGAGCTGACAGTGGATGAGATGACGAAGATTAAAGGAATTGGTGAAGCCAAGGCGGTGCAGTTATTAGCCGCAGCAGAACTCGGCAAGCGTTTGTATCGGACAGCCCCGCATGAACGTTATAAAATTCGTTCACCGGAAGACGCCGCAAATTATTTAATGACGGATATGTCGTCGTTGAACCAGGAACATTTCGTGGTATTATTTTTGAATGTAAAAAATGAAGTGTTACATAAGCAGACGATTTTCATTGGTAGTTTGAATTCTTCCATCGTACATCCGCGCGAAGTGTTCCGTGAAGCGTTTAAACGGTCGGCCGCATCGATGATTATTTCCCATAATCATCCGAGTGGCGACACGACACCTTCAAGAGAAGACATTGAAGTAACGAAACGACTGATGGAAGCAGGTCAAATTATGGGCGTGGATGTGCTCGATCATATCATTATCGGTGATCAGAAATTCATTAGTTTAAAAGACAAAGGCTATATCTAAAAGCATGAAATTTATCGTAAGAAAGTGGAGAGACTGGGAAATCAGTCTCTTTTTCGATGTTTTTTGCAAACCGGCGTAGTGACACTGTAAATTAAGTTACCTTTCCGTTATAATGTGGTGTATGCTTTTAAGAATACCGATGATGGTTTTATAGAAAGGGAGAATTGACTTGTTTGGTTTCAGATCAAGAAACGTAGGAATTGACTTGGGGACAGCCAATACTCTAGTTTTCATTAAGGATAAAGGTATTGTGCTAAGGGAACCTTCCGTCGTAGCAAAAAATACGACGACTGGTGAAATCGTAGAGGTAGGCAGTAAAGCCCATGCAATGATCGGTCGGACACCGAGTTCAGTCGTGGCTATTCGCCCGATGCGAGAAGGAGTTATTGCAGATTTTGAAACAACAACTGCCATGATTCGTCATTATTTAAAAGAAGCGTTAAAATCAACAGGAACTTCCTGGACGAAGCCGACTGTCATGGTTTGTGTGCCATATGGGATTACATCCGTTGAGCAACGCGCGGTGATTGATGCTGCGCAACAAGCGGGAGCGAAAGCAGCGTATACGATCGAAGAACCTTTTGCGGCTGCAATTGGTGCGGATTTGCCAGTGTGGGAACCAACCGGCAGTATGGTCGTCGATATAGGTGGAGGTACGACGGAAGTGGCTATCATTTCTCTAGGCGGCATCGTGACGAGTACTTCGATCCGTGTAGGTGGAGATTCCATGGATTCGGCTATCATAACGTATATCCGTAAAGAATATAAATTGATGATCGGTGAACGTACTGCTGAAAATATCAAAATACAAATTGGTTCGGCGTTTGATTTGGATAAGACGGAAAAGATGGACATCCACGGTCGCGACTTATTGACAGGGTTGCCAAAAACGATGGAAGTTAATTCGCAGGAAATCACGAAAGCATTGCGTGAACCGATGGATTTGATTATTGAAGGTATGAGAAAGACACTTGAGCAGACACCACCTGAATTGGCATCCGATGTGATGGAGCGTGGAATAGTCTTAACGGGTGGCGGATCATTACTTCGTAACCTCGATAAAGCAATTTCCGAAGAAACAAAAATGCCTGCATTCGTAGCAGAAAACACACTTGACTGTGTTGTAATTGGAACGGGCAAGGCGTTGGATAATTTAGAGCTCATTAAGAGAATTCAATCATAATATAAATTGGAGGAGATGTAGGCAATGCCGCGTTTTTTTTCCAATAAACGATTAATCATTTTATTAATAGGAGTAATCGTCCTTGTGGCATTAATTGCATTTTCACTTCGCGACCGAGATCATGCAAATGTACCGGAACAAGCAGTGAAGGATGTCGTAGGTTTTGGGCAGTCGCTTGTTACGAAACCAGCCCACTTTGTAACGGGACTGATTGAAAATATTGATACGATGCTTAATACATACGAAGAAAACAAACGATTAAAAGAGCGTCTGGAAACGTATGCCGCCATGCAAGCGGAGTTAGTGGATGTCAAAGCAAATAATGTGAAATTGCGGGGAATCATTGATAAGCAAGAAGATCTGCGCGCATTTGAGCCGATTCAATCCACGGTGATCTCACGCAATCCCGATCAATGGGAAGAGAAGATCATCATCGACAAAGGAACGACATCTGGAGTGGACGTCAATATGGCGGTCATGACGGCGCAAGGTCTGATCGGGAAAGTCATTTTGTCGACTCCATTCACGTCCACAGTCGAATTGATTTCGACTGAAAACAGCGATTTCCGTGTGGCGGCTATGGTAGTTGGCGAAGAAGAAATGTTCGGTTTGATCGAAGGATACGATCGGACTGCGGGACAGTTGATCATGAAGCGGCTAGATTCGAGCTTCAATGTAAAAAAAGGGATGCAAGTGATATCTTCTGGTCTCGGAGGAATCTTCCCTAAAGGTATTTTAATAGGGGAAGTAACCGAAGTTTCCACGGATGATTATGGTCTGACGAAACTGGCCTATATAAAACCGGCAGCTACTTTCTCACGACTAGATCATGTGATGATTGCAAAGCGTACCATGACGGTTGTCGATGGGACTGACGGGGGCAACTCCGCAGATACTAAAGGAGACGATGAGTCATGATCCGATTCATCATTCCTTTAATTGCTATTCTGTTATTTTTCTTGGAACCTATTTTCAGTCTGTTTTCACCGATTGAAATAAAAGGTGATCTATATGTCATGGTGCCTAGGTTCTTAATTGTCTATTTAATTTTTATTGCGACGTATTATAATAGCAAGCGAGCGATTATTTACGGATTTGTCCTCGGACTGTTGTATGATATGTATCATATTGATATTATTGGATTATACACATTCATGTATCCGCTGATTTGTTACGTTGCGGCATTAATAATTCGACAAATTGAGCGTCATACCGTGACGGTTATGGTATTATCAGTAGTAATGATTGTGGTACTGGAATTGTTGTCGTACTTTTTTGCTAGTGTGATTGCGTTAACGTCTATTGATTTTGGCGAATTCTTCACGAGTCGACTCGTTCCGACAATGATTGCGAATTCATTATTTATCGTGATGTTCGGCTATCTATTCAAACAGATTACAGAGAAAAGATTTTTTCAAAAACAAGCAGGTTTTTAAGTATTGTGAGGTGATGTAGGTGACGAAATCACAGTTGATAACGATAAAAGGAACAAAAGACGGCTTAGTCTTACGATTGGATGACCATTGTGCATTTACCGAATTGCTAAGTGAGTTGAAAGAAAAAGTGCAGAGCAGCGTACTTGAAGGTGTGTCTGAAGTACAGTTGCATCTGGGGCATCGTTATTGTGACGAGAAAGACATGAACAAGATTCAATCGGTCATTCATACTTCTCCTCATTTGCGAGTTTCGAAGGTACATAGTGACGTCATTTCGTTAAAAGAGTGTGAGAGAAAGTTGATCGAGAAGCAGTCCGAAACCTATATAGGAATCGTTCGATCGGGTCAGGTCGTAAAGGCTGATGGCGATTTGGTCATTATCGGTGATGTGAATCAGAGTGCGCAAGTCATTGCAGGCGGTAGTATCTATGTACTGGGTCGTGTAAAAGGCATTGCACATGCGGGAGCACAAGGCAATAAAGATGCAGTCATTGCTGCATCTTGGCTGGAGGCGACGCATCTGAAAATTGCGGATAAGATCGAAATCATGACCGACGAATTGACGATTCTTTCTGAGCAACCTGAAATGGAATGTGCGTATCTTCAAAAGAATGGGCAGATTGCGATAGACCGTCTTCAGGAGCTCCGATATTTACGTCCGGACCTTGCTACATTTAAGGGAGGTATATAATTTGGGAGAAGCAATTGTCATTACTTCTGGTAAAGGTGGCGTTGGAAAAACAACAACGTCAGCCAATCTTGGTACCGCTCTTGCGTTACAAGGAAAAAAAGTGTGTTTAATCGATACAGATATCGGTCTGCGTAACTTGGACGTAATTCTCGGCTTAGAAAATCGGATCATTTATGATTTGGTCGATGTGGTGGAAGAGCGTTGTAAAGTACATCAAGCTCTTGTGAAAGATAAACGTTTCGAGGATCGATTGTTCTTGCTGCCAGCAGCACAGACGACTGATAAGAGTGCCGTGAATCCGGAACAGATGAAGAAGCTAGTTTTAGAATTAAAACAGGATTATGATTACGTCTTGATTGACTGCCCAGCAGGAATTGAGCAAGGGTTCAAAAATGCGATTTCTGGTGCGGACCGCGCGATTGTCGTAACCACTCCAGAGATTTCCGCTGTGCGTGACGCAGACCGTATTATTGGACTGCTTGAAGCTGAAGAAGAACTTGAACCGCCGAAATTGATTATTAACCGTATTAGAAGCGGTATGATGGAAAGTGGCGAAACATTGGATGTCAATGAAATCACGACGCATTTATCGATTGATTTATTAGGTATCGTGATGGATGATCAAAATGTTATTTCTGCTTCAAATAAAGGCGAACCTGTCGTGATGGACCCGACAAACCCTGCTGCAATTGGTTATCGCAACATTGCACGACGTATCTTAGGTGAGTCTGTGCCATTGATGACGATGGAGAAAAGTAAAGCTGGTTTCTTCGGCAAGATCAAAAATATGTTCGGCAAATAATTCAATTTCAAAACTCAGTGCCTTTTATGGTGCTGAGTTTTTTTCATTCGTCATTTAATTCTCCTTCTTTTCATACACTGCAGGTAAGGGAGGGGACGTGATGAAATGGAAAACAAAGTGGATCATTGCCATTGTGCTGTTAGTGTCTGTTGTAGGTTTATCAAAACTAGAAGAACGTCAGTTAGTCAATATACCCATTACGCAATATGTGACGACAGGGAAAGATTTTGTTGTGATGAAGAAGTGGGTTTCTTCTTGGATGGCAGAAGATGAAGTCATCACGGTATCAAGTGATGCAGCATTTAATCCATTGAAGACGTACGAATCGTTCCAGCCCTATCAAGATGGTGCGATCATCTCCTATACTCAACCTATGTCGATTACATCACAAGGAAGCGGATTAGTCGTCTTTACAGGCTATACAAGGCAGTCAGGAAAGACGGTGACTGTTCAGTACGATAACGGTGATGAGGTAACGTATGGATTTGTAGGCTCGTTCTCGACGCTTCCATATACGGCTGTGAGGCTTGGGGATGAGATTGCGATGATGGATGAGGAAGCGGTGTATATTCGCGTGAAACGCAATGGGATACCGCTAGAGCCTACCGTGCTGGCAACGTATATGTCAGGCGGTCAGCAATGAAGTATCGTATTCATCCGGTATTGTTGCCAATCTTTTTATTTTTCATGATCGTCGGAGGTGTGTCCTTGTATGCGATGCTCTTATTTTCTTTACTTTTTCATGAACTTGGACACGTATTGGCCGCTCGACACGTCGGAATGAAAATTAGAAGTTGTACTATCTTACCGTATGGAGGGGAATTGCAATTTGTTAATCGGCAGTTGGCAAATAAACAGCAACGGCTGATCGTGGCACTCGGAGGACCTGTCGCGACAGCCGTTTTGCTAGTACTTGGCATGTGTTTGACATTCCCGGGTGATGCGCAGTTTTTAAAGATTCAGATGATCTTGCTAAGCGTGAATTTATTACCCATTCTCCCACTTGACGGTGGACAAGTAGTGTCTATTTTGCTTGAGACTGAAGCAACGAAATACACTACACGCTCAAATTTCTTACTGTACTCAATTGTTGTGTCCGCATCACTGTGTGCATTTTTTATTGCGTACTTGCCGGATAGTTTGCCCCTCGTAATTATCACTTCATTTTTAGCAGTGCAAAACATTATTTCCTATCGCTTTAGAAGGTATGAGCGGGTCTTTGAGCAGCTCACTAAAAAAGAAACTTCCTTCTTTTAAAAGATTATAGGAATAATGCTTGACCTGCTCTTTTCTATGTGATAATATTTTACTGTTATTGATTGTAGCACCCGTGCTACAACCGCACTAAACAGGTTCAAGTATTCGTAGGTTGAATCACCTGTCAAGGCGAGTCTGTATAATTAGAGGAGGTGCAAGTATGTACGCAATTATTGAAACTGGTGGAAAACAAATCAAAGTTGAAGCGGGCCAAGAAATCTTCATTGAGAAGATTGCTGGTGAAGCTGATGAAGTGGTAACTTTTGACAAGGTGCTAATGGTGGGCGGAGATGACGTTAAAGTCGGTGCTCCATTCGTAGAAGGCGCAACTGTAACAGGTAAGGTTGTCAAGCAAGGCCGCGCAAAGAAAATTGTTGTTTTCAAATATAAGGCGAAGAAAAACTATCGCAAAAAACAAGGACACCGTCAGCCATACACGAAAATCGTTATTGACGGAATCAATCTATAATCCGGCATGATACATGTCAGAATTATAAAAGAGCCTTCTGGGCGCATCTCAGTTTTTGAGATGGATGGTCATGCAAACTTTGCAGAACACGGACAAGATCTAGTTTGCGCTGGTGCTTCTGCCGTATCATTTGGTGCGGTAAATGCTATTATGCAGTTGACTTCGATTGAACCCGATGTGGATCAAGGTGCGGATGGTGGATACTTACGTGTCGCGTTTCCGGTAACGGAACAAGATGCACAAGTTCAGCTACTCTTGCAAGCAATGATTATTTCTTTACAAACGATTGAATTAGACTATGCAGATTATATAAAATTATCCTTTGAAAAGTAGGAGGTGGCAGCTATGTTACGTTTAGATCTTCAGTTTTTCGCATCGAAAAAAGGTGTAGGTTCTACTAAGAACGGTCGTGATTCACATTCGAAACGTCTTGGTGCTAAGCGCGCAGATGGACAAATGGTTTCCGGTGGATCAATCCTTTATCGCCAGCGTGGAACTAAAATTCACCCAGGTGAAAACGTTGGACGCGGTGGAGATGATACTCTATTCGCAAAAATCGATGGCGTCGTTCGTTTTGAACGTCTTGGCCGCGACAAAAAGAAAGTCAGTGTCTACCCAGCAGCAACGCAAGAAGCTTAATTGGATAGCATGACGATGTGAAAGAGGACTGCACTTGTTGCAGTCCTTTTTCTTATGTCAAGATTATTGCTATGAGCGGTTGTAGGGAAAGTATGAGCGCTTAGCCTAGTTGATAGAGCGGGTAGCAAGTGTGTATGATCGCTTGATCGTTTTTGTGAGCGGATACAGGTTTTATTGATCGCTTACGAGGAAATAATGAGCGCTTGACTCATTTTGATGAAGATTGTCCATTAATTTCATGCAATTTGTCCCACGGTGAAGATTTTTTTAGTGATTTGCGCGTGAAAATGCTATACTAAGAAGTACGAAAACAGCTGGTGGTGAAAATATGGGGAAGAATGAGCTAAATGTGTCGCAAGCAGTGAGATTTAGTCGGCACGATCACATGAATGATCTGCAATTAATCCTTATGAATATTGATATGGGGAAATATACAGAAGCGCGAAACTGCATTCTTGAGAAAACGGGGGATATGCAGCGAGAGGCATTACTTCAGAAATTAGACATGCCTCTTACCGAAGAGTGGATCACGACACTTGGGTGGCGATATCCAGTTCTAAAGGTGCAACTGTATTGTGATATTACAGAAAAAATTGATTCAAGTGAAATCGACCAATTATTAGTCGAATACTTGGAACAAATTGTGCTGGCTGTAGAAGCGCAAATTCAGCGCTACGCAGATTGTCCGGTGACGATTGAAGTTACGACAGAAATTGCATCTTGGAGTATGCAACTGACATTTACCGAGCTGTACGCAAAGCAACTAGACATCCCAGAACATTCATCTCAGCTTACGGTCGAAGTCCTAGGTGAACCGAATCAATGGACGTTTACCATCAGTGGACAATTAGGAGGATTATAAATTATGTTTGTGGATCACGTGAAAGTATTTGTAAAAGGTGGCGACGGTGGCGATGGTATGGTTTCGTTCCGTCGTGAAAAATATATAGCCAATGGTGGACCATCCGGTGGCGATGGTGGGAAGGGCGCAGACGTCATCTTTATCGTGGATGAAGGGCTGCGTACGTTAATGGATTTCCGTTACCAGCGTCACTTTAAAGCGGATCGTGGAGAACACGGTCAAAGTAAGAATATGCACGGTCGCAGCGGTAAGCATATGATCGTGAAAGTTCCACCTGGCACAGTCGTCAAAGATGCGGAAACCGAAACGATTATCGCCGATTTGGTTGAACATGGCCAACAAGCAGTCATCGCGCGCGGTGGGCGTGGAGGACGCGGTAATAGCCGTTTCGTTACGCCACAGAACACAGCGCCAGAGCTTTCTGAAAAAGGCGAGCCAGGTGTTAGTAAGGATATTATCCTTGAATTAAAAGTTCTTGCTGACGTTGGTCTTGTTGGATTCCCAAGTGTCGGGAAATCGACGTTATTATCAGTCGTGTCTTCAGCTAAGCCGAAAATTGCGGATTATCACTTTACCACTTTAGTTCCGAATCTTGGAATGATCGAAACGGATGATCACCGTACATTCGTTATGGCAGATTTGCCGGGATTGATTGAAGGCGCGCATGAAGGAATTGGACTTGGCCATCAGTTCTTGCGTCACATCGAACGTACGCGTGTTATCGTCCACGTCATCGATATGTCGGGACTTGAAGGTCGTGAGCCATTCGAAGACTATCAGACGATCAATAAAGAACTTGAACAGTACAATATGCGATTGACTGAACGTCCACAGATTATTGTGGCGAATAAAATGGATATGCCGGATGCGCAAGACAACTTAGAGGCATTCAAAGAAGCACTCGGTGATGAAGAGATTCAAGTATTCCCGATTTCAGCATTGACGAGAACGGGTTTAGACCCATTGCTATATGCTATTTTAGACCTGCTTGAAACAACACCGGAATTCCCGATGTTGACTGATGCGGATGAAGAAGAAGCTAGCAACTCTGTATTGTATAAACACGAATCGACTGGCCCTGATTTCATTATTTCGCGTGACGATGATGGGGCGTTTATGTTGTCTGGTTATACGTTGGAGCGCTTGTTCCAGATGACCGATTTCAACTTCGATCAATCAGTTCGCAAGTTCTCTCGTCAGATGCGTGGTATGGGAATCGACGAAGCATTGCGTGAACGTGGTGCGAAAAATGGCGATATCGTACGTATCATGAGTTACGAATTCGAGTTCTTGGAGTAAGGAATGGCTCGTTTTGGGGGGAGCAAAATGGAACAAATCGGGGAAGGCCAGTTTTATTTAGTGCGCGAAGATGTATTGACTGAGTCGATGCAGAAAATGCTGGAAGCTAAACGAATGATGGCAAGGGGCGAGGTGACGACGATCCAAGAAGCAACCAAACGGGTCGGACTGTCACGCAGTGCCTTTTATAAATATCGTGATGCCGTGTTCCCGTTCGAGTCGATCGCACGGGACCGGATTTTAACGATTTTTATTCAACTGGAAGATTTAAAAGGTTCCTTAGCTGTGCTTTTGGAAATCGTCTCAGAGGCGAAATGTAATGTATTGACGATTCACCAGACGATTCCTGTACAGGGGCGCGCCAATATTACGTTATCGCTGGATGTGACGGAAATGGAAATTAAAGTAGAAGCGTTTTTACAGCGACTCAAAGCACCTCGATTTATTGATTCCGTTGACTTAATTAGTTCAGGGGTTTTCTGACCTCTTATATCAGTGGGGAGATGAAAGAATCATGACAGATAAGAAGTATGTACCTTCCGTTGCGTATTTGGGACCTGAAGCATCCTTCACCCATATTGCAGCGTCCGATTTATTCGGTATGGAAGGCTTAACGCCACGTCCGACGATTCCTGATTGTATAGAAGCGGTGACACAAGGACATGTCGCGTATGCGGTCGTTCCACTAGAGAATGCACTCGAAGGTTCCGTACCGTTGACGATTGATTATTTATTCAATAGTGAAGAGTTGTTTATTACGGCTGAAATTTCCACTCCGATTGAGCAGCATATGTTGGTGAATAAAACGCAGATCGATCATTTAGATGAATTGGATTCGATTCAGTCTCATCCGCATGCTTTAGCACAATGTCACAAGTTTTTGCAATATCGTTACCGAGGGATTCCGTTGATTCAGACAACGTCAACGGCAGCAGCAGCGAAAATGATTTCTGAACAGCCAGAACTACGTGTTGCGGCAATTGGCAACCGTTTGGCAGCAGAAACGTACGGCTTACATATAGCAGAAGAGAATATTCACGACTTCCACTTCAATCACACACGTTTCGTCGTGTTGTCGTTGCGTAAGGAGAAGCTGGAGCATTCGAGACATGCTTCTTCGATGAAGACGACATTGATGGTGAAGTTGCCTGAAGACGACCGTCCAGGGATGCTACATCAGATTCTATCAGTGTTCTCGTGGCGTCGATTGAACTTGAGCAAGATTGAATCGCGGCCGTTGAAGACGGGTCTCGGCCATTATTTCTTTATTATTGATATTAATGAGTCGGAGGAGCATCCTATGATGAAGGGCGCCATGGAAGAGCTTGACGCGTTAGGTTGCACAGCTCGCTCGTTTGGAACGTACTATGTTTATGAATCTGGGGAATTTGTTTCTTAAGGACAGGCTGGACTTGCCCCAAGGTGAGCCAATTCTTCACTAGTGCAAAGATGTGCCACAACCGTGATGCTTATTAACGTGTATTGTATATTGGCTTGTAATAGGTAACTGCACTGGAAATAGGACTAAATCTACCCTTGAACTTAACTAAGTTCAAGGGCTTTACTAATTCATGCACAATCATAAATAAGAGTTCTATGTCCATCCGCTATAAACGTAGGATTGAAGCGGCGGCTCAAGCCACGCCCACCGGAAAGCGTTCCTAGCCGGAGCGGAAATCCCATACACTCTCTAATTGAACTGTCTTCATTCCACCATCCTCTATTCCACAGGGTGGTTTTTTATTTGGAATAAACAAGTCCCTGATGAATATACATAACAAGAGAGGAGGCCTACACATATTGTCACAAAAGTAGGCGTCCGTTCATACGATGGATTGATGGAAGGGGGAATTGTTAGTGGAAGTTCATATTGTCGTCAAGGGTGATACATTATGGAAGATCGCAAGACAATACGGTATACCGTTCGAGGAACTGAAACGGGTGAATGCGCACCTGGCGAATCCTGACTATATCGTTCCCGGCATGAAAATATTTTTGCCGATGGATAAGAAAAAGCCTCATCATAAAGGTGATCACACGAAACCGCAGGAGAAGCCGCACGAAAAACCGCATCATGAAAAACCACATCATGAGAAACCACATCATGAGAAACCACATCATGAAAAACCGATGAAGCCGCCACACCAGGAGAAGCCTTCTAAGCCGGCACCTCCACAAACGAAACCATCGAAGCAACCAGTGCCGCCGCTACCACAAGCGCCACAGATGCCGCCGATGCAGCAGAAGCCTTTGCCGCAAGTACCGCCGATGCAACAGCAGCCCGCACCGCCACCTATGCCGCAACAACAGCAGACTTCACCGGCAGTGCCTCATATGCCGATGCCGCCAAGTATGCAGGCTCCACCGATGTGGCAGGCAGTATTCCCGATTTGCGGATGGATGCCAATTTTCGATGCGGACTGCCATCCACATATGCCTCACCAACCGATGCAGCCAATGCCACCGATGCCACCGTCGATGCAGGCGCCCATCAAACCGATGCCGCCAAAAGAGTCATCCAAGTGGTGTGAAGAGTCACCGCATCACCATAAACCGGTACCTGCACCTATGCCAGACGGTTGGCAGTTGATCGAATCGAGTTCATTACACATGAAACCGATGCCTCAACCGAAACCGCCTGTGATGCAGCCAAAGCCTCAACAGCCTGCACCGATGCCGATGCCGCAACAACCCACGATGCCGCCTAAAGCAGATATACCGCCATCATGGTGTCCGTCAAATCAGCCACATTGTTCGCCGAATTGGCCGGTTCAGCCTCAATGGTCGACTCAACCAGAATGCATGCCTGCAATGCAATGGATGCCGTATCCGCATATGATCCCAATGCCAATGCAACCGATGTGGCCACAACCTCCAGGTTATCAGAGTGATTGTGGGTGTAATACACCTCCACATCAACCGATGCCAATACCGGAGGACTGGCAACGAAACCAGTAACCGCATATGGCAGACAATCAGCGATTTACCAAAATCAAAAAGAATGTCTGGAAAATGGAATCAGGCGGAGCAATGTATTCTGTTAAGAAGTATGCATCACTCGCTCAAGCTGTAAAAGTTCGGCAAGTTCATCAATTACTTAGTGCACAACATTTTCCGTATATCTTGCCAATTGTCGATAAATCAGATCCGCTGTTAATCATGCAGCCGTGGCTCGAAAATGCGAAAGCGGTGAACTTTAAGCGCAGAATTGACCGCATCGATTCGTTCCGTGCGCTGCAAGCATTACATGAAACGAAATATACGATTGATTGGCAATCGATTTCCTGTCTTCCGCATTATCATATGATTGAGAAGTGGGAAGTCCGGCTTGCGCGGTTTGAAGAGTTGAGGGAAATGTGTGGAGCGTTTCTAGCTTCCTCAACGATCGATCAGTTATTAAAGTACGGACAGGATGCGTTACAGATAGCCAAGAAAGAACCACCTCCTGTACATTCCTTGACGCTGTTGCATGGTGATGTCGTACATCATAATATTTTGCGTGACTCGAATGGCAATATCCGCTTTATCGATTTTGATTTAGCATGCCTTGGAACGGAAGAGGATGAACGTGTGTTGTGGATGCATCGTGTGTTGCCACAGATTTCCTATAATCCGACGTTTTTGATGGGTGAGCATCCGGCGCTACAAACCTTGTCAAACCAGTCTCTTGCGAAATTATTATATCCGAATGAGGTCCTCCGAGAATGGTTACATCTGTTGTCGTTGCCCCTAGTGCAACAACAACGGATGGCCAGCAAACTTCTGCATTTCACAGATACCGCGCTCTCGCATTGGCCGAGATTATGGTATGATATAGAGCGAATGATGAAGTAGGAGGTTTGATCCATGGCAGGCCATTCAAAGTGGAAAAATATCCAAAATAGAAAAGGCGCACAGGATGCAAAACGAGGAAAGATCTTTCAGAAGATGTCGCGTGAAATTTACGTGGCAGCAAAGTCTGGCGGAGACGATCCAGACACGAATCCAGCTTTACGTCTAGCAATCGATAAATCAAAGAGTGCCAATGTCCCGAATGATGTTATTCAGCGGGCAATTGATAAAGCAACAGGTTCGGGTGCGGATGAAAACTACGAAGAAGTGATCTACGAAGGGTACGGACCGGGCGGTGTGGCTGTCCTCGTATATACTTTGACAGAAAACCGTAATCGTACGGGACCCAATATGCGCGTGGCATTCAATAAAAATGGCGGTAGTTTAGGAGAGACTGGCTCCGTCAACTATTTATTTGAACGCAAAGGCCGTTTGTTCATCGAACGTACGCAAGAAACGGACGAGGACGCAGTCATGCTGGCGGCTTTGGAAGCAGGAGCTGAAGATGTTATTTCGACAGAAGATGGATTTGAAATTCTGACGGAACCCTCTGAATTCCTGAATGTAAAAGAAGCGCTTGAAGCGGAAGATTTAGTATTTATTTCTGCAGAAGTAGATATGGTTCCATCCGTTTATGCGGATTTGAGTGAAGAGCAACAAGATCAGTTTATGAATATGATCGATGCGTTAGAAGATGACGACGACGTTCAAAACGTCTACTCTAATGCGTCGGATGCGTAAAGAATACTAGCCAGTCAACAACTTTCAAGTAAGTAAAGTTGTTGACTGGCTTTTTAGTGGTTGACAATGATAATGAGATTCATTATCATTTAAGTTAATTGCTAAAGAATTTATATGTTTAAGTTGAATAAAAGGGGGAAATAAATATGATTATCGTAACAAACACCAATAAGATTATTAAAGATCGTGGACATGAATTGGTTACGCGTTTTGATAAAAAAGGAAAAGTAGAGCAGATGGAAGGGTTTTTAGGTCTAGAAGTATTGTTCACGGACAATTTACCAGACTATGACGAAGTGACGATCAGTACCCGTTGGGAATCAAAACAAGCTTTTGAGGCATGGACGAAAAGCGATGCATTCAAGGAAGCGCATTCTCACCGCGACGGACAGCCGGGCTATGTTATTAGCAATAAAGTATCATTCTATGATGTTAGGGTAGTACGGGATCCGATCGTTGCGATGTGACCGCAAGCACCGTGTTTAGCTTTTTAGAAAAAAACACCTCTCACTTTCATACTGCCAAGTGAGAGGTGATATTATAGATATTATGCTTTGACGCTAGAAGATTTTGGTTTCGTTAAGAGACCGCCATTTTCTTTTAAGTATTTTTCAATACCTTCAGCTGCACGGTATGAAAGGGCACCGATTGTTGGTGTAGGGTGGTGACTACTAAAGTGAGGTAGTGCAGATCCGCCAACGACGAATAAGTTTTCCATTTCCCACAATTGTAAGTAGTTATTTACTGCAGACGTTTCTGGGTCTTCACCCATCGCTACGCCGCCAATATAGTGCATACCTTCGTAAGCGTGGTCAAATTGATCTGGTAATTCGTCTTGATCAATAATATCCGCGCCCATTGCTTCAACGATTTCAGTACATTTTTCAATACCGAATTTCGCAATGTTCTTATCTTGTTCTGTTAGTTTGTTTGTAATACGTAATAATGGATCTCCAAACTCATCTTTATAAGTAGGATCTAAGTCCATGAAGTTGTGCCACCAAGGCATAACTGCTGCCGAGTACCAAACCGTTAATGTACGGAAAGCGTAGAATAGAGATTTCTCTTTAAACTCTTCACCCCATGTTGGTGTACCTTTAGGGACAAAGTTATTCTTAATCGCCGCATCTCCGTATTGACGAAGTTCGATTCCGCCACCATGAATGAAGTCTAAATCCGTGTGGTCAAATAGGTCAGCGTCATAATCACTTACAGCGCCACCCAATCCACCAGCACCCATATAGTAGTTGAATTTCTTGTCATTAAAGAATCCTGTAGCCCCTAGGAAAGTACTGTTGAATTGTCCCGTGAAGTTACGGCCAATCGTTCCTTTTCTAGTCTCAGGGTTATAGATTTCACCAATATCCGATAACATCAGTAAGCGGTTATTTGAGAATGTGAATGCCGCAAGAACGACAACATCAGCTGGTTGTTCAAATTCTTGACCAGTTCTTGTATCCGTATATAAAACGCCCGTCGCTTTACCGTCTTTGTGTATAACTCTTCGTACGAGTGAATTGGTTCTGATTTCACAGTTACCTGTTTTTCGTGCAGTTGGGATAACTGTTGCAAGAGGATCTGATTTTGAACCGAAGTCACAGCCGTACATTGTACAGAATGAACAGAACATACATTGGTTCAACGTTTCACCATCAGGATTCGTATACGTTTGCGACATGTTTCCAGAAGCCATTTGATACGGGTGTAAACCGATTTCTTTTGCAGATTCTTTGAAAAGTTTAATCGCAGGTGAAGCTAACATTGGCGGGTTTGGATATTCATTTGATCTCTTGTCTCCAAGTGGATCTGGTTCTCCTGAAATCCCAGCCGTTTGTTCCCATTTAGCATAATAAGGCTCTAATTCGTCATAAGTAATTCCCCAGTCACGGATTTGCATCCCTTCTGGAATTTTACCTTCTCCGTAACGTTCAATTGTTTTCGAACGAATTTCGAAGTCATAAGAACGCCAGCGGTATACGGAACCTGCCCAGTGCATACTTCCGCCACCAAGGTCTGTCCCCGTATTCATATCTTTTTGTAAACGTACAGGTAATGCAGCATCGCCGATCGAAACACGAGATGTAATCGTATCGCCTGTTAATTTTTCAATCATTTCATGTCTGTTTGTATAACGTAGTTCATCTTTAACACCTATAAAATCTGAACGTGTTTGATCTTTACCACGTTCCAACATTACGACTTTATAGCCTGCTTTGGAAAGTTCAGCTGAAACAATTCCGCCAGCCCAACCACTACCAACGACTACAACGTCTACTTTTTCTAATTTTTTAGCCATTTATGCGTCCTCCTAAATTAAAGCCCTTGGTAATTACGTAAACTTGAAGGCTCCATTACAATAAACTCTTCTTCTTCGATTTTATCTAAAAAGCTCATGATTGGCCCAGGGTATTCTTTCATTCTCCAAGCTTCCATATTACGATTTCCACCGTAAACAGGATCTGCATAGACGCCTTCGATCGTTGTTTTTCGTAACAACTTAAAGAAATCTGAAGAATCTACTCCACTGAACTTCACTTCACCTTTTTCAAACATTTGTAAAATTTCATCTTGCTGTTCAGGTTCTAGATTAACAAATCGATCATCAAATTTATCTTGTGCAGTTTGCTCCATTGCGTTAATGCCTTCAAGGAAAAATGTACCTCTTGTCATTTTTGTTTGATAGTTAGCCGTTCCAGCTGGTATTTTCACAACGGAAGACGATGTAATCACTTCGTTATTTTGTCGTTTTTCTTCTTGATAAACGTCAGTTTTTACAATCGATGGGAAAGGACCGTGCATATAATCATTCGCATTTCTTCCCCAGTTACTTGCACATTGACGGTCAATGAAATACGGCACACCTAGTTCGATTGCACCCATTCCATTTTTATTCTCTGGGTAAATTCTTTCTGTTGCAGCAGATAGCAACGCAAAGTCTTCATTTCGACTGAAAAACGTACGCGCATCAAACGTAACTTGTTTACTCGCTTGTGGTGTTGCTTCTTCCTTTGTACCTTTTTGGAACTGATTCGTTAGCAAACCACCAAAGAGAGAGCCACCTAAAAGTCCACCAGCGACAAGACCGCCACTCTTCAAAAACTTTCTTCGACTTAAATCTTGAGTATCTTGATTGGGATTTTTATTATTTGTCATAGTTTAGTTCCTCCTTCACATTTGTCATGAAATGTGGCGACTTTTGCCGAGGCAAGTGTAATCGCACCGTCTACTTACTTTATTGACTCAGACTTTTCTATTTCAGTTTTCTTGTCTTTGTCGTCTTCTAAAATGTCTTTTGTTGCCTTTTTAAATTCTGCTAACGTTTTCCCGACAGCGGAACCAATTTCAGGCAATTTTCGTGGTCCAAATAAAATTAAAATAATTACTAATATAATTATTAATCCTGGTACACCGATCGATGCTAAACTCAAATAACTCCCTCCTTTTACATTAACTTTACATATCTACAATGTATTGGTAGAGCTCTAGCTAGTCTGCTAAATTCGTAAGGGAATTCTGGCCCTCATATATGATAGTGTTATTCGACAAAAAATGCAAAGTAATTTTACTAACCTTTTTTAGACAAATTTATTATATGAATAAATTAAATAATCGTACTAAATGCTATAATGGGAACATTTCGAAATGGGCATAGAGTCCGGTGTAGTCGCAACGTTACAGACGACGAATTACTAATCCGAACTGTGAATTTTCACCAATACAATGGTCATGACTATCATGATTAGTATGAGCAATCAAACGTAGGGTGAAATGATGTATCGATTTGAAGTTTTCTTCTAAGGAAGGTAATGAGGATGTATAGAGATGAAGTGAGAAATCTTTTAGTTAATAATAGTGCATAGAAGTTCAATCCGGCTTTCATCATATTATTCGGTTCATATACGGAAGGAACGACCCATGTAGATAGTGATAGGGATCTGGCATATCTCAGTAATAAAGAAATATAAGGAGTGATAAAATGAGTAAAGATAATGAAACTCCTGAAGAAAGACGTGAAAGGATAAGGCAGAAGGAGTGAAAGCATCCAGCTAGCAGTATGCATGGAAGCGTACTTTCTGATTTAGTAGGTGACTTAAGTTGGAAAGGTACTGGTCTGTTGATTCTTTTATTAATAATAGGCTCTATTATATATGCTATTTTCATTCGCTAATCGGGTGCTTTTAACGAATGGTTTGTATAGCACTCATGTAGTTCATCGGAGAGAAAACCTTCATGAAAGAGCTTTCGCGAGTAGAGTTGGTATTGCTGAAGCTAGATTGTCTCGATAAAAGAAGTTGAATTTTGTGATCGGGCAGAAAACGTTTTCTATGTATCCTTGAAGAGTGGGTTGATAAATAGTATATGTAAAAGCTAATTCATTTTGCTGTCAACTAAACTACCTAAAAAGTCTTCGTTCTATGGTGAAATGAAGACTATTTAGGTAGTAGCTTTCATGTGTACTAATCAATTACAGAGGTCAAAAATTCCATCACCTGCTTTTTACTATTTACGCACTTCTAGCGTCTCCAACATTTGTTCAAATCGTGCACCATGACCTTCTTGTGCTTCTAGGAAGTAGTTCTCTTTTATGAGCAATGTCCCACCATCTACTTCCATCATAAAGATCGTCACGACTTCGCTATCCGGTTCTTTTCCTGCAGTTCCATGCAAAGAAAGGGCGTTTACTGGTGTGGAAATAGTCTTTTCCTCAAGCGGCATACTGTATTCCTGTTTCATATCTTCCTTTACACTTTCTGGCGTTTGATCTTCGACGTATAGAAATGTCATATTCACCTCAGGATAATCAGTAGGGATTGCGACAATAGGACTGAGCTTGTCTTCTTTCTCACCGTTTTCAAACGTATAGTATGCTGGATCGATGTACAGCGAGTACACGGCATTGCTGCCTTCGACGAGGTCCATTGTGATAGTGGAGTCTTCACCTTCAACAGATAGAACAACATCCATCGTTGGTTCGCGGTCAGGCAACGCAGTAGGTATTTCAGGCGCTATGTCAACAGGTGTTTCAGCGGATGGCTTCACTTCTTTAGTAGGTTTTTCGGCTTCTGAATTACAACCGACAAGTAGCAGTGACATAGCAAAGCTTGCGTATATGATTTTTTGCATATGACAACCTCCTTTAGAATGGGCCTCAGAACTTCTTTATATATATACGTTTAAACGACGTTGAAGGTTTCACAAGCTAAGCAAATCATTAGAAATAAAAATAGGCAAGCGCTATGATAAAACCTGCAGATATTAAATACAAGGGAGATTTTCATTATGACAATTAAAGTCAAAGCGGTAATCGGAAGTACAAGTTCCACTTCATACAATTTAAAGTTAGTACAATTTATGGCTGAGCGTTATAAAGAGGAATTGGAAATTACACCGGTTCTCATTAATGACTTAGAAATGTTCTCTATTGATATTGAAAGCGAACCACCTGTAGCCGTACAAACATTTAAAGCTGATGTCAAAGATTCAGACGCAGTGATGTTCGCGACACCTGAATATAACTTCTCTATTCCGGGCGCAATGAAAAATGCGTTGGATTGGTTGTCACGTGGCGGGGACTTTACGTTGCACGGCAAAACAGGCTTTATTGTTGGATCATCAATGGGAGTTTTCGGTTCAGTGAGAGCACAGATCCACTTACGCGAAATTCTTTCTAACCCGGCACTAGCGCCAAACTTGTTGCCGGGCAACGAAGTATATATCGGTGCTGTTCACACAAAAATGGATGAAGAAGGAAATATTACAGATGAAGCTACAATCGCATTCCTTGATACTGTAGTACAAAATTTCATCGCATTCCATAAGAAACAACAAGCAATCGCACACGCATAAGTAGGATGAATGTTGCTGTCCAAGTCGTCATTATTTTAAATGACGACTTGGACAGCTCTTTTTTGATGCGAAATAGTATGCGATAAGAAAACAAAAGGCTGGCAGAGGTGTTGGGGATGGGGATTGGTGCTTCGGAGTGGACGCTTTCCTAGAGGGCCCGCGGTGAGACAACTGTCGAGCTGATCCTCTGGGAGTCGCCTCTCGTACGCGCCAAACCCTTGCAATGTAAGTGGTAAATACTTTTCGTTGTGCAATGAAATAAGTGTTGTAATAGGCTTTGAACTTTAGTACTTGAATCTATATAAATTGAGACATTACAATAATTCACACACTAACTACAGTGACTGACCTAAGTAACACAACTATCAACGTAGGATGGAAGCGGAAGTTGGGGCGACTCCTGGAGGGTCAGCGTGAGTTCGAGACCCTGGACTGAACGAAGTGAGGGAAGCGGCTCGGGCCACGCCCTCAGGAAAGCGTCCCCAACTGGAGCTTCCATCCCATCACACTCACAAATTCTCTCACCACTTTATTTATGCAAATTTTCGAAGGTCGTACAAGTAGAAAACCCGTTCGTATGCTATAATAGCAGGTATACTTTAGGGGGAGAATATTTTGTACGATTACATAAAAGGCCATGTGACACGCGTGACACCAGAATATGTTGTGCTGGAGCAATCGGGAATCGGTTGGCAAGTTATGACGCCGAATCCATTTGCGTTCCACGTAACCGACGAGGTGCAGCAAGTGTTCACGTATTTGCATGTGCGTGAAGATACGCAGTTATTGATCGGCTTCAAGACGCTGGAACAACGTGAACTGTTCCGTAAACTGATTACCGTTTCGGGAATCGGTCCTAAAGGCGCGCTCGCAATTCTTGCGAACGGCTTGCCTTCTCAAGTAGTGAGTGCGATTGAGCGTGAAGATGAAGCATTCCTTGTGCAATTTCCGGGTGTCGGCAAGAAGACAGCGCGTCAGATGATTTTGGATTTAAAAGGCAAACTTCATGATCTATTTACGGAAATTGATTTGCCGGATTCCGAGGACACGCTCTTGACACTTACTGAAAGTGATGAGCTCGATGAAGCAATGTTAGCGTTGACTGCGCTTGGTTATTCTGATCGCGAACTGAAGAAAGTGAAGCCGAAACTCGAGAAAGAAGAACTCGATACAGAAGGCTATATGCGACTGGCGTTAAAATTACTATTGAAACAAGGCTAATACGATGGAGGTGGTTCCAATGGATGAACGCATACTGACGAATGAGGCGACCGATTTTGATGATAGTTTTGAACAATCATTACGCCCGCAATTATTGCAACAATATATCGGTCAGCAGCAAGCAAAAGATAATTTATCGATTTTTATCGAGGCGGCAAAGAAACGGGAAGAAAGTTTGGATCATGTTTTGCTGTATGGTCCTCCTGGGCTTGGAAAGACGACGCTCGCTACGGTCATAGGCAATGAAATGGGTGTCAATGTCCGCATGACGAGCGGTCCTGCAATTGAACGTCCCGGTGACTTGGCGGCAGTGGTATCTTCATTGGAACCGGGCGATGTTTTATTCATCGATGAAATCCACCGACTAAACCGGGCAATTGAAGAAGTGCTGTATCCGGCGATGGAGGATTTTTGTCTCGATATTATGGTCGGAAAAGGTCCGACTGCGCGTTCTGTGCGACTGGATTTGCCGCCTTTCACGCTGATCGGCGCGACAACGCGTGCAGGGGCATTGTCTGCACCACTTCGTGACCGCTTCGGTGTACCGCTTCGACTGGAATATTATGAAGTGGAATCATTGACAGAGATCGTCATTCGAAGTGCGAATTTGTTTGACGTGCACATCGATCCGCAGGCAGCTGTGGAACTGGCAAAACGCTCTCGTGGAACTCCGCGTATTGCAAATCGTTTACTGCGAAGAGTGCGCGATTACGCACAAGTACGCGGCAATGGAGTCATTACGCTTTCGATTGCACAAGAAGCGCTTGATATGCTGCAAGTGGATCACCATGGACTCGATCAAATCGACCATCAGTTGCTCCATAGCATGATCGAACGATTCCGTGGCGGTCCAGTTGGTATCGATACACTCGCTGCGAGTATTGGCGAAGAGTCAGTGACAATCGAAGACGTCTATGAGCCGTATTTATTACAAATGGGATTTATTCAACGTACATCAAGAGGTCGGATGGCAACGGAAAAGGCTTACGAGCATTTCGGCTATCCGCTTCCTGAATGACAGATAGGAGTTAGCATGATGGAAGTAGAAGACTTTGATTTTGATTTACCGGAACATTTAATTGCCCAAACACCACTTTTGGATCGCACAGCGAGCCGTTTACTCGTTATGGGACGCGATAACGGTATCGTGACACATAAGTATTTTCGTGATTTAGTGGATGAACTAGAATCTGGGGATTTGCTAGTGTTAAACGATACAAAAGTATTACCGGCGCGTTTGATCGGGACGAAAGAAGAAACTGGCGCGACGATTGAAGTGTTGTTGTTAAAAGAAACAGGTGATGACCGCTGGGAAACACTGGTCAAGCCTTCGAAACGTATAAAAGTGGGGACGGTCGTGACGTTTGGCGACGGCTTGTTGCAGGCTGAATGTACAGCACTTGGCGAGCAAGGTGGGCGTGAGTTCAAATTTAGTTATGATGGTATTTTCTATGAGTTGCTCGATCAACTTGGACAGATGCCGTTACCACCATATATTACGGAAACATTAGAAGATCAGTCGCGCTATCAAACGGTTTTCGCAAAAGAGCGCGGCTCTGCGGCGGCACCTACAGCAGGCTTGCATTTTACGGATGAAATCTTGGATGCACTGCGTGAAAAAGGCGTTCAGATCGCTTTCATTACGTTGCATGTAGGACTCGGTACATTTCGTCCTGTTAGTGTGGATTCAATTGAAGACCACACAATGCATGCAGAATATTATGTTATGACAGAAGAAACGGCGGCACTTATTCGGGAGACAAAAGCTAGTGGCGGCAATGTAGTAGCGGTCGGTACGACATCTACTCGGACGCTTGAGACCATTGCTTCAGAGAATAATGGAGAAGTAGTCGCGGCAAGCGGTTGGACTTCAATTTTTATTTATCCAGGGTATGCGTTCAAGGCGATTGACGGCCTCGTGACGAATTTCCACTTGCCGAAATCCACGCTATTGATGCTGTTATCCGCATTTGCTGGACGCGATCAGGTTATGCATGCATATAACGAAGCAGTGAAAGAGCAGTATCGCTTTTTCAGTTTTGGGGACGCGATGTTCATCCGCCCTGCTACAAGAAAGGAACGAGATTAATTGGCAGCTATTACGTACGAACACATCAAAACATGTAAACAAACGGGTGCGCGACTTGGAATTGTCCATACGCCACACGGTTCATTTGAAACACCTGCTTTCATGCCAGTCGGAACACAAGCTACGGTCAAAACAATGGCTCCGGAAGAATTGAAGGCAATGGGTGCAGGCATTATTTTAAGTAACACGTATCATTTATGGTTGCGTCCAGGTAATGAAATCGTTAAAGAAGCGGGCGGATTACATAAGTTCATGAACTGGGATCGCCCCATTTTGACTGATTCAGGCGGCTTCCAAGTGTTTTCACTTAGTAAATTCCGTGATATTAAAGAAGAAGGCGTTCATTTCCGTAATCATATCAATGGAGATAAGCTGTTTTTGAGTCCGGAAAAAGCGATGGAAATCCAAAACGATCTTGGAGCCGATATTATGATGGCATTTGACGAATGTCCTCCATTTCCTGCGACGCATGAGTACATGAAAGCAAGTGTTGAGCGTACGTCACGATGGGCAGAACGTTGTCTAGAAGCGCACGGGCGTCCTTTAGATCAAGGATTATTTGGTATCGTACAAGGTGGAGAGTTTGAAGATCTTCGTAAGCAAAGTGCACGTGATTTAGTATCCATGGATTTCCCAGGCTACGCAATCGGTGGATTGTCAGTCGGAGAACCGAAAGATATTATGAATAATGTGTTGGAGTTCACGACACCTTTGCTTCCGCAAGATAAGCCACGTTATTTGATGGGTGTTGGATCTCCAGACTCCTTGATAGACGGTGCAATCCGCGGAATCGATATGTTCGACTGTGTCTTGCCGACGCGTATTGCACGTAATGGTACGTTGATGACAAGTGAAGGTCGCGTAGTTGTCAAAAATGCGAAGTACGAAAGAGATTTTGGTCCACTGGATCCGAACTGTGATTGTTATGCGTGCAAAAACTATAGTCGTGCATATATTCGACATTTAATTCGTGCGGGGGAAACTTTTGGTATACGTTTGACGTCTTATCATAACCTGCACTTTTTGCTTAACTTAATGGAGCAAGTACGTCAGGCCATACGTGAAGATCGTCTCGGTGATTTTCGTGAAGAGTTTTTTGAGCAATACGGCTTTAATAAACCGAATGCAAAAAACTTTTAAATCTTGTATAATAAAAAATGATGCTTCAGGAAGGGGGAAAATATATAATGATGGAACAATACGGTGGTATTTTCACACTAGTAATCATGGTAGCTATAATGTGGTTTTTACTCATTCGTCCTGCTCAAAAGAGACAGAAGGCAGCGAAAGAGATGCAATCTAGTTTAAAGCGTGGAGACGAAGTGGTTACAATCGGCGGTATTCACGGAACTGTGGATGCAGTAGATGAAACGTCTATTTTCTTACGTGTATCTGACACTACAGTTTTGCGTTTTGACAAGCAAGCAGTAGGCAGAGTCGTAACAGCGTCATAATAAAAAGCGGTTATCTAGTGGTATATCCATAGATTGCCGCTTTTTTGTTTTGTCACGTATAGAAAAAAGATCTGCCGGCACACTAGGTGTGAAGGAGGCAGATATGCTGTGCACGAGTTACTCATCATCGGATTACGTACGGTATTTTTATATGTTTTTCTTCTTGTGATATTGCGTATTATGGGAAAGCGAGAAGTTGGTGAATTGGGCGTTATTGATGTCGTCGTTTTCATTATTATGGCGGAAGTAGCTGCGATGATTGTAGAATCTCCCGACAAACCCATTATCAAAGGAATCCTTCCTATACTTATTTTGCTGGTCATTCAATATATTTCGTCGATGATTTCATTGAAGAGTAAGAAGTTTCGTGACCTAGTCGATGGAGATCCGACGTTGATTATTAAACATGGAGAAATCCAACAACATGAAATGCGTAAACAACGTTATAATCTCGACGACTTGTTTCAACAATTACGGGAGAATCAAGTCGGGTCAATCCATAATGTGACGTTTGCGTATCTCGAATCTTCCGGGAATTTATCTGTATTCACAAAAGACGGTGACTTACCGATTGTCGGACTAGTGCTTGACGGCGATATTCAACCGGAGCATCTAAAGTTGATTGGCAAGACGGAAGATTGGTTGCTACAGGAGTTACGTGCTAAAAACATCACCGATTTGAACAAGATTTTCTATTGCTCGTATGAACAAGGTGAAATAAGAGTCCAACTGACACAAGATCAATAGCGTTTGACTAAATTACGTAGCATGACAAAGTCCTGCGTTTTGATTTGTCTGGTTAGTAATAATAAAGCGAACAGCACGCCGGACGTAATGGCGCATTCGACAAATAGATGATGCGAGCCGATAGGAATGAAAATCGGACGGATGACGACGGTCAGCAAGAATACGATATAGGTCATGGCGAACATCGAAAACCCTGTGGCGGTCGATTTGTTTTGCCGTAGCGTGGCAATATGCAAGAAAGATGTCACGAGTACACCGAAGCCGATTGCGAGAACCGCGCCAGTTTCTTGAAGTCCTGGTTGCGAAGCCAAGATGAACATCACCGCAAGTTTTGCGATCCCTCCGTAGACCGAGTTCATCATGCCGGCTTTCGCATCGCCTGTCGCTTGCAAAATCGAATAGAGTGGACTTTGTATATAATAAAAGAAGAAGATGGGCGCAAGCAATGTCATATAGCTGCCGCCATCTACAATGTGGAACAGCTTTTCTGCAAGTGCTTGCCCGTGCATATAAAATACAGTAGCCGCAAATGCACCCGTTAAAGCGGATAAACGCAATGCTAAATGAATGCGTTCTTGCAACTTTTTGACGTTGCTAGAAGCCGCTGCACCACTGACCGCTGGGACGAGCACGACGGATAATGCATACGGAATGAATGCGGGAAACAATAATAACGGAATAAGCACACCAGAAATTACTCCATACAATGATGTCGCCGCTACCGTTCCAACGCCTGCCATGGAGAGGGCGCGTAAAAAGATGATGGGCTCGAGGAACCAAGTGAAGGTCCCAAATAAACGACTGCCTGACGAAGGAAGTGCCACCTCAAGGATGGGCTCCATCGGATATCGCGGTTGTTTTTTCTGTGGTTTCGGTTCTTTCTTTTGTTGCTGCCGGTATTTGTATAGAAGATAGAGAACTGATACAACTTCAGCGAGGAATGTGACAGCCATAGCATACGCTGCATTCATCATCGGATCTTCCGGAGCCAGAATGTACGGCAGCATCCAAGTGATCAATAAAATACGGAAGATTTGCTCGATGACTTGTGCCCATGCCGTTTCTTCAATACGTGAAATCCCTTGGAAGTACCCTCTGATTAATCCGCCAATTGAGGCGATAGGTACGATGGCGAGGGCTACATATAAGGCAGTGGATGTTGCGCTGTTACCGAGTAACGTCTCCGCTAGAAAAGGGATGAACAGAATACACGCTGGAATGAAAACGGCACCGGATAAAATGGTGATAAATGTGGCGGTTTTCATAACTTGTCGTAATTGTACCGTGCCGCCTTGTGCTTTTATTTCCGCTATGACCTTCGCAATCGCAATGGGTACGCCAAGCTGTACTAACGAGAGGAAAAAGACGAACGCCGGGTATGCGGTCATATAGATCCCGACTGTTTCCTCTCCTGCAACCCGCATAAATTGAATTCGATAGACGAAGCCGAGTAATTTTGATAAAAACACGGCCGCCATCAAAAAGATCGTCCCCCGAATAAATGATGACACCCTACACCACTCCTTCTGATTTGCCCCGTTTTCGGATATAATACGAATGCTTGTGCAAAACCCAAATATAGTTAAGTGTATGTGATATAATTAAGTTTATTCCGGAACTATTCACGAGGGGGGAAGTGGCATTGGATCAACAGTTGACAGACTTATACAGACAGTTGCTCCCTGCACTAGAAAGCAAAAAGCAAGAATTGACGTTTTACGGCTACTCGGAGATTACGGAAGAAGATTTACTGAACTATTTGGTGGAGAAGAAGTGGCGGAAAAAAGAAATTTCTGCGATGCGTTCGTATGAATTGATTTCTGATGTTTTGGCAATTACTGCGGCACAGTTCATGACCCATACGCAAACAGAAGCCCAACGGAACAGTGAAGATGTATTGGAATTGAGTAAAGAAGAATGGTCTGTGCTATTTTCGCCCAAAAAAATGGATTGATTTGCAATTCTTATCATGAAGTATTTGACACGGACAACCTACTGTTTCATAATTGGTATGTTGTACAATGAGAGAAGAAAGTACATAACAGGTGCTATGCCGCTCTAGTATATGAGGGGGAAAAGGAAATATGAAAAACAGAGGAAGGATCGTCGCGTTTTTGCTGCTTATCGTCATTTTGGCATCAACGATATTTTCTACGACGAGTCCCATTTTAAAAGATGTCAAGCTAGGACTTGATTTGCAAGGTGGTTTCGAGGTTCTTTACCAAGTGAAACCATTGAAAGAAGGACAAAAGATTACGGAGTCGACGGTTGCCGATACGGCCCGCGCATTGACGAATCGTATTGACGTGCTCGGTGTAAATGAACCCAGCATTCAAATCGAATCAAACAACCGAATCCGAGTTCAGCTTGCTGGGGTAGAAGATCAGGAAACTGCTCGCGAATTATTATCCACTCAAGCCAATCTTTCTTTCCGTAATGCGGATGACGAATTGATGCTCGACGGAAATGATTTGAAAGCAGGTAAAGCAAAAGCCAATTTCGATGAAAATAACAACCCTGTTGTTACATTGGAAATGAAAGATCCAAATAAATTTGGAGAAGTTACATCTGAAATTGCAGCAATGAAGCCGAACAACGTGCTAGTTATTTGGTTGGATTTCATTGAAGGTGAAAATTCCTTTGCGGAAGAAGCTGCAAAACCGGAACCCGCATTTATCTCGGCTCCGTATGTTGCTAACACCATTAACTCTTCAAATGTCGAAATCTCAGGTAACTTCACTATTGAAGAGACGAAAAACTTGGCTGGTATTTTGAACGCCGGTGCATTACCTGTTGATTTAGAGGAAATTTACTCGACTTCTGTCGGTGCACAGTTTGGTGAACAAGCACTAGATAAAACGATATTTGCTGGAATTGTCGGCATCAGCTTAATCTTTATATTTATGGCATTCTATTACCGTTTGCCAGGGATTGTGGCAGTTGTCACTCTATCTGTTTATATCTTTTTGATTTTGCTAGTGTTCACATTAATCAATGGTGTGTTGACACTACCTGGTATCGCGGCATTAATGCTCGGAGTCGGTATGGCAGTCGATGCCAATATCATCACTTATGAGCGGATCAAAGAAGAATTACGTGTCGGAAGATCGGTTAAAACGTCCTTCACGGCCGGAGCGAAGTCTTCGTTCGCTGCAATACTCGATGCGAACGTCACGACACTCCTTGCAGCAGTTGTATTGTTCATTTTTGGTACAAGCTCAGTTAAAGGTTTCGCGACGATGCTCATTATCAGTATTTTGGTCAGTTTCCTAACAGCCGTTTGGGGATCTCGTCTATTGCTTGGACTACTCGTTCACAGCGGATACCTCGATAATAAAGTTGGCTGGTTCGGATTGAACAAAAAACATCTTCATTCAGCAGATGAAGGCTATGAAACGCTAGATCTCACAACAAAATTCGATCGTTTCGATTTCGTTCATTCAAGAAGACGTTTCTATGCACTTTCTATCGTCTTGTTAATTGTCGGTGCGATCATGCTAGGTGTCTTCAAGCTCAACTTGGGAATCGACTTCTCCGGTGGTACACGTGTGGAAATGCTAGCTGAACAACAGCTCGATGAGACGGAAGTAACGAAACTTCTTGAAGATATTGGCCACCCAACGTCGGACGTCGTCATTTCAGGCGATGAAAAGAACATTGCGGTTGCACGATATAAAGAAGACTTCTCACAAGAAGAAGTCAACAAAATCAAAAAAGAGTTATCTGAAACATTCAGTGCAGAGCCGAACGTTTCAACAGTTTCCAATACGGTAGGTAAAGAGCTCGTGCGTAATGCGATTTATGCACTTGCGGTTGCGGCTCTTGGGATCATCATCTACGTAGCGTTACGTTTTGAATGGCGCATGGGTCTGGCGGCGATTATTGGTTTACTGCATGACGCATTCTTCATGATAGCCGTCTTCAGTATTTTACGACTCGAAGTAGACATCACTTTCATTGCGGCGGTATTGACGATTGTCGGTTACTCCATCAACGATACGATCGTTACCTTTGACAGAATACGTGAGAACTTGAATCGCTCGAAGCATATTAGCGAAGAAGGTGAATTGGCAACGATTGTCAATAAATCATTGCGACAGACGCTTGGCCGTTCGGTTAACACAGTTCTGACTGTAGTCTTCGTCGTAGTGGCATTGATGGCACTCGGTGCAGAATCAATTCGACCGTTCTCGATCGCATTATTAATCGGCTTGCTTGCAGGTACGTATTCTTCCATCTTCATCTCTGCTCAACTTTGGTTCGACTTAAAGAGAAAGCAAATTTCGAAGAATGGCGGAATAAAAGTAGATAAAGAGAAAAAACAATGGGGCTCAGACGAACCTGTTGTGTAATACGTTTGAACTATAGTGAAAGCAGGGTATACTTCGGTATATCCTGCTTTTTTTGAATGGAGGAATGGAACACATGAAGTTTCAATGGACTGTTCTAGTTGGTTTGTTATTTGCTGTGTTCATCGCATTGTTTGCTGTATTTAATGTAGAATCTGTACCGGTTAATTATTTCTTTGGTACGACGATGATTCCACTTGTATTAATTATTCTTGGGTCAGCGTTGCTTGGTGCGATTATTAGTGGTTTCTTTGCTATTTACAAGTCGTATAGAAGTGGACGACGTGTCAAAGAGTTGGAGAAGCAGATGCATTTGAAGGAGAAGGAATTGACTGCGCAACGTAGGCAGATGCAAGAGATGGAAGAACGAATCGATGTGTTGATGAAGGCGCCGTTGGTTGAGGCGAAGATTGTTCCACCGAGGGAAGTTTATTAGCGTGTGAATTGCCGCAGTGAGTCGTGCTTAGCGACTTGTTGTGGCTTTTTTGCTGTTGTTTCTTTTAATGTGCTTTTAGTTGGGAAGTAAGAAGTGGCAGGGGATGGCCTTCGTTGGAAAGTGTTTAGGGCAGTGCTGGTAGTTGTTTTTAATCGATTTAGTGCTTAAGTGCTTGTCGAATTGTAGTTCTGTTAGGAGTTTGTGGTTTTGCTGGCAATGTAAGTGTAATGCTTATTGTCCCCACTACGTCGCTGGTGGCTCCTTGCTTCGCCTACCACAGCAGGCGCCTTCGCTAGATAGTGTGTAGTGCAGTTTATACACTTCACTCGCAAGAAACAAGTGATAGCTATCTCCATGTCGCTTTTTTTCTTTTTGCTAGAAACACGAACTAATTCATTACCCCACGTGCCTGCGCGGGTCCAGAAAGTGAACACTTGCTAACTTCAGTACCCAAAAATAAGTCGAGCGACGTACCCAACAAAAAGTGAATAAGAAATACATGATAGCTATCACCATGTCACTGGTTTTCTCTTTGCTAGAAACACAAACTAATTCATTTCCCCAAAGTAGCACAGGCACAACTGCGGGGTAGGCCGTGGCCATGAGACAACTGGCAGCCCCATCGCCAGCTGGCTCATGGCTGTAGGCAATCCCCCACATGCCTGTGCGGGTCGAGAAAGTGAACACTTGCTAACTACAGAATCCAAAAATAAGTCGAGCGACGTACCCAACAAAAAGTGAGCAAGAAATGCATGATAGCTATCACAATGTCGCTAGTTTTTCTTTGTTAGAAACACAAACTAATTCATTTCCCCACAGTAGCACAGGCACAACTGCGGGGTAGGCCGTGGCCATGAGACAACTGGCAGCCCTATCGCCAGCTGGCTCATGGCTTTAGGCAATCCCCCACGTGCCTGCGCGGGTCCAGAAAGTGAACACTTGCTAACTACAGAATCCAAAAATAAGTCGAGCGACGTTCCCAACAAAAAGTGAGCAAGAAATGCATGATAGCTATCACAATGTCACTGATTTTCTTTTTGCTAGAAACACGAACTAATTCATTACCCCACAGTAGCACAGGCACAACTGCGGGGTAGGCCGTGGCCATGAGACAACTGGCAGCCCTATCGCCAGCTGGCTCATGGCTGTAGGCAATCCCCCACGTGCCTGCGTGGGTCCAGAAAGTGAACACTTGCTAATTTTAGTACCAGATAATCAGTCGAGCCACGTCCCCAACAAAAAGTGAGCAAGACCGGCAGCCGTGTAGTCGCTCTGCCATAAGGATTTCTCTGTTAAGTAATGTACAAAATTTCTTATTTTGCTAGAACCACAATCTACATCATGACCACTCAGTAGTGCAAGGACAACTACAGCACTCTCAAATTCGCCCACTCGAGCAACGGCCTACTATGCCTATGACGCTAACTGCTATCTCTCACTCTTTATATCAACTACCTCTGCAGGTCTTATAGGAAGAAAACGATGCTATGCTGTTCTTACTCCCCATCTTTCCATCCCGTTTCCTTTCAGTCTCCATCTTCATTAGCTATAATAAGAACAGAGGATGTGAAAGCATTGATACAATCAAAAAAAAGATGGCAAATCGATCGGCCAGATGAAGAACTCGTCAACCAGCTCGCAAAGGACTTGAAGCTTTCCACGATGCTGACAAAAATACTTGTCGCACGCGGAATCACGACAAGCGAACAAGCAAACGCGTATCTGCACATGGACGAGTCCAACTTACATGACCCGTTTTTATTACATGACATGCAAGAAGCCGTCGATTGCATCCAACATGCAATCGACACACAACAGCAAATTACAATTTTTGGAGATTATGATGCGGGTGCGACACGTTTCTAAGTGAAAAGCTTAGACACTAGGAGAAATCCTGGGAGAACTGATTTCTTGATAGGTAGAATGATGGGGTAACGCCTTGAAATGCCTACTCTGATACTCCGACATGCCTTTTCTAAGGTTATAGTAGAAAGGTATGAAGCTCGGTGAAGTCGGCAGAGAGATACCGTAAGTTAGGGAGAGCATAGCGAGTACCTGACACGAAAGCTGTCCAGAGGTGGATGGTGTGTCCCATACGCCGGGAGTCCATAAAGTATCTATGGTTAGAATGTGCTGAACAAGCACTGACGAATCTCTGAATGTACGGGTCTAGACGTAGTTGTCACAGAAATGTGATAGGTGGTAGTGCCATCGCATGTGTGGATGAGTAAAAATCTGGCGTTATGAAAATCCATAGCTTGTTACAGGCAAGCTCAAGCATGCAGGACCATAGGAGAAACCTAAAGATATATGTAAGGATAAAGAAATTGGAACGTGGAAAGCGAAGGATGCGGAGGTATTAACCTACCTGAGAAGCAGTTCAGTAGATAAAAGGGCGACCTATTAAAACTGATTTACCTTTCGTGAGAGTGGAGCCATAGTACCTTTGAAACCATGATAATAAGTGGTGGAGGGATAGGCTCTAGTCGGATATTTCAAAGACTTATAAATGCATAACAGACACAGATTCGAGTATGACTAAAAGAATCACCACTTGAGAGAGGGGTTGATGTCTGTGGCAAATTCACAAATCGTTAAACATGTTAAAAAGTCCAAGCTTAGAAACGCAGAGTATTACCACATGCAAGATACATTTGACATGTTGTATGAACAAAGCAACAATAGCAGTTCTTTCAAAAACTTAATGTCCATAATTAGTTCAGTTGAAAACATTAAGTTGGCGTATCGAAACATTAAGAAAAATACAGGTAGCAAAACGGCTGGCGTGGATGGTCGAACAATCTATCATATATCCAAGCTGACCGAGGAGCAATTTGTAGGTTTTGTTAGAAACAAACTGCGAGATTATAAACCGAAAGCAGTTAGACGAGTGGAAATACCAAAGCCAAATGGAAAAATTAGACCTTTAGGAATTCCCGCTATCTGGGATAGGATAGTCCAACAATGTATATTGCAAATTCTTGAACCCATAGTGGAAGCAAAATTCTCCGGAAGAAGTCATGGATTTAGACCGAACCGCTCAGTAGAGAATGCGATAGCTCAAAGTTATCGTCTTATGCAGAATTCAAAAATGTCATATGTAATCGATATAGACATAAAGGGATTCTTCGATAACGTGTCTCACTCCAAGTTGCTAAAACAGATGTGGGCAATGGGCATTCAAGATAAGAATTTACTCACTATCATTTCAAAAATGCTTAAAGCTAAAATTAAGTTGCCAAATGGTCGAATCATTGAGAATGATAAAGGTACGCCACAAGGTGGAATCCTATCTCCTTTGCTATCTAATGTTGTTCTAAATGAACTTGACCGTTGGATTGAAAGCCAATGGGAGGATATTCCTACTCAAAAGGATTATCTGCAATACCATTACAAGAAAAATAATCACGCAGATAAAGGTTACAAGTACAGGGTGCTTAGGAAATCTAAGCTAAAAGAATGTTATATTGTTCGATATGCAGACGATTTCAAAATCTTTTGCAGTAATCCTAATCACGCCAAACGATTATTTTCCGCAGTACAAAAATGGCTGAAAGAAAGACTTGGTTTAGAAATAAGCGAAGACAAATCAAAAATAGTGAATCTCAAAAAGGATTATTCTGAATTTCTCGGGTTTAAAATGAAGCTAATTCCAAAAGGTGAAAAATGGGTTGTGAAAAGTCATATGTGCGACAAAGCAGTTCAACGCACAAAGAAAAACTTGAAGCAAATCATAAATGGTATTCGATATGATAGCGGTGTTAACGATCAAGCAAGAAAAATAGCACTCTACAACTCAACTGTAATAGGACTTCATCAATATTTCCGTACCGCTACAATGATTTCCGAAGATATGGGGAACATTGCATACGAAGTAAATGCATGTATGAAAGACCATCGTATGAAAAGGCGAATTAAGAAAACAGGTGTGATAACATCTGATTTCATTAAGAAAGAATACGGAAAGAGCAAACAATTAAGATTTATATCACGAGATCCGCTCCTTCCAATTGGATATATTAAACATAAGAATCCAATGATGAAGCGTAACGCAGTAAATGCATATACAAAAGAAGGTAGAGTAGAAATTCATAAAAACCTGATAACTGTTGATATCAGTATACTTCGATTTCTGATGGAGCATCCAATTCCCCAGAGAAGTATAGAGTACAACGATAACCGTATAGCATTATACAGTGCACAAAGAGGAAAATGCCATGTAACTGGGCAAATGTTAAACCCGATGACGATTCATTGCCATCATAAAGTACCACGGTTGCAAGGTGGTACTGACCAATATAACAACCTCTGTCTCGTTGATAAGGAAATCCACATTTTAATTCACGCAATAGATGAAGAAATAATCTCAAAGTATAAAAAGTTACTAACCAACTCACAAAGCCTGAATAAAATAAATACGCTACGAAAGAAATTGGAACTACAGCAATTAACTATCTAATTGGACGATTAGACATACAAACGAACAAGTGAATTCTGTTAAGTTATGTAGATTACCAAAGTTTTGAAATTTTTCGATAGAACGCCGTGTGAGGTGAAAGTCTCACGCACGGTGTGAAGTGGGGGAAAAGCTGGCGATAAACTCAAAAGCTTACCTATCACTATACGGCGTAACAAGTGTCACAGTGCTCTTGACAGCGCTCGAACGTCTTGGTGCAAAAGTGAACTTCGCCATCCCGAACCGTTTTGAACACGGTTACGGACCGAACAGCGACTACTTTGCACAACTACATACAGAAGGCACAGAAGTCTTGATCACAGTAGACAACGGAATCTCAGGCATTGAACAAATCGCTTTCGCCAAGTCGCTTGGACTGTCGGTCATCGTGACGGACCACCACGAAATGGGTGACGTCTTGCCTGACGCGGATGCGGTCATCCACCCACGTCATCCCGATGGCAATTATCCATTTGGAGAACTTGCAGGTGTCGGTGTAGCGTTCAAACTAGCCTCTGCTTTACTTGGAGAGCCGCCACTCGACTTGCTAGAATTCGTTGCCATTGGTACGATAGCGGATTTAGTACCGCTAGAAGATGAAAATCGTTATATGGTGAAAGAAGGCATCCGTAGATTGCGCCGCACGCAACGTCCTGGAATTAAGGCGTTGATGCAAGTGAGCGGTCATGAACAAAATGCTTTATCGGAAGAAACGATCGGCTTTACGATCGGTCCACGTCTGAATGCACCGGGCCGACTTGGCGATGCAGATCCAGCAGTTGATTTATTAAAGGCAGAAGATGAGCAACAAGCACTCGGAATTGCAGAAGAATTGAATGATTTGAATAAAGAACGGCAACAATTAGTGAAAGAAATCGCAAAGGAAGCGGAAGAGCAAGTGGAAATCCGTTATGGCGATCAAGTTCCTCACGTGCTAGTCGTAGAAGGGGAAGGCTGGAATCCGGGTGTCGTCGGCATCGTGTCATCGAGACTGACGGAGAAATACTACCGTCCTTCCATCATTTTGTCGATCGACCATGAAACAGGAATGGCGAAAGGTTCTGCGCGTAGTATTGAGGGCTTTGATTTATATAAAGAATTATCGAAGAATGCGTCAATTCTGCCACATTTCGGAGGGCATGCGATGGCTGCTGGGATGTCATTGAAAATAGAGGACGTTGAATTATTGCGTTCGAATTTGAATGAACAGGCGAAGGAAGTATTGACGGAAGAGGATTTACAGCCTATTTTATCCATCGATGTGCCGCTTGCGCTGGATGAAATTGATATCGCCTCAATCGAAGCGCTCGAGAAAATCCGACCGTTTGGAATGGGATTCCCGAAGCCAGTTTTCTTATTGGAGCGGCTCGACACGATATCTGTCCGTAAAATCGGTACAGCGAAAGATCATTTGAAGCTTGAAATGGGCGACCATACTGAACGTCTAGATGCAATCTACTTCGGAGCCGGGGCATTGGCAGACGAAATGGCACCGCAAAGTAAGCTTAGTTTGACGGGTGATTTGCAAATTAATGAATGGAACGGGAACAAAAAAGCGCAGTTACTTGTCGAAGATGTGAAATGTGACGAGTGGCAGTTGTTCGATTACCGTGGAATCCGAGAGCCAGCTAGATGGTTGCCGCTGATTCCGGATCAAGCCCAATTTATTGCGTTCAGTGAAGAAGCTATCCAACATTTCGCTCCGTTCTTTAAAGATAGTCCAATTGCTTTCATTGGACGCGACGAACTTCGTCTTTCTTCAGCTATTGTATTGCTCGATATGCCTCAGGCTGAAGAACAGTTGAAACAAGTGATGGAAAAGACGCGTGCCGACCGAGTATATCTTCATCTGCATGTGCATGATTCGATGTACTTCGAAAAGATGCCAGATCGCCAACAATTTGGTTGGTATTACAGCTTTTTGAAAAAGCGTGAGACATTTGATATACACAATCAAATCGATATGCTTTCCAAACATAAAGGTTGGAAAAAAGATGTGATAAAGTTTATGACAAAAGTGTTTTATGAACTGGAATTTGTTACACTAGAGAATGGTAAGGTGACGATGCTTACTTCTGCCGGCAAACGAGATTTGGCAGAAGCGCCATCTTATAAAAAACGCCAACAGCAGATCAAACTGGAAGAGTTGTTGCTTTATGCTCCGTATCAGGACTTGAAGAAAGTATTCGACTCTTTGCGTGAGACAGATGCTGTTGAGGAGGAAAAACTGTGGACTTAAAAAAGTTTGTAACGACTGTAGACGATTATCCAAAGCCGGGTGTCAGCTTTAAAGACATCACGACGATCATGGATAACGGAGAAGCATATAAATATGCGACAGACCAAATTGTTGAGTATGCGAAGGGATTGGACGTAGATATCATCGTGGGGCCAGAAGCACGCGGTTTCATCATCGGATGTCCTGTTGCTTATGCACTTGAAATCGGTTTTGCACCGGTTCGTAAGCCAGGTAAATTACCACGCGAAACGATCTCGGTATTTTATGACTTAGAGTATGGACAAGATGAGTTAACGATCCATAAAGATGCTATCAAGCCTGGCCAACGCGTACTCGTTGTCGATGATTTACTTGCAACTGGTGGTACGGTCGGCGCAACAGTCGAATTGATCGAGAAACTTGGTGGCGTTGTAGCTGGCTGTGCATTCTTGATCGAACTATCGTACTTGAACGGTCGCGAAAAGTTGACGAATGAAAACATCAAGGCATTAATTACGTACTGATGGGAGAATCCTTCGCTTAATGCGGAGGATTCTTGCTATATAAATATAGGCGCTGAGTTTGATTCGCTTTACATATAGGTGATAATATACATATACTACTAAAAACTATTGTCTAAATATTTACAGAATAGGCTGAAAGGGGTAAGTCAATGGCGAAAAATCAAGACCTGACAGAACAAGACATATACGACTTGGTCTCCAAATATATGAACGAAGAACACGTCGAATTCATCAGGCGGGCATATGTGATGGCTGAAAAGTCGCACGAAGGGCAGTTTCGGACTTCAGGTGAACCGTATATCAACCATCCGATTCAAGTCGCAGGAATTTTGGCGGGTCTTCAAATGGATCCGGAAACGGTCGCAGCGGGCTTTCTACATGATGTGGTGGAAGATACGGAAATTAGCCGCGAAGATATTATTCGTGAATTCGGTGATGAAGTCGCCATGCTCGTTGATGGCGTAACAAAGCTCGACAAATTAAAATTCAGATCCAATGAAGAAAAACAAGCGGAAAATCACCGTAAAATGTTCATTGCGATGGCGCAGGATATCCGTGTCATTTTAATCAAACTTGCGGATCGATTGCATAATATGCGGACATTGAAGCATGTCCCGGCAGCGAAACAACGCCGGGTATCGGAAGAAACGTTGGAGATCTTCTCACCACTCGCTCATCGCCTCGGAATTTCCACGATTAAATGGGAACTGGAAGATATTGCGTTGCGTTATTCCAATCCGCAACAATATTATCGTATCGTCAATTTGATGAAGCAAAAGCGGACAGAACGCGAACAGTATTTGAAAGACGTCATGAATCAGATGCGTGTCGAACTGGATGAAATGGGTATCGCTGCAGAAATTCATGGTAGACCGAAGCATTTGTATTCTATTTATCAAAAGATGGTTATCCAGAAAAAAGAGTTCAATGAAATTTATGATCTACTGGCGGTACGTATTGTCGTGAAGAGCATTAAGGATTGCTATGCGGCGCTTGGAATCATTCATACATTATGGAAGCCGATGCCGGGACGATTCAAAGATTATATCGCCATGCCGAAACAAAATTTGTATCAATCTATCCATACGACTGTTGTCGGACCTGCAGGAGATCCACTCGAAGTACAAATTCGGACAGAAGAGATGCACCGGATTTCAGAATTTGGTGTGGCTGCTCACTGGGCATATAAAGAAGGTAAACAAGTCGCGAAACTAGCGAGTGATATTGATTCGAAATTGACATGGTTCCGTGAGATTTTGGAAATTCAAAATGAATCTTCTAATGCACAGGAGTTTATGGAATCATTGAAGTTTGACTTATTTTCGGACATGGTCTATGTGTTTACACCGGACGGAGATGTTGTCGAATTGCCGCAAGGATCGGTACCGATCGACTTTGCCTATCGGGTCCACTCCGAAATTGGGAATCGGACGACCGGGGCTAAAGTGAATGGTAAAATCGTGCCGCTTGATTCGTCATTATCAACAGGTGATATCGTCGAGATTCTAACTTCGAAACAGTCATTTGGTCCAAGCCGTGATTGGTTAAAATTAGCGCATACCTCACAAGCGAAAAATAAAATCCGCCAATATTTCAAAAAGCAATTGCGTGACGAGAACATCGACAAAGGTAGCGAGATGATTCAGAAGGAACTGAAAGAAGAAGAGTATGATATCAAGGAAGCGTTGAGTAAAGAAAATATGCAGCGTACCATTGAAAAATTCAGTTTCACTTCTGAAGAGGACCTTTATGCTGCAGTCGGTTCCGGTGGCATTACCGCGCAACAAGTAGTCAATCGACTAGCTGAGCGAATGCGCAAAGAACGCGTGAAGAAAGAAACGATTGATAAAATCGTCTCAGAAATTCAAGCGCCAAAGCCGGAAAAACAGACGGAATCAGGTGTGATCGTCAAAGACATTGACAATATGCTGATCCGTATTTCGAAGTGCTGTAACCCGGTACCCGGCGATGAAATTGTCGGTTTCATTACACGTGGCCGTGGCGTTTCCGTGCACCGTACCGATTGTCCAAACGTATTGTCTGAACAAGGACAGCAAGAACGTATTATCGAAGTCCACTGGGCATTGCAAGACGATCAAGTTCGCAAAGAATTCCAAGTCGATATTGAAATTTCCGCATTCGATAGACAAGGTTTACTCAATGAAGTGATGATGGTCGTCGCCGATATGAATACGCCAATTACCGCAGTGAGTGGCAAAGCAGACAAGGATGATATCGCCCATATCCATATGTCGATTAAAATCCAAAACATCGCGCATTTGCAACGCACCGTCGATAAAATCAAACAAATCAAAGACGTTTATTCTGTAGAACGAGTTATGAACTAATTAGGAGATGTGAACATGCGAGTTTTATTACAGCGTGCGAAAGACGCTTCCGTAACAGTTGGCGGAGAAATTACAGGCTCCATTTCAACTGGCTATGTGTTGCTTGTCGGCATCACACATGACGATACCGAACAAGACGCCACGTATATTGCGAATAAAATTGCTGGCTTGCGTATCTATGAAGACGATGAAGGAAAATTGAATCGTTCAATCAAAGAAATCGATGGCGCGATTTTGTCCGTATCTCAGTTTACTTTGTATGGCAACGTACAAAAAGGGCGCCGTCCAAGTTTTATCGAGGCGGCCAAAACTGATGTGGCAGAACCGTTGTGGGAATACTTCAATGAACAACTGCGCAGTCTTGGACTTTATGTTGAAACAGGCCAATTTGGTGCCACGATGGACGTGCAGTTGACGAATGATGGTCCTGTGACATTGATGATTGAGTCTAGGTAAGTGAAGTGGTGCGTCTATGAGCGGATGTGGGTCGTGATAGAGCGCTTGACGTAGGTCTATGAGCGGATACCAGGTGCCATAGAGCGGTTAGGACGTTTCATAGAGCGCTTATGGATGTTAATAGAGCGGATAAATGTTTTGAATGAGCATTTGCTAGTGCTGACCAACATATATAATTCACTAAAGAAGTTGACAGTAGTAGCAGTTACGACTAACATAGATAGTAATCGAATTAATTCACACACCGATGATGTGGAAAATACCTTTACTATAGGCTGGAAAGAGAACGGGGAACTTGGCTGAAATTCCCTGACAGAACCGTAAAGCGAACAACACCACGGAGGATTCATGCTGAAATTAGTAGGCGTGGACGGAACCGGCCGTTATCCGGATTCGAGTGGGCACTTTTGTGTCAATTTGGGTGGAACCGCGGAAGCTACAAGCTCTCGTCCCTGTTTTATTAGGGATGGGAGCTTTTTTGTGTTCTCAGAAAGTTCGCCCGTTATTAGATAATCGAAAGGAGTTTTACTAATGAATTTTAAAGTTCCCCGCGGTACGCAGGATATTCTTCCTGATGTTTCTTGGAAATGGCAGCGCGTTGAAAAGATCGCTCGTTCGATTTGTGACGTTTACAACTACAAGGAAATCCGCACACCGATTTTCGAACAAACCGAATTATTCCAGCGCACAGTCGGTGATACGACAGATATCGTGCAAAAAGAGATGTACACATTCACGGATCGAGGAGATCGCTCGATGACATTGCGTCCAGAAGGTACAGCGCCAGTCGTGCGTTCATTCGTCGAACATAAAATGTTTGGCTACGCAGATCAGCCCGTGAAGCTATACTACACAGGTCCGATGTTTCGCTATGAGCGTCAACAAGCTGGCCGTTACCGTCAATTCGTCCAATTTGGCGTAGAGGCAATCGGCAGTGATGATCCAGCAATCGATGCAGAGGTAATCGAGTTGGCAATGAATATTTATAAGAAGACAGGTCTTTCGGATATCAAACTGGTACTAAATTCACTTGGCGACAAAGAATCACGCGATGCACACCGAGAAGCGCTGATTGCACACTTTAGCCCAAATATTGCGGAATTCTGTTCGGACTGCCAAAACCGTCTAGAGAAAAATCCATTACGAATTTTGGATTGTAAAGTGGATAGAGAACATCCATTGATGAAAACAGCGCCTTCACTCGCGGATTATCTCAATGAAGAATCGAGCGCGTACTTCGAAAAAGTGAAGAACTACTTGGACATCGCAGGCATCGAGTACGAATACGATCCCAATCTTGTCCGTGGACTGGATTACTATAACCACACTGCATTTGAAATCATGAGCACATCCAAAGGTTTTGGCGCGATCACGACACTATGTGGTGGCGGGCGTTACAACGGACTCGCTGAAGAAATCGGTGGTCCTCCAGCACCGGGTATCGGCTTCGCTCTTAGCATCGAGCGGCTTTTGTTAGCACTTGAAGCAGAAGAAAAGTCCTTTACGGACGAACCGTCACTCGACGTCTACATCGTCACACTTGGCGACGTAGCACGAGAAAAAGGCTTCGAGATTCTCGGCAAACTACGCGAGAATGGTTTACGCAGCGAGATGGACTACATGGACCGCAAGATGAAGGCCCAAATGAAGTCCGCTGACCGCTTGAAAGCGAACTACGTCATCGTCATCGGCGAAGACGAAGTGAACGAAAACGTCGTTCAGCTGAAGAACATGGCGGGCGGAGAACAGAAAAAGGTTACGGTTGACGAATTGATTGGGGAATTGGAGAAGTAAGTGCATAGATAGGGTGTGGGATTTGCGCTCCAGAGGGGACGCTTTCCCGAGGGCCCGCGGTGAGCCAACCAGGTCGCTACGCTTCCTTTGGTTGTCTCACCTGTCGGGCTGATCCTCCGGGAGCATTCCTGTTTGTTTAGTGGAGCCCTATTGAAATAGAAAAGTCCCCTTGGTATGATTCGGGGGTGTCAAGGCATTGAGGGCTTGACCCCTAATTACAACCAAGGAGGACTCACATGAATTCTAAAGAAAA